>NZ_ATUS01000002.1 GCF_000420325.1 Spongiibacter tropicus DSM 19543 | reverse complement strand
TATAAGGGGTATCCATTTAGCTCCACATAGCGTATAACTACTGGATGGATATCCATACTTTATCCCCGATTGCCGGCAAAGACTACCCCCAAAATTGGAATGCATTCCTGGACTGGTTTTCCACTGAGGATGCCTGTCTTGCTTATCTCGAAAAACTCCGTTGGCCAGAAGGCTTCGTGTGTCCATCCTGTGCCCTGGCGGGGAAGCCGCATAGAGCGAATCGCGGTCGATTGATTTGTCGCCACTGTCGTTATCAAAGCTCTGTTACTGCCGGTACGATTTTTAGCAAGACGAGAACACCACTCCGAGTGTGGCTGGCGGCAGCATGGTATCTGACCAATCAGAAGCAAGGTGTAAGCGCGCTTGGCTTGCAGCGGGTATTAGGCTTGGGAAGCTACCAGACAGCCTGGATGATTCTGCATCGGTATCGCCGGGCGATGATCAGGCCGGGTAGAGAAAAACTGCACGGTTTGGTCGAGGTCGATGAGACCTATCTGGATATGACTGATGGCCGGCCGGGGGATAGAAGCAAGCGGAAAAGCCATACACAGCGCGTACTTATCATTCTTGCGGTGGAGATAAAGGAGCCCCAAGGCTTCGGTCGGATTCGCTTGCGTCGCATTGATGATGACACGAAGGGTAATGTCCTGCCCTTTATCCAGAACTCAATAGAAACCGGCAGCCATGTCCGCACCGATGGCGCGGGTATGTATGTGAAGCTACATGAGCTCGGTTACCAGCATGATCGAAAAGTCATGCTGGGTTCGGAAACGCCTGCACATACCTCAATGCCGGGCGTACACCGTGTCGCTTCACTGATTAAACGCTGGCTACTTGGCACCCATCATGGGGCTGTTCGGCCCGAACAACTTGACGCTTACCTTGATGAGTTCGTGTTCCGATTTAATCGCCGTTCTTCAAGATCGCGAGGGATGTTGTTTTACCGATTGTTGCAGCAGGCTGTTGCAACTGAACCGGTGACTTACGAGAACGTCGTTGTGAGGAAGGCTAAGGAGGAATAAATGAGAGGTGGAGCTAAATGGATACCCCTTATGTATATACAGTATATCCCGATATCTCCTTCCTGCCAGTGAAATGGCCCTGTTATTCGTCGCGAAGAAACCTGATTTCGAAATATTGTTTTAAAAACAATAGGTTAGAGAGTGGGCTAAAATGGGTGGGCGTGATAGACGGCCGCCCGATAATATTTATTATGAGGCCGCAGGCCTCATAAACAGGCTGTTAGCAGTCCAAGGAAACGTATGAGTCAATCTGAAATGAAAGAAACATCGACATTCGTTAGGGTATTGATTTCAATATTCTGTCTGCTGTTGGCGGCGATGGTGATATTCAACTATGTCTGGGTCGAGCCGCAAGGCGAGTTGAATAATGGAATTGTATTTCTTCTTTTTCTGCTGCTCGTACTTGTTCTGGCTGAGTCATTCGATAACTTCTCTCTTGGTAAATTGCTAACCATATCCCGGGAAGTAAGAAAGAAAGAAAAAGAAGTACAAACACTTGAGAAAAAGAATAACGACCTTTTATCCCAGCTAATTTCTGTCACGAGCAATAACACACAGAATCAAAGCCATACCAATGTGTATGGCGACTATCACGCGCCACCGACTGTAACCAAAGCATCGGACGAAGAGGTAGAAGAGAGCAAAAGCTCTGAGCAGCCACCTGCGAGAGTAGAATCTTCAACGCCCACCCGAGTTAGCTATAACTGGCGGGAAGCCGAAAAGCTTTCCTTGTCTAAGTATTTGGCGTCAAAAAAGATTCATCAGTCCAATGTCATAACTGAAGCTAAACTGACAACGCAATTTCATGGCATTGACCCCGTGAGTAATATCCAGCCAATTTATGATGCTTATTATAGAGATGACGACCACGAAGTTTTTGTAGAGTTTAGGCCAAATAGAAGCATTCCATTCATGTATCGAGATCGCCTCTATGTAATGCTTAGCAAAATATCCCACTACAAGACGACGAAAAAGGTTAATGCTTATCTTGAATTGGTCCTGATGAACACTCCAGAAGAGGAGCCTTCAAGGAATGGTGGTTCCGATAGGCTTTTGGAATACTTCGAGCCTGCCATTGCAAGTGGCCTACTTCGTATTAGTGAAATTGAATTCAGTGAGCAAGAGTTGACAAGCATCAAGGAGTGATACTGCTAACAAGCCACTGCACACGGAAATTTTACTCGCTGCGCTCCTAAAATTCCGGTGAGTGGAGCGTTAGCTTTTTTAACCGGCACATATGTGTCAACAACAACCTTAAAAAGGAAAATGAAAATGATGAAAAAAGGATTGGCGATTGGACTTACTCTCGCTATTGGGATTAGTGGCTGTGCTAATTTAAAACAGGAGCCAGTTGCCAAAAAAGTAGTTACTTTTACTGATCAGGATAAAATTTCTATTGTTTTACCAAAAGTTGAAAGTAGTTCCGCAAAAGAAGTGTTTTCTAAAATAGGTGGCCTTTCTTATTCCAAATACCTTGAGAATGGGAGCGTCAGATTTATCAATAACTGGGAATCATCAGAGAACAGTTTTAAAGTAACTCGCTCGGCTTGTGGGTGGGTTTCTGGGAATTGTAATTTCTTAAGAAATTCAACTGTAACAATAGATGGTTCACTCGTTCTGGAAAATACAGATGCAAGCTCAAAGATTGTTTTATATCCACAAAAATATAACCAAGATACAACCAGTAACTTCCTAACAGGTCAACCGCACTTTTCATGGTTAGACCTAAGCAGTAAAGACTTAAAAGAAACATTGAGTAGCGCTGGTTATCCTTGGAAATTTGAAGTTAATTCTGAATTTCCAGGTGATGCTGTTTATGCCAATTTTCAAAGATTATCTAGAGCAGAAAAGTCCTCAGGTCAAGGCTATACAGATGACGTTACTGGTAAAATTTTTAAGGAACGGTTTTGGCTAAAAGTTGGAACCTCTGATATTCCTGTAACGATTGAAACTTATCCTTATCGAAACGGTTCAAAAGTAATTGTAAATGCAAAACTTTCTCCTGTTGTATCAGGCAACGAGCTTAATTATGTAGAAGCTATTAAGCTGCTAGAACAGAGAGTTAAAGAAATTGTTAATTCTTAAAAATTAAGCTAACAAGTGCCACCAATCGGACTTGGGTAAACTGCCACCGTTTTTGCAAAAAAAGACGCAAAAACGCCGCCACTTTACCCAAGCCGTTGTGGCAGGCGTTATGCACACATGGAGTTAAAGTATGGGAATCTTTTCATCAAAAGATGAGAGTTGTGTTGTGACACCCAAAAATATTTTGGATGAAAAATATTGGTAAGTGTTACTGAAAGCATTCCGAATAAAGGTGTTTCGGAATTCATTGGCCCGGTTTTCGCTGAAAAGGTGTTTATGCCTACAATGCGAAAAACAGAGGAGCATTTCACCAAAATACGCGAAGAAGTTCAGTACCTTGCAATGGAAAAAGCCTTAGAAAAAGGGGCAAATGCTATATTAGGTTTCCGTGTTTCCTTTGCCCCCTATCAGGCTCAGGGAAGTAGCTGGGGTGTGTCTATGGTGGTCGCATCTGGTAATGCAGTAGTGGTGAAGTAAATGCATAACAAAAATGTCAAACATCGCTACATGCCTACGGCATTCCGCTGGACTGCGCTCCCTTGCCGCCGGTGAGCTTGGTCGTTAAATGTCAAAGGAGATATCGTGCGTAACATTCAGGAAGAAATGCTGACCGGCGATATCAAATCCTCGATGGGTTTTGTATCCGCGTCTAAGTGGATAAAGATGGGATTGGCCTGCTTGGTTGTATTTGCGTACTTTACGGATGCAACGTGGCTAACTGATGTCATTGTATTCTCCGTTGTTTTGTCGCTAATCCTCCCGCTCGGATTCTTCGATGTATTCATTCAGAAGTTGCTGGAGTACAACACCATGAAAGTTGAAGAACGCCAAGTACTAAATGCCAATGAAGCCAACGAGCATTTTGAAAAGCTATACAAGAAGGTTGGCAGGTAATGCCATTTAACAAGTTGCTGTTGTCGCAGCGCAAAAGACGCGCTGCTGGGACGCCTTCGCTGGCGCTCCGGCGCCCCAAAGCAAGGCGTCACATTTCCAGAGAGTTCTAATGTTAATTAATAGAGCGGCGATAATTTTAAAGGCAACTCAGGAAGCTGTAGATTGGGTAAATGATGTAGATCCGTATCCAGATAGCGAGCCACTAACACTGGGACAAGTAAGAGAGGACTGCTTGGTTTATCTTGTTCCGGAGGAAGTCGAAACGGATACTCACGCCAGCATCTGGGCATTAAATAACGCGGAAATACTCCTTGAGGAGTTTATGCATGGCTGGTACCAAGATGAAACCTTATGGCCAGAGAAATATGGCCCCAATCTATTTGAAAAATGGTTCATTGTTGAATACCACAGCATCGTCATAGATACCGTTGATGAGAAAATTCTTAAAGAAGAAATTTAACAAAGCAGTGAACCCGACCGCCCAAAGCTGCGCTTTGGGTTCCCTCCGCTTCGCTCCCGCGAACGGGTTACTGCGGCGTTATGTTTCTTAGAGCCTCTGCGAAATGAGAGTAAGGCACTTCGCATCGAAGAGTATAAAAATCGGCTTCGCTCTTGAGTGGGAGTCGATTATTACAGAATTGTTCATAGCGTTTCTGCTCGGCGTATTTGCATTTATGGGGTGCACGGCTAAGATTCCCCTCCTGCTTTTCCCCTGCGCAATTGCAGCGGTGGTGTGTTTTATTGCGACTGTCCTGAGGGCCTGCATGGCTGTTAAAGATAAAGTCGAGTCATTACAAAATCATGAGAAGCAGGAGTAATATTTCGAGAAGGTGAAGAAACATAACAATGGCAGGAAGTTGCCGCCTGAGTTTTGTTGCTTAAGGATGTGAGTGAGGCGGTCGCAAGATGTACGTACCAAGCCAGTTTCAAGAAGATGACCTAAACGCGCTGCAGCAGTATATCCGCGACTATGGATTTGGCCTGCTGATTGTTGCTGATGATGAGGGTATTGAGGCGAATCATGTGCCTTTTTATCTGACCTCAGATGAGGATGGCGGTCAGGGAACGCTTCAGTGCCATCTGGCTCGCGGGAATCCGGTGTGGAGGCGTTTGCAGGGCGGCGCTCGGGTGCTGGTGGTGTTCCAGGGGCCAGATGCTTACATTTCGCCGTCACTGTATGCCACCAAGGCGGAAACCGGCCGGGTGGTGCCTACCTGGAATTATCTTGCTGTTCATGTCGAGGGCAGGGCGCGTGTGGTTGATGACGCAGGGTGGCTGACGGCGCATCTCCATCGCTTAACTGATCAGCAGGAGCGCGTGATGAGCGCGCCGTGGTCTGTCGATGACGCGTCAGAGGATTTCACCGATCGGCTGATTGCCGCCATCGTCGGTGTGGAGATCACGATTGAGAGCTTGACCTGTAAGGTCAAGGCTAGCCAGAACCAGCCAGAGAACAATCGTGAGTCGGTGAAAGCGGGTCTTGAGGCCGCTGGCGGGGAGTCCCAGCGAGCCATGGCGATGCTCATACGCTGAGAAGATTTATTGGCTGATTTTCGGTTTTCGGTATCTTTTTTTATCGGTCTCGTCGGCCCCTCGTCAAGTACGCTGGCTTGGCAGTTTGTTCTCCCTCAGACCCAGCACAAGCCATCGGCAAGTCAGTGTAGAGTGCTGGCATCTATTCGCCCTTTATTTCTACGTTTATTCATCGTCTTCCCCTTCGTGATAATGGCTCGCGGCATCCTTTTTGATACTGAAGTTGATACTGATTATCATTTTGGTTTAGTATCTGCGCCAGATCCATTGACCTCAATTTGACGTGGCCGGAGTGTTCGCTCCGCAGGCTGACACGACAGGAATGATTTATGAAAATCTTCAATCGCGGCATTCTCGCTGTCTCTGTAGCGGGAGCGATTTCGATAAACGGCGCGCATGCCATCGCCGCTGAAGCGGAAGAAAGCCCCGTTCAGGTATCAGGGCGAGCGGACCGTGGGGATATTGAGACGGTTCATGTTTACGGAGAGCCTGAGAAGACGCGTACCGCAACAAAGCTTAATTTGACGATACTCGAAACGCCTCAGGTGGTATCGGTGATTTCGCGTGACCAGATTGAGGATTTCACTCTGCGTGAAGTGAACAGCCTGTTGCGATACGTGCCAGGTGTCACGGTGGAAGAGGTGGAGACGGGCCGAACGTATTACACCGCGCGGGGCTTCGATATCGTCAATTTCCAATATGACGGCGTTGGTGTTCCGTTCTCCTATGGCCTGACGCAAGGCCATGATGATTCAGCGATTTATGAACAGGTTGAGGTGGTCAAAGGGGCGACCGGTTTAACAACGGGGCTCGCCAATCCCTCTGCGACAATTAACTATTTGCGGAAACGGCCTACTGAAGAGTTTCAGGCAATGGCACGTGCCTCTGCCGGGAGCTGGAGCCAGTATCGCGTCGATGGAGACGTGTCGGGCACGCTCATCGAAGACAGGCTGACCGGGCGTCTTGTGGTTGCCCGCGAAGATGGTGATTCCTATCTGGATCGCTACAGCAAAGAGATGCAGATATTTTATGGGGTGATTAGCGGTGCGATTACCGAATCCAGTCGCTTCACCCTTGGGCATACCGTTAACGATAGTTATACGGAAGGGAATTCGTCAGGGGCATTGCCGCTTTTTTACAGTGATGGTTCGTTGACGGATTACGATGTTTCAACCAATACCGCTCCGAAGTGGGCCTATCAGGACGTACAGCAAACACGTAGCTTCCTGGAGCTGGAGCAGGATTTAGGTGAGCGTTGGGTATTGAAGGGTATCTACACGCGCCATGATCAAGACAAGGAATGGCAGTCGTTCTATTTGGCTGGTGCGCCAGACCCGGATACCGAAGTGGGGCTTACCGCTCATGCCAGCCTGTATCAGGCCAATGATAAAGAAGACATATTTGACCTGTTTGTCAGCGGCAGCTTTTCATTTCTGGGGCGCGACCACCAGTTGGTTGTCGGCGCGAATATGGCTGAAATCAAGCTCACCGGACGCTCTGTTTACACGCAAAACTGGAACTACGATCCTGTCGGCGGTGATTGGGCAGATGGCGCGACACCGCGCCCGACATTCGATGTTTACGATGCGGCGTCTCAGTCCACCGATATTGATCAGGAGCAAAACTCCTTCTATATCTCGACACGCCTGTCGCTGAGTGATGCGCTCTCGGTTCTGCTGGGTGGGCGCACAGTGGATATCGAACAGGACGGGGTAAGCTACGGGGCGCCTCAGGATGTCTCCGACAATGAAACCGTTCCTTATGTCGGTGTGACCTATGAAGTGCTCGACGGCACCATGCTGTACGCCAGCTACAGCGAGGTCTTCAAGGCGCAAACCTGGGTCGATGCCAACTTGGCGCCGCTGGGGGCCGTGCGAGGCGAGAGTTCTGAGGTGGGCGTTAAGCAGGAGTTTTTTGACGGACGTGCGGTACTGACCTTTGCGCTGTTCGAGTCTCGGCAGGAGAATTTTGGCGAATGGGTAGGCCGGGATAACACGTCTGGCTTGAATCTTTATCGCGGTGTTGAGTTTGAGAGCGACGGCTTTGAACTGGAGCTTGCTGGTGAGGTGTTGCCAGGGCTTAACATCAGTGCTGGCTACACGGAGGTCGAGGTCGAGGATGAGAACGGGAACGATACCCGTCGTTTCATTCCTTCCCAGCAGCTCAAGCTGGCTACTGCCTATAATGTGCAGGCCGTTCCGGGCTTGCGCGTCGGTGGCGGCGTCAACTGGCAGAGCAAAATTTACTATGGCGATACCGAAGTTCAGTCAGGTTATGCACTGATTGATGCCTTTGCGAGCTATAACCTGACCGAGACACTTACGCTGTCTCTCAATGTGAATAACGTCGGTGATAAAAAATACCGGCTGAGCCCGCAATGGGGGCAGGCGAACTTCGGTGCCCCGCGGAATGTGATGGGATCAATTACCTGGCGGTATTAATTCAATACATCGCCATACAGATAGGGCCTGACTGTCAGTCGCGACGGGGCTCAGACATAGGAAAATATGTCTGAGCCCCGTTTTCTCGTCATCGTTTGGATAAATTATGCGCGCATTTCTTACTCTGCTTCATCGATATTTCGGACTGACTATTGCTGTCTTCCTGATTATTACAGGGCTGACTGGCGCCGTAATTTCCTGGGATCATGAGTTGGATGAGTGGTTGAACCCTCATCTTCTCGAGGCCCGTACGCCGGGGACTCCGCAAAGCGCTACGCAGCTGGCCACGTTGATAGAGCAGCAATATCCTGCGGTGCAGGTTACCTACTATGAATTAGCTGCCGAGCCGGGTCACTCGTATTACTACTGGGTGGAGCCCAGAGTGAATCCAGAAACAGGAAAACTGTTCAAGCCCGGATTTAACCAGGTGTATGTGGACCCGGTATCCGGAGAGGTGTTAGGAACGCGTGAATGGGGCGCGGTGTGGCCGATTACCACCGAAAATTTTGTTTCGTTTCTCTATAAGCTGCACTTTAGCCTGCACATTCCCGAGTTTATGGGAACGGACCACTGGGGGCTCTGGCTGCTTGGGGTGATCGCGCTTATCTGGACGCTGGACTGCTTCGTGGCATTTATTCTGACCTTGCCAAGACGCAGGCGTAGCAGCGGAGAAGGTCTGCGAGCCAATGGAAGCCGTGGGCGCAACTACTGGCAGCGCTGGAAACCGGCCTGGAAAGTGCGCTGGCGGAATGGGCCTACAAAGCTCAACTTTGATCTTCACCGTGCTTTCGGTTTATGGACCTGGGTGCTGCTGTTTGTTATCGCGTTCACCGGTTTCTCCCTGAACCTTTATCGAGAAGTCTTCTTCCCGGCAATGTCACTGGTTTCTGATGTAACGCCAACGCCGATCGATGAGCGGGCACCAGCCCCGCACGATGCTCCCATCGAGGCCAGCTACGGTTTTGCACATGCGATTTCTCTAGGCCAGCAGGCTGCTGACGAAAAGGGTTGGTCAATGCCGGTTGGCAGCATCTGGTATGCCAGAGAATTTGGTATTTACCGGATTGAGTTTTTCGATGCGGAATCCGGGCACGGTGCCGGCGGCGTCGGTCACCGGGCTGTCTTTTTAGACGCGAAAAGCGGAGAGCTACTTGGCGATTGGCTGCCATGGCAGGGAACGGCAGCCGACCTCTTTGTTCAGGCCCAATTTCCCCTGCACTCCGGTCGGATTCTGGGCTTGCCGGGACGCATCCTGATCTCGGTGATGGGTGTTGTGGTTGCCATGCTGAGTGTTACCGGGGTGGTGATCTGGTACAAACGGTACAGTGCTCGCCGCAGTCGGCGGCGCCTCGCAATGGTTCTGCGTTCGTCGACGTAATCGCTGATCCGTGTTTGTTTCTCTAGCAACTGCCGCAGGCGCTCTTTGCTCTGCGCGCAGTAGCATTTCTATCACCGCTTGACGATGGCTATCCGTTTGTCGGTCGCTGAACCGCTGTCGACGACAATGCCGCGCAATGCCGTCTGTCACGAATCCGAGGCAGAGCACGCCCCGCTTTTGTGCTTCACTACTTACACGTTGAGATCCCAAGATCTTGGCGGTGATGTACGGCACCGGTTTTCTGCGAAGCATAAGGAGCGTGGTATGAAAGATTTTCCTGCACATTTTCAAGAGTTGAACGAGTGGATGGGCAAGCTGGGGGTGGAGATTCCCGAGGTGATGCAGGGCTTTGGGGCGTTGCACGAAGCCAGCCTGAAGCCCGGCGCGCTCGATACCAAAACCAAGGAGCTGATTGCTCTGGGTATCGCCATTACTGTCCGCTGCGATGGCTGCATCAGTTTTCACGTGCACGATGCCATGGAGGCCGGAGCGAGTCAGGGGGAGATTGCCGAGACGGTATCGGTGGCAATTCTGATGGGGGGGCGGTCCGTCTGTGGTCTATGGCATTGAGGCCATGCAGGCGCTCAGCCAGTATCAGGAGCGGGGGTAGTAATCCTTGCCTGCGAGGGGCGTCTCCCCTTGCAGGCGGTAGGCGGGACAATGGCGAATTCCAATCTCTGCCCGGCACTGTAGTTGGCAATCTCGATGAGCGACAAGGGGGCGCGTTAGTGCGTTGGCACCTCCCGACAAAATCTGTTCTCTGGGAACTAAAAGGCGCGGTGGACTTGGTTAGTCTATGGGCCAGCATTTGAAAGCAGTCTCGGAGACCTTATGACAGGCGAGCAAAGCCCGGTGGATATGCGCAATATCAGCTTTCTGGAGCCCTTTGGCGAGGCGGCGGCGCTGCCTCCCGAGTCTGTATCCTGGCACGTGTTCAAGAATCCCGTCGCCATGTTTATCGGCGGTATCACAGCAACGGTTCTGGAGCTGGCTGAACCGCGCATTCGTGCCGGGGTATGGGATCACACCAGTTTTCGCGATCAGCCATTGCCGCGCCTTAAACGCACCGGTTTGGCGGCAATGGTCACGGTCTACGGCGCCGAGTCAGTCGCCCGCAGATTGATTCGCGGCGTCAACCGCCAGCATGCTCAGGTAAAGGGTGTCGATGAGCATGGTCGCGAATATAAAGCCCTGCAAGCGCCGTTGATGAACTGGGTGCATACCACGGCGTCTTTCGGGTTTTTGCAGGCCTACTGCCAGTTTGTGTATTCCCTGCCGCAAGCGGACCGAGATGCCTTTTACTCGGAAGCGCTGGCGAGTGCGGCCATGTACGGCGCGCCGGGTTGTCCGCACAGCGAGCAGGAATGTGACGAGCACTTCAAGGCAATGCAGCCGCAGCTCGGCCCGACGCCGGTTATTGCGGAGTTTCTCGCTATCATGAAAGAGACGCCGGCATTGCCCGGTCTGCTGCGCCCCTTTCAAGGCATGATGATCCGCGCCGCGGTGTCGCTGATACCCGAGACCTTGCAGCAGCAGCTTCAACTCGAGAAAGCAGCCCGTCTGCGAGGTTGGGAGCGCCTTATGATTCGCTATCTGGGCTACTTGGGCGATCGCATTGTTATCAAGCAATCACCTGCTGTGCAAAGCTGCCAGCGTCTGGGTCTCGATCCCAAGTATCTCTATCGTTAGGCGTATCTCTATCGCTAGATTAGCCCTGCCGGAACATGTCGGCAGTTTATTCGGCAGGCCGCGTTACTTTTTCGTGGATTCTGTCGACGCCGGGCAGTATGGTTCCTGTGGCTGTGTTCGATTTATGACGCGGCCTGACCCTTGTCAGCAGGTTCCGAATGATATTTCACAAGCGTCCCTCCCGGTCCTCACACCGCAGTCGCGGTAAAACGCTGGGCGTCCCCGAACTGGTCGCGATTGCGCTGGGTGGCATGGTGGGCGGCGGTATCTTCACCATTCTGGGGATATCTGTCGCGATGGTCGGTGTGTTCACGCCGGTGGTTATTCTGGTGGGTGGCCTGATTGCGTCGCTCGCGGCCTACTCCTATATCAAGCTGGGTGTGTACTACAAGGATGAGGGCGCCACCTACTCGTTCTTCAAACGCACATTTCCGGGCTCGCCGTTTGCGGCCTCGCTGATCGGCTGGTGGATTATCTTCGGCTATATCAGCACGCTGGCATTGTATGCCTATACGTTTTCCTCGTATGCGATCAGCCGTTTTGCCTTCTCCGACAGCGAGATGGTGCGCAAGCTGGTGGCCGGTGCAGTGATTGCGGTCTTTACGCTGATTAATGTCTGGAGCGTGAAGGGCATGGGCAAGATCGAGGATCTGATGGTGTATACCAAGCTGGTGATTCTCGCGATTATTTCCTTTGTACTGATTAATAACAGCCAGACCACGCTGCCGGTATTGCTGGAGCAGCAGGGCGAGGTCAGTATGATCTCGGTGCTGATCGTCGCCTCGCTGACCTTTGTGGCCTACGAGGGTTTTCAGCTGGTGATTAACGCGGTGAACGAAATGGACGAGCCGGAACGGAATATTCCGCGCGCGATTTACTCGGCCATTTTCATCGCCATTCTGATTTACTTTGTTATTTCGCTGGGGGCCATCCTGGCGATTCCCTTTGATGAAATCATCGCCAATGAAGAGTATGCACTGGCGGCGGGAACCAATAATGTGCTGGGCCATTGGGGCACTGATCTGGTGGTGCTGGGCGCGATGTTAGCCACCAGCAGTGCTATCAGTGGAACGGTGTTTGGCGCGTCGCGACAGATGGCGGTGATTGCGGCGGATGGCTTTTTCCCGGCGGCGTTGGCGACGCGCAAGAACCGTATTCCCGTGTATGCGATCCTCAGCATGGCGGCGTTGGCGTTCGCCTTGATTCTTGCAGGCAGCCTGCAGATGATTCTGGAGTTTGCCAGCGTGACCTTCTTGCTGGTGTCGCTGTTGATGGCCTATGCCAACTTTCGTATTCGAGCGCAGACCCAGTCGTCACTGCTGGTGACCGTGATCGCGTTTCTGGGCTTGCTGGTGGGGACGGTGCTGATTTTCAGCTACGAATACCGGAACCAGCCCGAGCAGCTGGTTTTCATTGTCACGCTCTATGCGATACTCAGCGTCGGCTCGTGGTTTTTCTCGCGAAAGCAGCACCGCCGCCACCCATCCTGAATGCAGGGAACAGAAGGCTATGGACGATACGCTGGTTCGTTACGCGCACTTTGTCGGCATCATGCTGCTGGCTGCGATGCTGGTGGCGCAGAATCTCTTGCTGTCGCACCGCTTGCCACGCCGCGAACTCCGACGTCTGTTGTTGCTGGACCGGGTCTACGGTCTGGCGGCGATGATCATTCTGGCAGCAGGTTTGCTGCTTTGGTTGATGGTGGGCAAGGCGTCGGCCTTTTACAGCGCTAATCCGCTGTTCCACGCCAAGCTAGGCTTGTTTGTGCTGGTGGCCGTGATGTCCTTGTTTCCGACGGTTGCGCTGCTCAATTTGCAGCGACAGGCCAGCGACGTATTGGCGGTTTCCCCGTCAATCGTGCTGATTAAACGCCTGGAACTGCTGTTGCTGATGATCTTCCCATTGCTGGCGGTGCTCATTGCCAAAGGCGTCGGCAACGGCTGAATGGCCTTGCCGACGCCGTCGCTGCTCAGAAACTCAGGCTGAGACTCTCCCCGCTTTCCACGTCGACATACTCAATTTTGCTGGTGTTGAAATTCAAATCCACAAAGAGATGGCAGTAGTACTCGCCGTGGCGCCAGGCCATCGCCACACTGGAATCGTTGGAGTAGTTCAGTTCGAAGTGGCCGTCGAATGCCGGGTAATTGTTTCTGAAGCGCATGAGCGCCAGCAGGCGTTTGACGACGGGTTTCTCGACCTCGTCTTCCACCTCTTCCAGACTGTAGAAATGCCGGTTGATATCGCGCAGCTCGCCGGTTTCTTCCATCAGCTCGGGGTCGTTGCAACCGGCAAACAGGCCGACGTAATACACCTGAGGAATACCGGGCGTGAAGAACTGGATAGCGCGGGCGGCGATGTAGGCATCGTCGTTCTGCATCAGTGCATCGTAAAACGTACAGGTGAGCTGGTAGATGGCGCCGACACTGTGAATGTTCGCTGCCGAGCGACGCATGATCGGGTCGGCGCTGCGGGCATCGATGTTGTCGATCAGCACGCGGATTTTTTCGTCGGGCAGTACGCCCTCGACATCGGGAATGCAAATACCGTCGTGGGTATCGAGCACAGTGACCATATTGCGCGGACACATGCGCAGCCAGTTTTTCAGATAGACGCTGTTGGCGTCGAGCAGTGAATAGAGCAGCAGGGGTGGCAGCGCAAAGCCGTAGGGGTGCATATTGCGGCGCGCGATAGCGTACTGATAGCTGGTGTGGTCGTGCACTTCGGGCAGGCATTCGGCGCCGTGTTTATAGGCCACCTCGTTAATCCAGTCGAGGATACGGTAGACCTCGGGCTCGACCAGAAAGCAACTGGTGCCGATGCGCTTGGTGGTATAGCCAAAGGCATCCAGCCGCAGCAGTTTGACACCCTTGCCGGTAAGAAAGGCAATATAGCCTTCCATCAGTCGGTAGGCCAGTTCCGATTCGTAATTCAGGTCTATCTGCTGCTCGGTGAAGGTACACCACACGCGGGTGGTGTCGCCGTTGGCGAGCGTCACTTCGCGAAACGGTTCCTTCTCTTTGCGGATATGAATCTTCGCCATATCGTCCGGGCTGATGTCGCCAAACTTGTCGACGTGGACAAACAGCTCCGCGTATTCGGAATCGAAGCCCTTGGCAATGAAGTCGGTGAACTCCGGCGATTCGTCGGAGATGTGGTTGACCGTCAAGTCCACGCAGAGATCGTATTCCGCTGACAGCGCTTCGATATCATCCCAGCTGCCAAAGGCCGGATCGACTTCCTTGTGCGTCAGTGGCGAGAAGCCGTTGTCTGCATTTGACGGAAAGAACGGCAGAATATGCAGGCCGCAAATGGCGTCGGACAGGTGCGTATCCACCACGGTTTTGAGGTCTTTCAGATCTTGCCCAATGCGGTTGGGGTAGCAGATGAGTTGAATGCCGTTTCTCAGCGACATGATGTTCTCCCGCGTGTTATTGCTTGTTGTGCCGGGCGGTATGACGACCGCCCGGTGTTTCCGGTGCCTGGTAGAGTTCAGCCGTTGACGCTAGGCCACGGCACAGCCGGGCAGTGCGGTGACCGGCTGCAGACGCTGGTCGCGCCGGTGAGTGACGGCATCGACAAACTCCTGACCCCACAGCGCAATGTCGTAGCGACAGACAATTTCATAGGCTTCACTGAGTCGGTCGCGGGCTTCGCTGCGGCTCATTGCCAGCGCGTAGTAACAGGTGTCTGCAAGCTCCTGTGGATGATGGGGATTGGCGAGGATGGCGCCGCGCAGTTCGGCGGCGGCCCCGGCAAACTCTGACAGCACCAGCACGCCGCTGCCATCGGTCAGGCCCTGAGTCGCGACGTATTCCTTGGCCACCAGATTCAAGCCGTCGCGCAGCGGGGTAATCCACATCACATCGGCCATGGCGTAGTAGGCCACCAGTTCTTCAAAGGGCAGCGAGCGGAAGAAGAACTGCAGGGGTGTCCAGCCCACCCGCGAGAAGCGTCCGTTGATCCGGCCCACGGTTTGTTCAATCTGCGATTGCAGCTCTTCGTAAATCGTCATGCCCTCGGCGGCGGGCACGCAGACCATGAGCAGCGTGACCTTGCCGAGCAATTCCGGATGCTCGTTGAGCATGCGTTCATAGGCATCGAGTTTTTCGATAATGCCTTTGGTGAAATCCAGTCGCTCTACCGACAGCACCATGCGCGTGCCACTCAGTTCTTCGCGCAGGGATTCCATGCGAGCCTGAATGTCCGTGTTGGCCAAGGCGCTTTTCACCCGGTTCAAATCCAGCCCGACCGGGTGGGCGCCGAGCCCGATGCGACGGTCGTTCACTTTGATCTCGGTGCTCATCTCGTCGAGGCCAACCGCGCAGCCGTAGGTGAGATAGCGCGGTGCGCAGCTCTGTTTCTCGGTGACTTCCAGTGGCGTCACGCCGCGCGCGACATCGACAAAGTTCTCGGCCTGACGCGGAATGTGAAAGCCGATGTAATCACAGTGCAGCAGGCTGCCGATAATATCGCGGCGCCAGGGCAGCACATTGAACACATCCGCCGACGGGAAGTAGGTGTGGTGGAAGAACGCAATGGTGACATCCGGGCGCAGCTCACGCAGGTAGGCGGGCACCATCCACAGGTTGTAGTCGTGAATCCAAACCACGGCATTTTCCGCTGCTTCCTGCGCCGCCCTCTCGGCAAACAGGCGGTTCACCTTGAGAAAGACCTGCCAGTGTTCGTCGCGAAAGCTGGCGCGCTCCCAGAAGGTGTGAAGCGTGGGCCAGAAGGCCTCCTTGGAAAATTTCTTGTAGAAGATATCCACGTCGCTTTTGCTCAGTGGCACGCGTGCGGCCACCAGTTTTTCATAGCGACTGGTATCGACATCCGTGTGGGTCTGGAAGGGGCCCTGTTCCGGGTCGTCAATCGACCAGGCGACCCAGGCACCGGAGGTGCCACCGGCAAAGAAACTCAGCAGAGTGGGAATGATGCCGTTGGGGGATTTGGGGCGGCGGCGGATCAGCTCACCGTTTTCCACCACTTCCTCATAGGGAAGGCGGTGGTAAACCATGACCAGATCTGATTTGCCGGATTTCACATTGTCCGGCACTTCGGCTTCGATACCGGCATGACCGAGAAAGCCGAAGTGTTCGAAGGCCTCGAGAATGCCGCCACAGCCGGGGCGTTCGGCGTGATAAATCCGCGCCTGATGCTCGGTTTGCTCCAGCAGTTCGCGCTCGGACTCGCCCACGCAAACGCCCTTGAATCCCTGCTGGTACATCGACAGGTCATTGAGGGTGTCGCCGGCCACCATCACCAGTTCCGGGTCGATACCAAGATGCTCCACGAGCTGTATCAGCGTGCGACCCTTGTTGACGCCGCGGGGCAGAAAGTCGAGGTATTTGCCTGCCGAAAACAGCACGTCACAGTTCAGCGATTCACCGATGGCAACCAGCTCGTCGGTGACGGCACTGCGCTCGCAGAAATAGGAGACACGACGTTCCTGTGGCACCTCTTGACGTTGTAGCCCCTCTATACTTTCCAATGCAGCTTCGATGGTTTGGGCGCCGGGCCAGAGGGCATCGATACTGCCTTGAATAGGCTGCACGGCCTGTCGGGATTCACCGTGGACCACGGTGCAGCCCACGTCGCAAATAATGTAGTCCGGCTCGGGAATCGTCGGGTCGGACAGCAGGGGGATCACCGATTCCAGACCGCGTCCGGTGACAAAGGCCAGTTGAATATCGGGGTGAGCGGAAATGAGCTGGTACAGTTTCAGTCGGCTCTCCGGATCACCTGCCAGAAAGGTGCCGTCGAGGTCCGTTGCAAGTAGCATTGATCACTCCTGTGTTGTGAAACAGTGTCCAGGAGCTTAGCGAAGCGCTGCCGCTTAGCGGCACAGTTAGAGTGGCTGCACAGCAAGGCTTTGCTAAACCCCGGGGCGATTATTCGCCGATTTTTCGGTGGCCCTGAGGCTTTCGTCCGGGGCCGATCCGAGGGGGTTGAGAGTCCCTTGTGTCTCAAACAGGCTGCAGAAATCATGCCGGGCGGTGGAAAACGGCGCGGGTGGCGTGCTTAAAAAACGCGCGATCGCCGATGAGCCGTGGCGATGGAGCGAGTCGCCAGGCCGTGTTTTCGCCGCCGCTATCAGTGGGGCTGCGCACAATCACTGTGCGAAAAAACGCTTATGCAACAAAATGTTGCGAAAATTGGCGGCCATACTGGCGGCGTATGGCTGACCGGAAAACAATGACGGGATCGCGCGTTGTAATGGAAAAACTGGCAGAAAATCTCTGGCTGGTCGACGGGGAAACTGTGTCGTTTCTGGGCCTGCCTTATCGCACACGGATGACGGTTATCCGGCTGAGTGATGGCGGCCTCTGGGTGCACAGCCCGGTTCGCCACAGCGCTGAACTGGCAGACGCGCTGGCGGAGCTGGGCCCGGTTCGCTATCTGATAGCGCCCAATGCGCTGCACCATCTGTTTTTGAAAGACTGGCAGCAGCACTGCCCGGCTGCGGAGGTGTACGGCACGGCAAAAGTCATGGCAAAGCGGCCGGATATTCACTTCACCGGCGAGCTTGGCAATGAGGCGATGCCCTGGCAGGCGGAGATCAATACGCTCATGTTTACCGGCTCCCGG
This sequence comes from Spongiibacter tropicus DSM 19543, assembly GCF_000420325.1. Lineage (NCBI taxonomy): Bacteria > Pseudomonadati > Pseudomonadota > Gammaproteobacteria > Cellvibrionales > Spongiibacteraceae > Spongiibacter > Spongiibacter tropicus. Next base: position 324,945 of record NZ_ATUS01000002.1, on the reverse strand, counting down.
GCGATGGAGGAGGCGGTGTTTTTTCATCGAACGTCGACCGTGCACTTGGTTGAGAACTTCTCACCGGAGGCCTTCCGCCCCTGGCAGCGCGTGCTGGCGCGTCTTACTGGCATCGTTGCCCCCCATGGCAAGATGCCGCTGGACTGGCGTTTGAGCTTTCTGTTTTCGCGGCGGCTTGTACGTCAGCACCTTCAGCAGATACTGGCCTGGCAGCCCGAGGTGCTGGTCATGGCTCACGGGGAGATTGTCCGTGACAACGCGACGCAGTTTTTGCGGCGCGCGTTTCGCTGGTCGGGCCTGCGCTAGCTGTCCGGCATCCACATTGAAGGCCGCGTGGAGCGGTGTATAACAGGCAACACCATAATAAATTGAGATAAAGGAACGGTGTATGAAGCAGGATATTCGGTTTGATTCTCAGGGCAGCTCCTGTGCCGCGTGGTTTTTTCAGCCTGATACCGAGGGGCCGTATCCGATTGTGGTCATGGCCCACGGGCTGGCGGCCATCAAAGAGATGCGTTTGGCTGCGTATGCCGAAAAATTTGCCGAGGCGGGCTATGCCAGTCTGGTGTTTGACTACCGTCATTTCGGCGAGAGTGACGGTGAGCCCCGGCAGTTGCTGGACGTAAAAAAACAGCATCAGGATTGGAAAGCGGCGATTGAGTTTGCACGTCAATTGCCCGGTGTTGATCCCAAGCGCGTGGTGCTGTGGGGCACCTCTCTGAGTGGCGGTCACGTGCTGCAAGTGGCATCGGAAGTGCCCGGTATCGCCGCCGTGATGGCGCAGGTGCCCCATCTCAGTGGTGTTGCATCGCTGGGGATGATCAGCCTGCCAAAGATTCTGTCACTCACCCTGCACGGCAGTTACGATACGCTGCGCGGAATGCTCGGCTTGTCACCGCACTATATTCTGTCCAGCGGTGAGCCGGGGGAACTGGCCATTATGACCTCGCCCGGCGAGTCTCAGGGCTACCTCGAGCTGGTGCCCGAGGATCGCCAGTTGGACCGCCGTATTGCCGCGCGCTTTGCCACGTCGGTGGGCCTGTATTCGCCGATAAAGGCACTGTCCAAGCTCTCGATGCCGGTGCTGATGCAGGTCGCTACCGAAGACGTGACGACCCCGGCCAAGCCCGGCATCAAGGCGGCGCCGAAGTACGCCAATGTTGAGCTGCGGGAGTATCAGACCGGGCATTTTCAACCCTATGTCGAGCCGATGTTCAGCCGCATCGTAGGAGATCAGTTGGCCTTTCTAAGCACCGCTGTGCCCTTGTGAGCCGCTTCGCGAAGCGCATTGCGCCCTTTGTGGAGGTGGAGCTGGCCGCTGCCGAACAGGCACGCGGCCAAGGGCGTGTGCGTGAGGAGTTTGCCTATCTGGAGCGGGCCCATGTGCTCGGGCAGGCTTCCACGTACTGGCATGTGAAGGTGCATGTGCTCATGCTGCGCTGGGCGTGGCGCAATCGCGCCGCGAGAGAGGGGTGGGGACAGTGCCTCAGGATTATCGGCGCGGCAGCGCTGACGGCGCCCGGCTGGATACCACAGGGAAATACCGGCGGGGCCAATGTCAGCCCCGTTAAACCGATGCCGTTGCCGGCGGACCTGGCGGCAAGTATTCGCACGGCGACATCATCAGAGGACTGATGGGGCGTGATCGTGACCGAGAGTATTGAACTGGAAACACCGCGCCTGACACTCGGTCAGTGGCGCGACGAGGACTTGCCGGTCTTCGCTGAGCTCAACGCCGATCCGGAGATCATGCGTTATTTCCCTAGCTGTTTAAGCCGAGAGGACAGCGATGCCATGGCCGCACGCTGCAAAGCCTTGATCGCCGACAATGGCTGGGGGTTTTGGGCTGTGCGCTTGCGCGACAGCGGCGCCTTTATCGGTTTTGTCGGTCTGAATCGCCCCATTGTCGAGCTGCCATTTTCGCCCTGCGTGGAGATCGGCTGGCGACTGCACAGCGCGTATTGGGGAAAGGGCTATGCAACGGAAGCCGCCCGGCGAGCGCTGGCTTTTGCGTTTACTGACCTGGCGCTGGACGAGGTGGTTTCGTTTACCGCGACCAGCAATACGCCCTCTCAGGCGGTGATGCAGCGACTGGGTATGCGCAACACCGGTCGCAATTTTCTTCACCCCGCCGTCCCCGCCTCACATCCGCTTGAGGAGCATGTGCTGTTTACCCTTGGCGCCGACGAGTGGTTCGCCAGCCAGCACTAAGCAAAAACCAATAAGCCTGCGGGCTGTGCTACAGTTCCTGTCAGCGGGAAACCGCCTTGTCATTTGTGAAGTGAGGACGACCTCACCGCTCCAACTCAGTCGGGGACGGCCCCATTACAGGAGAATGGGCCGTGAACTGGTTACTGTTATTGGTAGCGGGCTGCTTTGAAATCGCGTGGGCCATCGGCCTGAAATATACCGAAGGATTTACCCGTCCCTGGCCAACACTGTTAACGGTGTCCGCCATGATTATCAGTATTGCCTTGCTTGGACTGACCATGCGTACCCTGCCGGTGGGTACCGCCTATGCGGTGTGGGTCGGCATTGGTGCTGCGGGTACCGTGTTGTTCAGCGCGGTGCTGTTCGCGGAGCCCGTCGATCTGATGAAGGGCGCCAGTCTTGTACTGATCATGCTCGGTGTATTGGGTTTGAAACTGTCCGCCGGTTAGTGTGTGGTGCCGGGCTCATCGGGCCTGAATAACGAACGAGATTTGTGTCGCTATGCTTGCGGTAGTGTGGATGTTGGGCGCGCTGGCGTCTTTTAGCCTGATGGCAGTTGGCGCCCGCGAGCTTAGCGGCGAGCTGCCGGTATTTCAGAGCCTGTTTTTCCGCAGCGTCATTGGCCTGATTGCTATCAGTCTGGTGGTGTTGCTGTCCGGCCGACGCCAAGGCCTGAGCACTCAGCGACCGGGTCTGCACACCCTGCGTAATGTCTTTCATTTCGGCGGCCAGTACGGTTGGTTTGTCGGCATTGGCCTGTTGCCACTGGCCGAGGTGTTTGCGCTGGAATTTACGGTGCCAATGTGGACGATGCTGATTGCCGCGGTGACGCTGGGAGAGCGCATCAATGGTCGAAAGCTGTTGTCGATAGGCTTGGGCTTGGTGGGTGTGCTGATCATTGTTCAGCCAGGGCTGGCCGTGGTGAATACCGCGTCACTCATCGTCATTGCTTCCGCCATTTGCTATTCAGCATCGCACACCGCGACGAAAGCACTTAGCCGCAGCGAGCCGGCACTCACCATTCTGTTTTACATGTGCCTGATCCAACTGCCCATTGGCGGCATACTGGCGCTGCCGCAATGGCAATGGCCGGTAGGCTCGCAATGGGGATGGCTGCTGGTGATTGGTCTGATGGCCTTGTCGGCACATTTCTGTATGGCGAAGGCCATGGCGCATGCCGAAGTCTCCACCGTGGTCACGCTGGACTTTCTCCGCTTACCCCTCATTGCCTTGATTGGGGTTGTGTTCTACGCCGAACCCTTCGAGGTCGCTATTCTGCTGGGCGGTGCGCTGATGATGACCGGGAATATGCTCAATATCGCCGCTTCGCGCCGCCGCTAGGTTGTCTGCTTATGATCAGGGCTGGCCGATAAAGAATGGCTGGCCGCTTTTACACTTCGCTTAGGGATTCGCGCCGGGCCGTATTGCCGCCCATCGTCATGCCGTTGCATCACGACGGGCGGCTGACCGTCAGCTTGCCTTGGGATGAAGTTTCACCGGCATCGCCGCGTAGCCGTGCACAAAATTGGAGTGCACGCGCTCTGGCTCAGCCAGCACTTCCACTCGCTCGAAGCGCTTCAGGATTTCCTCCCAGGTGATGCGCAGTTGCATCTCGCCCAGACGGTTGCCCATGCAGCGGTGAATGCCGAAGCCGAAGGACAGGTGGTGACGGGCTTTGGCGCGATCCACCAAGACCCGATCGGGATTGGCGATCACCCGCTCGTCGCGGTTGCCGGAGATATACCACATGACCACTTTGTCGCCCTTGCGGATTTTTTTGCCGCCCAGCACGGTGTCGCAGGTGGCGATCCGGCGCATATGAGCGAGTGGCGTTTGCCAGCGGATGATTTCCGAGACCATATTCGGGATCAGCGAGGGGTCGCGGCGCAGCTTGTCGAACTCCTCGGGAAACCGGTTCATGGCGAGCACGCTGCCGGTGATGGAATTGCGGGTGGTGTCATTGCCGCCGACGATCAGCAGACCGAGGTTACCCATGAACTCCGCCGGGCGGTTGATCATGTCGCGGGTATCCTCGCTGGCCTGTAGCAGGCTGATCAGGTCGAAGCCCGCTGGCTGTCCCGCCTCGCGCTCGGCGGCCTTGCGCGCCCAGATCGCCGAAAAGGCATTGACCATCTCGGCGAGGGCGGCGAAGCGCTCTTCCTTGCTGGCCTTGCCGCCGGACAGTTCGGGGGCGGCGGTGGAGATGTCGGACCAGTAGGGCAGCTTGTGCCGTTCTTCGTAGGGGAAGTCAAAGATGGTGGCCAGCATCTGGCTGGTCAGTTCGATGGAGACCGTCGAAACCCAGTCGAAGGCTTCGCCTACGGGCAGCTCGTCGAGGATGGCGCCGATGCGCTGCCGGATCAGGGCTTCCATCGCTTGCAGGTTGCGCGGTGCGACGACGGACTGCACGGCGGCGCGCTGTTCGTCGTGCTTGGGCGGGTCCATGGAGATGAAGTTCTCAATGGGCAGATCGGGGTCGAGGTCGCCGATCATGATAAAGGGTTCAGAGGAAAACACCTGATGATTGGTATCTACCGCGACAATGTCGTCAAAGCGGGTAACCGACCAGAACGGCCCAAAGGGGCTGTCGGCAATGTAGTGAACCGGGTCTTCATCGCGTACGCGCTTGAAGTACTCTTGCCAGCGGTTCTGGGAAAACAGGCGAGGGTCGCTCAGGTCGATACTGTCCAGCGGGACGCTGTAGGGGTCGCGCAATTCGCTGTCATGCAGCGTGGTCAGTGTGCTCATGCTGTGGGCTCCTTGTTGTTATTGGCTTGTCGTTGGCGCTGCCGGATTTACATTTGGAATTCGGGGATATGAACCACCAGACCATCGAGTTGGGGTTCCAGGGTGATCTGGCAGGCGAGCCGGGAATGGTCGTCGCGCTCAGGTGTCTGGTCGAGAATCATCGACTCGATATCGTTGGGCGCGCCCACCCGTTCTCGCCATTCCGCGGGAACCTTGATGTGGCAGGTGCCGCAGGCGCAGCCGCCGCCGCAATCGGCGTCGATGCCGGGGACGGCATTATCGACCGCGGCCTGCATCAGGCTGCTGCCCGCCGAGGCGCTGACTTCATGTGGGGTGCCACCGTGCTCAATCAGAGTCAGGCGAATCATGACAATCTCTCCTTATTAGAATGCTGTGTGCGAGCTGATTATTGGGGGATGGGGCGCGTGTTGCCTGTCATTTTCGGACTTGATATGGTCATTTCATGACAGTCTCAGCAAATGCCCTGCGGGCCGCTGTGCCCGCCCGTTACTACATCGAGCTACCGCGTCTGCTGGGGCGGCATGGCATCAATGCGGCCGAGGTATGGGATGCTGCGGGGATTTCGCCGACACTGCTGAATGACCCGGAAGCCCAACTGAGTCTTGAAGAACTCGAGCGGCTGGTCTCGGCGCTTATGGGCATTGGCGGTCGCGATCTGCCGCTGGAACTGGGGCGTTCCATCCGCCTGCGCAACCACGCCCTGGTGGGTTACGCCATGCTTTCCAGCCCGACGGTGGACTATGCCATGCGTCTCACATCGCGCTTTTTTCGTCTGGTGTTTCCCGCCTTCCGAATGCAGTACCGCGTGACCCCGCAAGGGGCGGAGATGCGGTTTTTGCCAACCCTGGCGATGTCCTCCGATTGCCTGGCCTTTCATATCGAGATGCTGGCCGTCGCGGCACTGACGGATGTGCAGGAGCTGATTCAGGGCGCGCTGCCCCATTACGATTTGGAATTATCGATTCCCGCACCATTGCATCGGGATCGCTATCATCAGTTGATGCCTCAGGCGCGTCTGCACTTTGCGGCCTTGCCTCATCCGGGGTTGTGCCTGCGCTTGCCCACCAGCATTCTCGGGGAGGAGCCGGCGATGGCAAACGCGGCCTCGCTGGCTGTGGCCGAGCAGCGCTGCCGACAACTGGTGGATCACATTGTCAGCAGCGGCAATATCGGTGCCTGGACGCGAATGATGCTGCGCGAATCCAACGACGGCTTGCCCAGTATTGAAGAGTTGGCGGCCACGCTGAATATCAATAGTCGGACACTGCACCGCCACTTAAAGCGGGAGGGACTGGTGTATCGGCAACTTTGTGTGGAAGAGCGCAGCAATCGCGCCAGACAACTGCTGGCGGGAAGTCGCCTGTCGATCACCCGTATCGCCCAGGAACTCGGATACAGCGATGCCTCGAATTTCACCCGCGCATTCCGCGCTGCCGTCGGCTGCAGCCCCAGTGATTATCGGGCTGAATACGGTGTGGCCGACAGTCTATCGACGCAAAACTGAGCCGCATTGATGCCGGACGCTCATCCTTTTCTGCCAGGTCACATTGTCTCTTTCTGAATGTTTCTGGCGGAAAATCGCCATCAGCCTTAGCTAGGGTATACATTGTTAAAAACGATAAAAACAAGCAGTCCTTAGAGGTTGATAACACCATGGCGAAACCGATTCATAAGATCGCAGTCAGTGCGAAGCTGACGTTATTGTTGGGCTTTTCGGCGAGCGCGCTATCGGCGCCCATGCTGGAAGAAGTGATTGTAACGGCGCAGAAACGCTCTGAAAGCACCCAGGATACCCCGATCGCAATCACCGGTATGACCGGCACCCAACTCGAGAAGCTCGGCTTGACCAGCGCCAATGATATTTCGGCGCAGGTCCCCAATATGCAGGTCAGCAGCCCCTATGGCGATGTGCAGCCGATCTTCTCCATTCGCGGCGTAAGTATGTCGGATTACAGCTCCAGCCAGGCCAGTCCGATTGGGGTGTACAGCGACGAAGCGTATATGGGCGCGGTATATACCCACGGCATGAGTTTCTTTGATGTAGAGCGTCTGGAAGTGCTGCGCGGACCGCAGGGCACTCTGTATGGCAAGAACACTACGGGTGGCGCGATTAACATCGTTACCAAAACGCCGATGGTCAACGACCCGCTGGCGATCAACCTGAAGCAGGGGCTGCGCAATTACAACGGGCACTCGGGTGAATATGGTATTGAGGGCACGCTGATCGAGGATCGTCTGGCCGCGCGGCTGGCGTATTCCTATTCGCGGCGCGATGGCTACGTGGAAAATCGTCTGGGTGGACCGGATTTATCGCAGATGGATTTTCAGGCCGCGCGACTGGTGCTGAATATGCAGTTTACTGACGAGCTGAGCATGGTGTTCAAATACACCCGCGGTGAAAACGACGCCTTGGCGAATGCCAGTCGCAATGAACCGCGTGGTGACCTGTCGAATAATTCGGGGATTCCCGGACTGGGTTCGCTGTTTGATGGCACCGGCGTTGGCACGTACGACCATCCTAACAATGGCTTTATTGACAACACTGGCTATTCTCGCCCGGCTGAAGGCTTGGGCTACAACGAAGTGGAGGATAACTTCACCGGGCCGTTGACGGTGGGCCTGGACCAGATTGTTAACAAGCTGGAATATCAAACCGATGCGTTTACCTTAACCGCCATCACCTCGGCCAGTATTTCTGATTACGGCCAGCGTCAGAACGTCGATGGAAACCCGGAAGAGTTACTGGAAATTATCTGGGGTATGGAGACCGAAGCCTTCAGCCAGGACCTGCGTTTATCCACAACACTGATGGACGATTTTGATCTGATTGTCGGCGCGTACTACGCCACCGAAGATATGAAACTGCACAACAACTACGCGATATACGGCACACCGCCGGATACGCGAGTGGCGGCAACCTTTCCGGGGGTCGGTGGCTACTATCCCTATCTGCTGGATTTTGGCGCTATCGATCAGCGTATGGACACCGAGAAAACCAGCTATGCCATGTACTCGCAATTGCGCTGGAACGTCACGGCAAATCTGGGCGTCGACGTGGGCCTGCGCTACACCGAAGATGAAATAGAACTGACCTATCTGAACGTATCCCGCCTGGGTTACGACGGCGAGCCGCGAGGCACATGGGTGCCGGGAAATACCACCGGTGTGGATAATATCTTCATTCCCCTCAATGTCGGTGGTCAGAGTCCGTTTGAGCCGACAGAGATTATCGTCGCGTTGTTGGAAGGCCGCATTGGCTTGAGTGATTTGTTAGAGACGGCGCAAACGGGCTACACCCATGGCCCTTACACCACCGATTCGGCGCCGCGTATGACTGCTGTGGAGAGGGAGTGGACGGGCAAAATCGGGGTCGACTATCGCTTTAATGAGCAGTTGATGGCCTATGCGAGCTACAGCCGAGGTTTCCGCGCGGGTAATTTTAATGCCGGGGTATATTACGAGCCCCGTGAGTTTGAAAACGCCTACGCGGCACCTGAATATCTCGATGCCTATGAGATCGGCATAAAATCCGACTTCTTCGATCGTCGCGCGCGGATTAATGCCGCCTTCTTCTACTACGACTATACCGACCAGCAGTTTATTAACGTTGTCGGCGTGTCGAATTTTCTGGAAAACGCCGGCGGCTCCAAGGTGGTGGGCTTTGAGTCGGAAATGCAGTTTGCCGTTACCGACAAGCTGATGGTTCAGATGGGACTGGGTATTCTGGAAACCGAGTACACCGAGTTGAGCCTGGCGAATTCTCAAACCATGAATAACGACGATGACATGGTGGATCTGGCGGGTAATGAGCTTATCTCCGCACCCAAGATCAGCGGCAATATCTCGATCGATTACGAAGTCTTCAACATCGATGCCGGATATCTGAGCCTGAATGTGAATGCCAACTATCAGGACGATCAGTGGTACAGCGCCTATAACGACAAAACCGGCTATGACAATATTCGGCAGGAAGCGTATGCCTTGTACAACGGTCGGCTAACCTGGTTCGGCGCGAGCGAGGACTATACTATTGCGCTGTGGGGCAAGAACCTGACTGACGAACAATACGACAGTTACGCGATCAATTTGCAGGCGGGCTTTGGCTTTGATTATTTTCAGCAGGGCATGCCACGAACCTACGGTTTGGAAGTGACCTACCGTTATTAATGAGCCGTGTTTTGATTGGATGAGTCTTAATTGGTCAGGTATTGATTGATAGCTATCGACGGATCGTATGTCCGCGTCGTCGGTGCCGATGACATAAGGAAATCCCTATGCGGGGCGAAAACACGATTCAGCTGAATGACCTGTTAATTCAAGGTGTGCGCTGCCGCGTGGCGCAGGTCGGCGATACGACGAGCGATGAAGCGGTGGTGTTTGTACACGGCAACCCCGGTTCACGCTTTGACTGGTACGGCGTGCTGCCGCAGGTGGGGGCGTTTTCCCGCGCGGTAGCACCCTGCATGCCGGGCTACGGTGAGGCCGACCATCCCGCCGAGTTTGACTACACCGTCGAGGGCTACGCCCGCTATCTCGACGCGATGCTCAGCGAGTTGGCTATCGAGAACGTTCATTTGGTGCTGCACGATTTCGGCGGCCCCTGGGGCCTTCGCTGGGCGGCAGATAATGTCGAGCGGGTGAAGAGTGTGGTGCTGACCAATACCGGTGTGCTGGAGGCGTATCACTGGCACAAATATGCCCGTATCTGGCAGATCCCCATACTGGGAGAGCTGTTCCAGTTATTGACGATTCATCCGGTGCTGCGGCTATCGCTGAATCTCGATAATCCCAAACCCATGCCGCTGGAGTTCACCCGGCGCATGGCGTCACACAGCGACTGGGGACACAAGCGCGCGGTGCTGACGCTGTATCGAAACAGCCGCAGCACTGGCGCACTGTTCGAGTTGGTAGCCTCGGCGTTGAGCGGAAGGAATATTCCCTGCCGGGTGATCTGGGGGCAGGGAGATTTGTATATTCCCCACGAGTATGCGGAGCGACAGAAACGGTATTTTGATGCCGAGGTGATCAGCTACCCCGACAGCGGTCACTGGCCCATGATTGATGAGCCGCAGCGCTATGCCGACGACGTGCTTGAATTTCTGCGGAAGCAGTGCCTGACCATCGCGTAGTCCCAAGGGGCTGGCGACGACCGCTCGCCGTGCCAGCCCCGCCTCTTTTTTTGCACAAGCCCTTACTACCCCATCCCTCCCTTTTGCAGTGAATGGTTTGCAGTGAATGGATTGCTCCTGTAACGCTTCGCTTTTGGCTGCCCTGCGTTTTGTGGTAAAGCAACTATGCTGAACAAGGCGCAAGTTTTTAACATTGCACAGATGTCTAATATAGTGACATAGTGGCGCGTTTAGCCGATAGGCTAGGCAACGTGAGGTGTTAAGAGGGGAGCCTTCATGAATAATAAGATACTCATTCTGACTATTGGATTGTTGTTGGCCGCCTGTGGTGGCGGTAGCTCTGGCGGCAGTGGCTCGGGTGGCAACCCGGATCCTGACCCGGGTGGATCAGATGACCGTGCAGCACTGTCAGTGCTGTCTAACCGTCCTGATATGGTGTCAGCAGGCGATGTGCTGGTTGAGGTGCTGGTCGAGGACGCCGAGGCCGCTGAAGAGCTGGTGCTGCTGCGCAATAATAATGATGTCAGTGATGTGCTGACTGTCGATCCCCAGAATCCGCTGAGATTTGTCGGACGTGTTGACGGCCTGGCCCTGGGTGAGAACACGCTGAGCACCAATATTGGCAACAGCCTGACGGTGGTGAATCACCCCTCTGGTGGTCCGGTGTTTACCGGGCCGCATCTTCAGCCCTGGAAGTGTCAAGACAGTGCCTTGGATGAAGACTGTAATCAGCCGGTGGAGTACCGCTGGCTATACAAGTCGAGCGGTTTCGGGCAGAGCGGTTTACAGCCCTACGATCCCGAAAACCCGGCAGATGATGTGGCGATGACCACCACCGACGGCGGTGAGACTGTGCCCTTTATCGTGCGGCAGGAGATCGGCTACCAGGCGCGCGACCAGTACACGATTTTTACATTGCATAAGCCCGGCGAGGACTGGACGCCGGTGCAGCCGCAGTCGCAGTGGAACCGACGCCTGCTGGTGACGCACGGTGGCAACTGCCGCGGTGATCGCGACACCAGCTCGCCGCGCACCGATGACTATGCGGGCACCATTCCCGGTAACCCGTTGATTGAACAGTCCTACATTACCGCGTTGGGCTTGGGTTGGTCAGTGTTGTCGACGGCGCAGCTGAATCTCGGCCACAACTGTAATCTGAGCTATCAGGCGGAATCGCTGATGATGGCCAAGGAGCGGTTTATCGAGCAGTACGGCGAGCTGCGGTATACCGTGGGCACCGGCTGTTCCGGCGGCGCCATTACGCAGAATATGATCGCCAATGCCTATCCCGGCCTGTACCAGGGTCTGCTGACTACCTGTACCTATCCCGATGTGATGAGTACCGCCACGCAGTTTGCTGACTATCACATGCTGTTGCGCTATTTCGGTTTGAATGTCGAGAACCTGCAGGACCCCAGCAATCTGCCGGAGTTGATCGTGGCGAGAGACGGCACGATTTACACGCTGCTGGAGCAGAATGCGATCTACGGCCACCTTGCCGGCGTGGTCAATGCCTCCGTGGCTGACACCGCGCTGTTTGCGGAAGCGGTGGACCCTGCCTCAAGTTGCGGCGGGGTCAGCGAAGAGGAGCGCTTTGATCAGGATACGAACCCCAGCGGTGTGCGCTGCGATGTGCTGACGTTTATGCAGAATATGATCGGGCCGCGTGAGCAGTTTCCCGCAGAGGACCCCCGCGACCGCTGGAGCCAGATTGAAAAAGATCTCGGCTACGCGTTTTCGGGATTTCCGCTGGGTAACGAGGGTGTTCAGTATGGCCTGACTGCCCTGCAGCAAGGCCTTATTTCGCCCGCGAAGTTCCTGGCACTGAACACCAATATCGGTGGCCTGGACCCCAGTTTGAACGTGACGGCTGAACGCCTGAAGCCGGACTATCCGGCGCTGCCCAACGCTTACCGAACCGGCATTTTGAACACCATCGTGAATATGGACACGGTGCCGATTATCAATATGACCGGCCCGGACCCCGGTCTGGCGCACGACGCTGTTCATGGCTACTGGGTTCGCTGGCGGCTGGAGCGCGAGTTTGGTCATCGCGATAACTTTGTGCACTGGGGTGGGATAACGCCGCTGGTGGGCGATCTGAGCTATATGAATCAGTCGCTGCTGGCCATGGCGTCCTGGCTGGACGCCATTGAACAGGATACCAGCGATACGCCGCTGGCGCAGAAGATTGTGATCAATAAACCGGACAGCGTCCAAGACCAGTGCGCCTTGGTAGAGGGTGTCGCTGTGCCCGGTACCATGTGTCCGGAAACGCTGATGACGGTATTCGGTACGCCGCGGACCGTGGCGGGTGCCGATAAGCATGGCGATCAGGTGCAGTGCCAGCTTCGCCCCTTCAATCGCAATGACGACTACGGCTTGGGCAATTTGCTGTGGCAGGAGGCCGACTGGCAGGCGTTGGAGCAGACCTTTGCCACGGGGGTGTGCGACTGGAGCAAACGTCCGCTGGAATGGCAGCCAACGATCCCCTGGCTGACGTATCAGGACGATAAGGGCGATGTGATTACCGGTGGCGAGCAGATGACACCGGCGGCTTTCCCTGCCGGCTGGGCAAGCCCGGCATTTTCCGATACCTGGACGCCGGGCTGGCAGCAGCCCTGATTGCGTCTCCGGGCAAGCGGTAAACGCAGCGGGCGGGTCATGACTGACTCGCCCGTTTTCTTATCCCCCTGCCGGAAATAACGCGTTATAGTGCGGGCTGTTTTGCTCAACAATAAGGAACGGATATGTTTAGTCACGTTATGGTCGGCGCGAACGATGTTGCCGAGTCGAAGCGGTTTTACGATGCGATTCTTGGGGCACTGGGTTACGAGCCCGGCGTGATGGACGACCGTGGCCGCTGTTTCTACTTTACTGCCACCGGTGTGTTCGCGATTACCTCACCGATCAATGGCGAAGCGGCCTGCCACGGTAATGGCAGCACGGTTGGCTTCGCCGCCAGCAGCCCGGAACAGGCTGATGCTTGGCACGCCGCAGGCGTCGCCAACGGTGGCACGTCCTGCGAAGATGCACCGGGTGTGCGTGAAGGCGGTTTGGGGCAAATGTATCTGGCGTATCTGCGCGATCCCTCGGGTAACAAGGTGTGTGCACTGCACCGCATTGAAGGGTAATTTCCGCGCATAAAAAAGCCCCGCGCGCGAACTGCGGCGGGGCTGATCATGCCGTTGTCAGACTATTTCAAATCGAAGCGATCCAGCGTCATGACTTTGCTCCAGGCGCTGACGAAGTCGTTGGCAAACTTCTGCTTGGCGTCGTTAGCGGCGTAAACCTCCGCCACCGCACGCAGTTCAGAGTTAGAACCAAAGACCAGATCGACGGGAGTGGCTGTCCATTTCAGCTTGCCGCTGCTGCGATCGCGACCCTCATACAAGCCCTGCGATGAGGACTTGGACCACTGAGTGGACATGTCCAGCAGGTTGACGAAGAAGTCGTTGCTCAGCGTCCCCGGGCGGTCGGTGAAGACACCGTGCTTCACGCCTCCGGTATTGGCATCCAGCGCGCGCAAGCCGCCGACCAGAACCGTCATCTCCGGCACGGTCAGTGTCAGCATGTCCGCGCGATCGACCAGCGCTTCAGCCGGTGACAGGCGGGCGCTGCCGGTAAAGTAGTTCCGGAAACCATCGGCCTTGGGCTCAAGTACCGCGAAGGAGCTCACATCCGTCTGCGCTTGCGTGGCGTCGGCGCGGCCCGGTTTGAATGGCACCGTGACCTCTACGCCTGCATCGCTGGCCGCCTTCTCAATAGCGGCAGCACCGCCGAGAACAATCATGTCGGCCAGTGATACGCGGGTGTCTCCCCACTTGCCATCGTTGAAGTCCTTCTGGACGTTCTTCAACTCGGCAATGACTTTGGCGACTTCAGCCGGGTTGTTGGCGGCCCAGTCTTTCTGTGGTGCCAGTTGCAGACGCGCACCATTGGCGCCACCGCGCATATCCGTGCCACGGAACGTCGACCCCGATGCCCAGGCTGTGCGAACCAGCTCGGGGACGGTCAGGCCGGTGTCAAGAATGGCCGCTTTCAGCTTTTTAATATCCCGGTTACCAATGAGTTTGTGCTCAACAGCGGGAACCGGATCTTGCCAGATCAGGGTTTCCTCTGGCACCAAGTCACCAAGGTAACGTGTGCGCGGGCCCATATCACGGTGGGTGAGTTTGAACCAGGCTTTGGCAAAGGCCAGTTGATACTCTTCCGGATTTTCATGGAAGCGCTTGGCAATCTTGCGGTAGGCCGGGTCTTCTTTCAGCGACAGGTCGGTGGTGAACATGATCGGCGCGTGACGCTTACCTTCCACATGGGCATCGGGCACGATTTTCACCTGATCGGCGTTTTTCGGTACCCACTGCACCGCGCCTGCGGGGCTCTTGGTTTTCACCCATTCAAAGGCAAACAGATTGTCGAGGTACTGGCTGGTCCAGGCGGTGGGGTTGGCAGACCAAGCGCCTTCCAGACCACTGGTAATGGTGTCTTCGGCATTGCCCTTGCCACAGTTGTTCTTCCAGCCCAGGCCTTGCTGTTCAACGGGGGCGGCAGCGGGCTCGGCCTCCAGACATTCTTCCGGCTTGTGCGCACCGTGGGCCTTACCGAAAGTGTGGCCACCGGCGATCAGCGCGACGGTTTCCTCGTCATTCATCGCCATGCGGCCAAAGGTATCGCGAATGTCCTTGGCGGCAAGCAGCGGGTCGGGGTTGCCGTTCGGGCCTTCCGGGTTGACGTAGATCAGACCCATCTGCACGGCGGCCAGCGGGTTTTCCAGCTTGCGGTCGCCGTGGTAGCGCTCGTCGCCCAGCCACTCTTTCTCGGGGCCCCAGTAGGTCATATCGGGCTCCCATTCGTCCTCGCGACCGCCCGCGAAACCGAAGGTTTTGAAGCCCATGGATTCCAGTGCCACATTGCCGGTCAGCACCATCAAATCTGCCCAGGACAGGCTCTTGCCGTATTTCTGTTTGACGGGCCACAGCAGGCGCCGGGCTTTGTCGAGGCTGACGTTATCCGGCCAACTGTTTAGCGGCTCAAAGCGTTGCTGACCGCCGCCCGCACCGCCACGGCCATCCTGAACCCGGTAGGTGCCGGCACTGTGCCAGGCCATGCGGATAAAGAAGGGGCCGTAGTGGCCGTAGTCGGCGGGCCACCAGTCCTGAGAGCTGGTCATCAGTGCTTCGATATCTTTTTTAACGGCGTTCAGGTCCAGTGCCTGAAAGGCGTCGGCGTAGTCGAAGTCCGGGGCCAGAGGATTGGATTCTTCAGCGTGTTGGCGCAGCGGCTGGAGATTGAGTTTTTCCGGCCACCAATTGTGGTTTTTGTTTCCGTCCATGCTCGCTTGGGCGGCCTGGAAAGGCAGGGTCAGTGATATCGCCAATGCCATCGCGGACAGCATTGGACGTGCAGATATCGCCATCGTCAGTCTCCTCAAAAGTTGTTTTTTGTGTTCGCGAGAAGAAGTCTAGTCAAGGCTTCGGGAAAATACGCATTGGAAAGTTCTATAGACAACATTGGCGAATACTATCGAAGCCATTTTTTGTTTTTAAGGCATTGAAATATATGGTTTTTACGGTTTGTTTTTATACTTAAAAACCGGATTTCCAGTCCGTTTGAAAAATACGAATGCGTATCAAGGAAGTGTTAAGTTTGTTCGCTATTAAGGGAGAGAAAAACAGGTGTGATGGGTATAATCGCTAACTCTCGCTGCCATATGGTTCTCTGCTAGGAAGCTGTCCACCTTTTCATGATGAATTCTGAAACACTGCTGGCTATGACTCACCCCGCGCTTGCCTTTGTGATGGGCATTGTGTTCGTGGCGGTGTGGGCGGGGTTTAAGCAGTTTTCGAGCTTTGTCTATTTCGGGCTTGCCTACATCAGTTACGGCCTGGGGATGACATTGCAGACACTGCTTTGGCCCAGTGACGAAGTGCTGAATGTCCTGCTGGCCACGCTGCTGTACTTCGGCGCGGTGTTGCTGTTTTATAACGGTCTGGTGCGTTACGGCGGCGCGAAGCCAAAGTGGTTACCTGTCGCGGCGCTGACGGTGCTGGCACTGGTGCTCAGAATCTATTTCACCGATGTTCTGTCGGACCGAATTGTCCGGATCTATGTGTTGAACGGCTTTATTGCCATCATCTTTGCCCTCGGTCTGTGGCAGATTCGCCAACATTTTCGTCGCTCCGCGCTCGACACGTTGATGTTTGTTTTGACCGGCACCTTCATTGTTGCCGGCCTGTTGCGGTCAATCTGGGCGCCGACGACCCACGAAGACAGTTTTGGCTACGACGGCACGTTTTACTGGCTGCTGACGCAGGTCAGTTTGAATGTGTTTCTGGTGGTTTTCGCGTTGTTGCTGATTCTGGTGGCGGGCAGCCGCGCTCTGGAAAAAATGCGTCTGCTTGGCTGGCACGATGGTTTGACCGGCCTCAGTAATCGCACCGGGTTCCGCGAGAAGGTCGGGCGGCACATGCGCCGCCAGCCGGGTTTTAGTCTGATTCTTATCGATCTCGATCACTTCAAGCAGGTCAACGACCGCTATGGCCACTCCGTTGGCGATCAGTTGCTGGTCCTGCTGGCCGAGCGCATTCAACACAGCACGCGACTGGGCGATGTGTCGGCCCGATACGGTGGCGAGGAGTTCATGCTGTTTTTGCCA
Organism: Spongiibacter tropicus DSM 19543; assembly: GCF_000420325.1. Lineage (NCBI taxonomy): Bacteria > Pseudomonadati > Pseudomonadota > Gammaproteobacteria > Cellvibrionales > Spongiibacteraceae > Spongiibacter > Spongiibacter tropicus. The sequence continues at coordinate 308,178 of NZ_ATUS01000002.1, read as the reverse complement.
AATACCGATGAGGCGGCGGCGGTCGGCGTTGCTGAGCGGCTGCGCCGGGACATTGAGCTGGTCGATCTCGACGCCGTTGCACCGGGCTGGCAGTGCACCGCCAGCTTCGGCGTTGCGGAGTTTCCTCCTGGGCACACCGTCAATGACGCCTATAAAACGGTTGATCGCCTGCTCTACGAAGCCAAATATCGCGGGCGCAATTGCGTTGTTTCCGCTTCGGCTGAGCGCGATGCGCGGTCGATATAAACGACCTTTGGGCGCCTCTTTGCCGCTTGCACTGAAATTGTGCGAGCGGGCTTCAATCCCTCCGCAAGAAGAGTAAGATGTAGTTTGTTAGCCGGGCCCCTGTGGTCCGGCTTTTTTGCGAGAGAAAGGCATGAACGAAAACCCGAGTATTACTATTTCTTCTCTGGACGCCGATCGTCTGGAGACCTTGATTGACTCATTGCCCGACGGGGCATTTCCCGGCCGCGATGCCCTGGAGGCGGAGTTGGCGAGGGCGGAGATTGTCGAACCGAAAGACGTGCCGCCGACGGTGGTCACGATGAACTCCACCGTGCACTTTGAAGTGGAATCGTCATCCGAGTCTTTCTGCCTGACCCTGGTGTACCCCAAGGATGTGGATGACAGCGGCAAGACCATCTCTATTCTTGCGCCGGTAGGCAGTGCCTTGCTGGGGCTGTCTCAGGGTGACAGCATCGCTTGGCCGAAGCCTGGCAGTGGTGAGCTGCGGGTGCGGATTAAAGAAGTTACCTACCAGCCAGAGCGGGCCGGTGAGTATCACCGGTAACCGTTGACACATAGGGGAGCGCGGCCATGGGTCCTTGGGCTTACTTGGGTCTGGCGATTGCGGCGGAGGTGGTGGCCACTTCCGCGCTGAAGGCCAGTGAGGGTTTTTCACGGTTCTGGCCGTCGGCGTTGGTGGTACTTGGCTACGGCCTGTCGTTTTATCTGCTCTCACTCACCCTGAAGTCCATTCCCCTTGGTGTGGTTTACGCCGTTTGGTCGGGGCTGGGCATCGTGCTGATCGCACTGGTCGCTTATCTGATGTACGGGCAGCGACTCGATCTGCCCGCTTTACTTGGTATCGCGCTGATTCTGTCAGGCGTGGTGATCATCCACCGTTTCTCCAGCGTCAGCTGAGACGGTCTTCGGCGGAATATAACTCATTGCCCGCTCGGCCAGCGCAGTAATCGTCAGACTGGGATTGACCCCCAGATTGGCCGACAGCATTGAGCCATCGACCACATACAGATTCTGATAATTGAAGACCCGGTTTTGAGCGTCGATAACGCCGTGCTCAGGGTTGTCTGCCATGGCGCAGCCGCCCATGCAGTGAGCTGTGGTGGGGACATTGAAGGCGATTTCCGACAGCGAACTCAGCGCGATGCCACCCGTGGCCTCGGCGGCTTTCTGCGCAAAGCGATTGGCCTCTGGGATAAACGTGGGAATGGGGTCGCCTTCACTGCACAACTGCTTGGAGAACGGCCAGTACCAGCGGCGCTTCCAGCGCATATTGATGTGGCCGTCCAGGGTCTGCATGACCAGCAGAATCACCGTCTCGCGGGAAAACCGCCAGGGCAGCAGGCTCCTCAGGCCCGAAACGGGTCGGGTAATCAGCAGTCGCAAAATTGCCAGCAGCCAGTAGGCGATGCGGGTCACTCCCGGCTGGCCGCCGGTCAGGACGGTGAACAGGCTGCTCAGCAGGTTCGAGCCATCGGGGTAGCGTACGGCTTCAATGTGGGTGTGAGCGTCGATATGAATGCCTGAGCCGATGGCAATGCCCTTGGACAGATCCTGCTCGGCGCCGGGGTAGCGTACGCCGAGGATAGACTCGGAGTTGGTGCGCACGCGATTACCCAGGTCGTCGGAAATGTTTGGCAGTGAGCCCTGGTCTTTTAGCTGAAACAGCAGGCCTTGGGTGCCCAGTGACGATGCGGCGAACACGACAGATTTCGCCGTGAAATTTCGCCTTGTACCGCCCAGACGAGCAAAGGCGTCGACGGTGCTGACCGTGTAGCCATCGCTGCCATCAGTGCTGTTGCCCGCGGGGCGGACATCGACCACGCGAGTCTCTGCCAGCACCTTGGCGCCCTGTTGCTCGGCGAAATACAGATAGTTTTTGTCCAGCGTGTTTTTGGCGTTATAGCGGCAACCGACCATGCAGCCGCCACAGGCAATGCAGGAGTTTCGGCGGGGGCCTTTGCCGTCGAAGTAGGGGTCGGGGTAGTCACTGCCGGGGGTGTCGGCGTCGTTGCCAAAGAAGACGCCGACGTCGGTGTAGTAGAAACTGTCCCCCACGCCCGTGGCGACAGCCATATCGCGTAACGTGCTGTCGGCAGCCGCAGGCCGTTGGTTTTGAGTGACGCCCAGCATTTTTTTGGCAGTGGTGTAGTGCTGTGGCATGACGCGCTGCCAGTCTTCCAGCCCCGCCCAGTTACCATCCCGCCAGACCGAGTCGGGGGGAACCAGCAAGGTCTGCGCGTAGGTGATGGAGCCGCCGCCTACCGCATTGCCATGTAGAATCAAGGCGTGACGGAACAGGCGCATGCTGAGAAAGCCGCGCAGGCCGAGCAGGGGTTTCCACAGGTAGCGAGCAATGCGCCAGTTGCTCGGCGGCAGGTTCTCCGGTGTCCAGCGCCGTCCCTGCTCAACGACCAGCACCCGATAGCCTTTTTCGCTGAGTCGACAGGCGCTGACGCTGCCGCCAAAACCTGAGCCAATCACAATGTAGTCGTAATCAAATGTTGTCATAACTGCCGTTCTGAATGGGGTGGGCAGCTGCTACGCGCCGCCTTTTTATAAAAAATTCTGAGCGTGCAGTGTAGACAAGGTGGGGCTGTTATTTGCGGACGAAAACTGTTCATTACAGGACGTTCGTCGCGTGTTGCTCAGCTGGCGATGGAGCGTCCCCGAAACTGTTTTGGGGTTTGACCGGTAGAGCTCTTAAATGCCCGCGAAAAATTGGAGTCGCTGTTGTAGCCGCAGGTGCGGGCGATTTTACTGACGGGCTGCTCGGTACTTTCGAGCAGCAATTTGGCGTAGTCCATCGATGCCTGCTGTTTCAGCTCCACGAAGGAGGCGCCTTCGCGCTGCAGTCGGCGAGCCAATGTGCGTTCGGAAATATTGAGCATGTCGGCGGCCTGACAGATGCTCGTACTCTGGCCTTGAGAAAGTCGCGACTGCAGCATCTTCTTCACTTTTGCGACCACCGACGAATGCGCGATGCTGGGATCGCTGTCCTGCAGTTTCAGATAGACCTCGTCAAACGTGGCCTTGTTGTGGGTGAGCAGTGGTTCTTGAAGGTGGTGATGGTCGAAGATGAGCTTGCAGCTCTTTTGTGAGAAGAAGAACTTCGCCTTGAAGTGCTCCTCGTAGGCGCCGATATCGCCAAGCGGTTCGTGGCGCAGATGGACCTGTATGGCGGGCTCGCTCAATCTGGCGAAGTGACGGAAGTTGAGAAAATATCCACAGACGGACTCGTCAATATGGGCCTGCACTGCGCCCATATCCACGGCGGGGTGCAGCAGAATATGCCACTGTTTCCCGACGCTGATGCGCTCAAATTTGTAGGCGGGCATCACAGTGTGAGAAAAATCGATCATCAAGCCGAGAGCCTGCCGGACGTCTTTTGCCGTGAAGGATGCCAGCCCGAACATCCCTCCCGGGATGGTAATCGGAATACAGTCTGCCAGCTGAACGGACAAGGGCGTTCCCGGAAGGGCTATATCCGTGCAGGCCGCGACGAGTTCGCGGAATTGCCAGTCGGTAATGCTGTTCTGTTGTCGAGCTATTTGCGACGGGTCGATCTGGCAGCGGGTGTAGAGGCTTTCAACATTGAATTTTCGGCGCTCGTAGAATTTCTCTGCCAGGTCCAGCAGGGCAATAGGATACGCGCGAGTATTGAGAGCAATAAGCTTGCTGGAGTCACTATTCATGTTGCATGGCCAAGAGTAATTGTTATATGGCCGCCAGTCTGAAACGACCGGGCGTTGGCTTAAAATGAATAGTACGTCGGCTTTATAAATTTGTCTACTTTTTGAAATATTTCTAATAAACAGTGGCTTATGTAATTTTCGGTGTTTTTTCCCGGGCTGGCAGGGTAAGAAATTGCCGTGCTGCGACGCGGTTCTCACTGCTCTGCTTAGCTCTGCCTTGCGGGTAGGAGTGGCTTGTCTGCTGTCTTGATATGAATATTTTTTGTCGGTCAATGATGTTGTCCGCCCGTTATTGTTGTTGAATAAGGGGCGGTGCTGAGCGCTGATGAGCACGTCGCCTTCGAGTGTCACGGGAGGCAATATGACGCACGATTTGGAGAACATGAACCGGCAGGCCACTCAACAGGCGCTGCGGTATATGGGGCACTTTGCGCTGCCCACACTATTGATGACCGCGGGACTGTTTGCCAGTTACGCGATGACGTATTACCTCGCTTTTAACGGCGAGATGCCGCTATCAATCGCGGTATTTGCTGTCGCGGCCATTACCTACATGTCCTATACCCCGCTGCACGAAGCCGTGCACGGGAATATCAATGGTCGACACCGATCACTGAGTTACTTGAATGATGCTTGCGGCTATCTTGCGGCTCAGATCGTCCTTATTCCTTACGCATCGCACCGGGAAGAACATCTGGCGCATCACCGTCATACCAATGTGCCCGGTAAAGATCCGGATTTTATGCTGAAAGACATGGGGCGCAGTCTGTTCGCGTCGGCGCAGGCGGTGCTGCGCTTTTGGTGGATGCAAATGACGTATGCCGTCAAAGGAGGAGTCTCTGCGTCGTCGCGGAATACCCGACTCATTTTTCTCGCGGAGCTCAGCGTGGCACTTGCCTGGCGTGTGGCACTTTTTGTACTCGCTCCCAAGATTATGGCGATCATACAGGTGGGGTACTTTCTGGGGCTGGCGTTTACGACTTACTGGTTTGCCTATCGTCCTCATCTGCCATACGAAGACTCGGCTCGTTATCGCAATACCAATAGCATGGTGTTTCCTCTTTGGGCCAAGCCGGTGGAATGGTTTTGGCTGGGGCAGAACTTGCACTCCATTCATCATGCTTTTCCTCGGGTGCCGTTTTATCGCTACCACGCCTTGTTTAGACGCATCGAAGCGGTGATGAGAGCAAACGGAAATGTCGTCATTGATATCTTCAGTCGACGTCCGCTGAGGCCGCATCACCCGGTGGCTGCCAAGCCGAACAGAGTGTAACGATGACCGTATTTGAATGCTTTGTGGCGGATTATCGACAAATTATCGGCGTAGTTTGTTCTCTACGAAAAGTGATTTTGACGTCGAGCGTTTGGTCTCAGCGTTAACAACGTTGCCCGTTCCACTCCGGGGCCAATTGCCGGGAATCTGCGCTGACAGCTTTCCCGGATTTTTTATCCCAATGATGTCCGCCGGTAAAGGCGGGCAGCGATTCATGAAGAAGGAGACAATAATGACAATAACGCGCCTGACGAAAACCGCCATTGCCAGTGTGTTTATACTGAACGCCAGTATCGCTTCGGCCGAACTGCCCGTGCTCGGCGCGCTGGGCATCGGTGGAGATGGGCTGCTGTCGTCACTCCCCTTGATTGGCGGTGTGCTGGGTGACCCCGTGGGCACCGTCAATCAGCTCAGCGGGTCGCTGTTGTTCGCCAACGGTGGCCGTTCGCTGCTTGACGGCGTGCCTGTACTGGAGAGTTTGCCGGTGCTGGATGGCCGTGGTTTGCCGGTGGTAAGAGATGTTGAGGGCGCGTTGCTGATCGCCGATGGCCTGTTAGAAATTGTACTGTCCAACCACAAACTGGGGGCTGGAATCCCTCTGGCGGGGGCGGGCAGTCTGTCGCTGACAGATGTGCTATTGAACAGTGATCCTGCCTTACAGGCGGTACTGCCGTTCTAGTGTCTTGGGGCTCGTTGCGCGCGACTTCCCCTGCGCCAGCGAGCCCCTTCTTGCCGTGGCTTAGATCACGCCCAATGCGGTCATCGCATCGGCAACGCGCAGGAAACCGGCGATATTGGCGCCCAGCATATAGTTATGTTCGCAGCCGAACTCGGCGGCGGTTTCATAACAGTTGCGATGGATATCAACCATAATCTCTTCAAGGCGTCGCTCGGTGTAGTCGAAGCTCCATGAGTCGCGAATGGCATTCTGCTGCATTTCCAGCCCGGAGGTCGCCACGCCACCGGCATTCGCTGCTTTGCCGGGCGCATAAATCAGATTGGCCTCCTGCAGTAGCTGAATCGCTTCCGGTGTTGAGGGCATATTGGCGCCTTCAATCACCGCCATACAGCCGTTTTCGATCAGTGTCTTGGCGTCTTTGCCGTTCAGCTCATTCTGTGTCGCACAAGGCATGGCGATGTCGCAGGGGATGCTCCAGATATCGCCGTTTTCCACGTAACGGGCGTCTTTGTGGTATTCGGTATAAGCGCTGATACGGCGGCGCTCTTTCTGTTTAATCTGCTTCAATATTTCAAGATCAATGCCGCGCTCGTGGATAATGATACCGCCAGAGTCTGAGCAGGCGATGACCTTGGCCCCTTTTTCATGGGCTTTTTCAATCGCGTATGTCGCCACATTGCCAGAGCCGGATACCACCAGGGTTTTACCATCCAGACTGTCGTTGCGGGTCTTCAGGACCTCTTCGGTGAAGAAGACGACACCGTAGCCCGTGGCTTCGGTCCGGGCGCGACTGCCTCCCCAACCCAGGCCTTTGCCGGTGAGTACGCCCGACTCGTAACGGTTGGTAATGCGTTTGTATTGGCCGAACAGGTAACCGATTTCCCGACTGCCCACGCCGATGTCTCCGGCGGGCACATCGGTGTTCTCGCCAATGTGGCGATACAGCTCGGTCATCAGGCTTTGACAGAAACGCATGATTTCGTCGTCGGAGCGGCCTTTGGGATTAAAGTCGCTGCCGCCTTTGCCGCCGCCGATGGGCAGGCCGGTCAAGGCGTTCTTGAAAATCTGCTCAAAGCCGAGAAATTTGACGATACCCAGGTACACTGAGGGGTGGAAACGCATACCGCCTTTGTAGGGGCCCAAAGCGCTGTTGAACTCAACCCGGAATGCGCGGTTGATATGAATCTCGCCATTGTCGTCCTGCCAGGGAACGCGAAAGATGATCTGACGCTCCGGCTCGCAAATACGCTGGATAATTTTCTTGTCGGCAAACTCGGGGTATTTACCCACCACTGGCCCGAGGGTTTCCAGGACTTCCAATACCGCCTGGTGGAATTCGGTTTCGCCGGGGTTGCGGTGCAATACGTCTTGATAGATAAGGTTGAGCTTGTCGTCCAGCCGGGTAGTCATTGCGTATCCTTTGCTTACATAAGGTCGGTCTGCGGAGAGGACGATCCGCAGAAATAAGCGCGTATTTCAGCATAGAACGGCAAGTGCTGCACCAATATTGTGCTTTTTCATGACGCCTTCGCTGAGTGGTGCGGGAATGTTATCGACGCTTTATGACGGCAACGCTGAGGTGTTTGCGGCGTTTTAGGATAAAATATGGCATGACTTTAAATACTGAATACCTTCAAGCTTGAACATTGTAATCGTCGATGACCATCTGCTGTTTGCCGACGCGCTGGCGCTGACACTGGCGGCGCGGATTCCGGGCTGCAAGGTGACGCAGTACGGTGCCCCTCAGCAGCTGCTGGCCGCTGGCGATGCGCTGGCCTCCGCAGAACTGCTGATAGTGGATGTGGCGATGCCGGAACTGGATGGGCTGTCACTGCTGCGTATTCTCGGCAGCGCGCTGAAACGGCTGCGTGTAATTCTCTGCTCCGGTGCCTTGGATGCCGCTACCGTAGAGAAGGCGCAGTATCTGGATATCGACGGCTTTGTCGACAAGGGGGAGGCAGTGGAAACCTTTGTGGCAGCGGTGTCGGGGGTGATGGCCGGCCAGCCATTTTTTTCCGATTCTTATCGCCTGCTGGCCGAGCAGGCTGCGCCTTTGCCGCTTAAGCTGAGCCGTCAGCAGGCGGCCATCCTGGCGCTGCTCCAGCAGGGGCAGAGCAACAAGGAAATTGCGCGCTCACTGGATATCAGCCTGAATACCGTTAAAACGCATATGCGACTGCTGTTCGACAAGCTGGACGTACCCAACCGCACGGCGTGTTTGGAAAAGGCGCGCGGCCTCGGCCTGATTTGAGGCCAGACAGATCGCTTATCGACCCGATAGCTCAAGAAGGGTGCGCTTCAGGGTGTCGGCATCAATAGGCTTCAACAGCGTGGCATTGGCGTCGATAAGGCTGGCTTGCCGGGCGTCGCTCATGCCGCTCAGCAATACCCGTGGAATATCTTTGCTGTAAAGTTTGGCAAGTGCCTGGAAGACATGCAGGGCGGTATGTCCTTCACCCAGTTGCCCGTCGCAGAGAATCACGTCGGGAATCATGGTGTCCCGCCGTGACAGGTCCGTGAAGGCGTCGCTGAGTCTGTTGTAGGCGTAGACATCGGCGCCCCATTCCACCAGTACTTCTGAGAGCGATTCGGTAATACGGACATCGTCATCCACCACCACGATGCGCAGCGTGCAATGCGCGGGTAGTTCGGGTTCGGGAGCCTGCTGGTCGGCTGAGAGGGGACGACCTGCCGGCAGGCTGAGGCGAAAACAGCTACCTCTGCCGAGCTGTGAGGAAAGCTCCAGCGATGCTCCGCTCAGCGAGCAAAGACGTTTAACAATCGATAAGCCCAGCCCCAAGCCATTCTCCAGCGCGCGATGCGCATTATCCACTTGTATAAATTCATCGAAAACATCGTCATGGCGCTGCGGGTCAATGCCAATGCCGGTATCGGTGACCGAGAGTTGTACCTGGCCATTCAGTTGCCGGGCATTCAAGCGGACTTCACCGCGCTCGGTATATTTGATCGCATTGCTCAGGAGGTTACGCAGAATCTGGGTAACCAGCAGTGGGTCCGCGTAGAGCCGGAGTCCAGGCTCGATATCACTGTGTAAGCGAAGTCCTTTCTCTCTGGCCTGGGGCAGGCTCTCGTTTATCAACTTATCCACGCAGTCGTCGAGACAGAAGTCGCGTGGGTGCGCGGTAAAGCTGCCGCTTTGCAGGTGCGACAGCATTAGCAACTGGTCAAGCAGTTCGCTACCGGAATGGAGAGCCGACAGCAGTTTGCGGCTGATCTGATGACTGGCCTCGTCGTGTTGATCGCGAATCAGCGAGGCATAGAGCGTCGCAGCCTGCAGGGGTTGGCGGAGGTCGTGACTGATTGCGGCGAGGAAGCGATTTTTGCTGCGGTTGGCCCGTTCGGCGTCGCGGTGGGCCAGCTCGGCCTCAATACGCAGGCGAATATTGTTCAGCTGTGCTTTATGGATGTAGAGACTGAACAGGCTCAGCGAGGCCAGGGTTATCAGCGGGATAAATCGGATCAGCCAGGCTTGCTCGCCATGGTAGTGGTTCAGGTACACCGTTAACGACAGAAATACCGGCCCGATAAAACTGAGAAAAATATCCGGGTACACCCCCATCGAAACCGAGGGCGTCGAACTGACAAGCGTGACGATGAGCAGGAAAACGAGAATCTGCTCGGTATTCGCCTGGGTGAAAAACAGGAACGGTGCCATACACCACAGACTGCTCCACAACAGCGCCATGGCGATATTGATGGCATGCCATTTTACGGTGAGCTGGCTCTCGCGCTGGCGGTGCCGGTTGTAATACGCCACTGTCAGCAGGCTGACGGTGGAAATACTCAGGATATAGCCTGACCAGAGGGCTATTTGGGTCTTGCTCAATGCGGGATAGAACGGCAGTAGTACCGCGAGCGCAATCGCCGCGGATACGACCATGCGCGACCCCACCTCGGCCATAAAAAGATTGTGGCGTTCCTGAGTAATGCGGCTTTGCAGCACGCTGTTGCCGTTAGCAGTCATGAGGTAGGAGCTTGGTCTCGGTGGCGAAGAAACTCGATAACACGTTGTACCGCGTTCGCTATTCTCCTGACTTCGCCCATCAGAGTGAAGTTTTAAATTTGCTGTCCTGATTAAATTTAGTCCCACAAATATGCGCAGGCAAATGACTGTATAGAGGTAGGGACGAGCGATGACTTACAAAGGTTTTTCACGGGCGGCATTGTCAGCCGCGATACTGACTTTGGCCGCCTGTGGCGGCGGGAGCGGCGGTGGTGGCGGCACGACCAGTGTGCCGGAGGGCACGCCGGGCAGCGTGGAGCGCCTGATCTTTCCAGTGGTTAGCGCCTCTAATCGCAGCTTATTTGATATGTACACCACCGATGGCAGCGCTGAGGGCACGGGCTTGCTGAAGGACTTCAATGAAGGGCAGCCGGCTATACAACAATTTAACGGCCGAAACCCGATACTTTTTGATGATGGAAAGTTCTATTTTAGTGCCCAATCCCCCAACGAGGGGCGTGAGCTGCGGGTCAGTGACGGCACCGAGGCCGGCACATCAGTGCTGGTGGATATCGAAGGCAGTAGCGGTCCGCTGGATTTGCAGTGGATGGATGGCAAGCTGGCGTTCAGCGCGGGTACAACGGGCTCCGCTCGGGAGTTTTTTGTTTACGATCTCGACGCGGAAACGCTGACAGAGATTGATGTGGGTGGCGTGGCCTCAATAAACATTCAAGGCATGCAAACGGTCGGCAACTCAATCTTTATCCTTGGCCGAGGGGTAACATCAGATAGCCGTAATGTTCCTGCGCTGTATGTGAGCGATGGCAGCCAGGAAGGTACGCAGCTGGTGTTTGTTGAAGGTGAGCCGGTTGGTGGTGTGGCCGTAAAGCAACCGACCGAATCGCTGGCGGTGCAGCGCGCTGAAGCGCCAGCAAATACGCCCTATGTGCTGGCAGACGGCGATTACTACCCCACGAATATTCAGCCGCATAGCCTGACCAGCTTTGCCGGGCGGCTGTTCTTTTTGGCCAACAATGACCCCAACAACCAAAGCTCGTTGCTACTGTACAGCGTGGCGGAAGACGGCAGTGATGTGCGCCGCGAGCTGGGTGAGGATGTGACCTTCGTTCAGAATTTAACGGTGGTGGGCGATACGCTGTACTTCTATGCTGACCGCAGGATCAATGCCGCTAACTTCACCCGCCATGTCTATGCCTATGACGGCACCACACTGCATGAGAGTGGTGACTTCCCCGAGGAGCTGTTTACCTCGAATTTTTACTCCACTTCGCTGGGTTTGTTCATAGTGACCAGCAACAATGTGTATCGCACCACGCTGGAGGACGGTGAGTTCAGCTTCAAGAATATGCACCCGGGCGACACCATGACGACCTATGTTGGCGTGAAATCCCGGACGCAGTTTGGCGAGTTGTTCACCGAAGTGGACGGCACCATTTACTTTGTAGCCGAGACGATTATCGCCGGCCAGCCTGCGGGTGATGAGCTGTGGAAAACTGACGGTACGCCAGAGGGTACTGTGTTTGCGCTGGAAACCAACGACCTGACCAGTGGCGATACTATCTCCTCATCGCCGCGCTCCTTGCTGACACGCTATGCAGACGTGGCACTGGTAAGCGGCGAGGTAGCGGGCAAGCTGCTGTTCTCCGCCTACGACAATTCGCCCACTCCCAAGCTCCATGCCTATATCAGCGATGGCACGGCCGAGGGCACCGTGAAGCTTATGGAGCTTCCCAATCAAGTCTATCGCAGCCCCTGAGCCGCCTGAATGATGATGTGGTGGCCAGGTAGGGAGGCGCCGCCAGCAAGGACTGCAAATGGCAGGGATGCCAGCAAGGATGCAACTGTTTGATCGTTGCCAGGGAAAGCGAGCCTTCAGGCTCGCTTTTTTCGTTTTAGACTTTGGTCGAGGTCAGGGAAACTTCGCCACAAGGAAATCGTCATAGCCTTACCATTCACAGTTGCCGCCCATAGTGACGCACTCATAGGGTGGCGAGGAGGAACTATGCATACAGTGAAAGCAATGAAGGTGAGTATTGCCGCCGTGGTGACCGTGTTGGCAGCGTCTTGGGCCAGTGCGGATCTGCCTCCGAAGAATGCCAAACCGCTTTCCGAGGTCGCCAAAGCGATAGAAGCGAAGGGCTACACGCTTTCGGAAGTGTCGATGGACAATGGTGTTTGGGAAGTTGAGGCCTACAAAGGCAGCGAGGAGCGCGAGCTGAAGGTGCACGCGGAAACCCTCGAAGTACTCTCTGACCGGCCCGATCACTAAGTTGCTTCTTCTTAGCGAATCACTGACCGCCCGCCATCCAATGGCGGGCGTGAGGACGCATTTCGATTTTCTGTATCGCCCGTGAAAGCGGGCCGCTTCAGGCGATAATGGGCGTGGCCGCCAGGCCGGCAATGATTTCGGTGAACAACAGGCGCGGCGATTCATCACTCTGACCTTTCTGTGCGGCATCCAGCCGCCCGGCCAGTTGCAGCAGCTGTCCCAGCGAGTCGGCGCTGTGCTGGCTTAAGCAGCGTTTGTACAGGCCTTTGCGCTTGTCCCATACCCGGGCGTTGTCGAGCACCCGTTCAATGCCGTTTCCCTGTTCGATTGCTACCGCACACTGGTAGAGGTTGCGCAGCTCGCGGCTGATCGCGCCCAGCATGGGAATTTCCTCGCTGCCCTCGGCGACCAGGCCGTTGTACATTTGCAGGGCGTGACCGGCATTGCCCGCCAGTGCGGCGTCGATCAGTTTGAAAATGTCGTAGCGGGCGCTGCTGGCGACAGCGGCGGCGACCACCTCGGTACTCAGCGGTTTGTCGCCGATCAGCACATGCAGCTTTTCAATTTCCTGAGCGGCAGCCAGCAGGTTGCCTTCAACGCGGTCGGCAAGCAATTCGGCCACCTCGCGGTCGGCCTGCATGCCGCGGTCGCGCAGGCGCTGGGCGATCCACGGGCCAAGCTGACGACGCTCTATCGGCCAGATTTGCATCACTGCGCCGAGTTTGTCGATGGCTTTGACCCATTTGGCACTCATACTGCGGCTGTCGAGACGGCCGCAACTAATCAGCAGAATATTGCTGCCGTCTGCCTGCTCCAGATACTGTTGCAGTGCCGCGGAGCTTTTCTGATCCATGCGGGCGCCGCCAAGTCGTAATTCGATGAGTTTGCGATCGGCGAACAGCGACATCGACTGTCCCGCCTCAAGCAGGGCGTTCCAGTCAAAACCGCGTTCGGCTTCCAGCACATCGCGTTCAAGGATGTTCTGGTCACGGCAGTGCTGGCGAATGGTGTCGGCGCATTCCTGTTGAATCAGCAGTTCGTCACCCGAGAGCAGGTAGACGGGCAGCAAGCCCTTGGCGAGTTGCCCCTCAAGTTGCTCAGGGCGCAGGCGCATTGACGCTATCCTGATCCAGCAGTCGCGACCAGTATTCCAGTTGCTGGGCGAGCCGGATGCTCAGTTGCTCGCGCATTTCGGCGCGCACAATACTGGACTCGGTTTCTTCGCCCACGGGGTTGTCTGGGTCGTTCACTACCAGTCGGCGTTGTTCCAGCATAGTGGGGCCGCGCAGCAGTTGACCTTTGGCGTTATACAGCGTGAGTTGCGCGCGCTCGTACAGGGCGTACTCGGCATCGCGGGCTTCGCGATCCAGGGCAATGCTGCGCTTGTCGTTGCGAAGCAGTTCAACCTGCGCGATGAGCTTGGCGTCGCCGCGTTCACGGGTCACGCTCACCTGATTGATTTGCAGTTGGCGACGCAGGGCCTGCTGCAATTCCTGGCTGCTGCGGTTGCCCTCGATCATTACCGGCTGCAGCGAGTCGGCAATGCCCGTGCTGCCACGCAGTGCAAAGCCACAGGCGCTGAGCAGCAGGCTCAGCGCGGCGAGGGCAGCGATGTAACGGCGTTTAGTTGGCAACGATATTCACCAGTTTTTTGGGCACGACAATTTCCTTGCGAATGGTCAGACCATCGAGGAAGCGTTGCACATTTTCCTGTGATTTGGCCAGCGCTTTGATGGCGTCAGCATCGGCGTCGGCGGGCACGTCCATTTTGGCGCGCACCTTGCCGTTGACCTGCACCACCATCTCGATACTGTCGCGCACCAGCGCGCTGTCATCCACCTGTGGCCACGGCGCATCGATGATGGCATCGCTGTAGCCGAGCTGCTGCCACAGCTCGTGGCTGATATGCGGCACAATCGGCGCCAGCAGGGCGACGGCGGCCTCCAGGGCTTCGCGCTCTACAGCCAGACATTGTTCGCTCTGGCGTTCGAAGCGCGACAGCTCGTTGACCAGTTCCATCACCGCGGCAATGGCGGTATTGAAGGTCTGGCGGCGACCGTAGTCATCGCTGACCTTGGCGATGGTTTCGTGGGTCTTGCGACGCAGGGCCTTTTGCTCTCCGGTCAGGGCGCTGCTGTTCAGTGCCGGAGCGGCGCCCGCTTCCAGATGGCTGGCGGTCAGTTTCCACAGGCGGCGCAGGAAGCGGTTGGCGCCTTCCACGGCACTGTCCGACCACTCCAGGCTCTGTTCCGGCGGCGCCGCAAACATGATAAACAGGCGCACGGTATCGGCGCCGTACTGCTCGATCAGGGCCTGCGGGTCCACGGTGTTGCCTTTGGACTTTGACATTTTCGCGCCGTCTTTCAGCACCATGCCCTGACAGAGCAGGCGCTCAAAGGGTTCGTCACTGTTCACCAGCCCTTCGTCGCGCATCAGCTTGTGGAAGAAACGCGCGTACAGCAGGTGAAGAATGGCGTGCTCAATGCCGCCGACATATTGATCCACCGGCAGCCAGTAGTTGGCTCGCGCGGGGTCCAGCATGCCGTCTTCGTAGTCTGGGCAGGTGAAGCGGGCGTAGTACCAGCTCGACTCCATAAAGGTATCGAAGGTGTCGGTCTCGCGCTCTACCGCCTCGCCGTTGAGGCTGTCTTTGCGCCACTCGGGATCGGCCTTGATCGGCGACTGCACGCCGTCCATTTCCACATCTTCGGGTAACAGAATCGGCAGCTTGTCGGCGGGCACGGCAATCTCGCCACCGTCGGGCAGGTTGAACACCGGAATCGGCGCGCCCCAGTAGCGCTGGCGGGAAACCCCCCAGTCGCGCAGGCGGTAATTGGTGGTGACGCGGCCCTTGTTGAGGCCTTCCAGCTTGGCGGCGATGGCGTCGAAAGCCGCGTCAAAATCGAGGCCGTCGAACTCGCCGGAATTGATCAGCGGGCCTTTCTCGGTAAAGGCTTCCGCGTTCACATCCACGTCGCCAGATTCGATCACCTGCTGAATTGGCAACTGGTATTTCTGGGCAAATTCAAAGTCGCGCTGGTCGTGGGCAGGCACGGCCATCACCGCGCCGGTGCCGTAATCCATCAGCACATAGTTGGCAATCCACACCGGCACGGGCTCGCCGGTAATCGGGTGCAGGGCAGTGATGCCGGTGGCCATGCCCTTTTTCTCCATGGTGGCCATATCGGCCTCGGCCACAGAGCTGTGGCGGCAGTCGTCGATAAACGCCGCCAGCTCGGGGTTGTTCTCGGCCAGCGCCAGGCTGATCGGGTGCTCCGCAGCCAGACTGACGTAGCTGACGCCCATCAGGGTGTCGGGGCGGGTGGTGTAGACCTCAAAGTGGTCGATGCCTGCCACGCCGTCGGCCAGGTCGAAGCGCATTTGCACGCCCTGTGAGCGACCGATCCAGTTGCGCTGCATGGTACGCACCTGCTCGGGCCAGCCGTCGAGCTGATCGAGGTCGGCCAGCAGTTGGTCGGCGTAGTCGGTGATTTTGATAAACCACTGGGGGATTTCCCGCCGTTCCACCTGGGTGTCGCAGCGCCAGCAGCAGCCGTCGATGACTTGCTCGTTGGCCAGCACGGTTTCGTCGTGGGGGCACCAGTTCACCGCCGAGGTCTTTTTATAGACCAGGCCTTTTTCGTAGAGGCGGGTGAAGAACCACTGTTCCCAACGGTAGTAGTCGGGCTTGCAGGTGGCCAGTTCGCGGTTCCAGTCGTAGGCAAAGCCCAGTTGCTGGAGTTGGCCGCGCATGTAGTCGATGTTTTCCACGGTCCACTTGGCGGGCGCGGTGTTGTTTTTCACCGCCGCGTTCTCGGCGGGCAGGCCGAAGGCATCCCAGCCCATGGGCTGCAGAACATTTTTGCCCAGCATGCGCTGATAACGGGAGATCACATCGGCAATGCTGTAGTTGCGAACGTGCCCCATGTGCAGCTTGCCACTGGGGTAGGGGAACATGGCCAGGCAGTAGTATTTCTCGCGGCTCTCGTCCTCGACAGCGGTGAAGCTGCCCTGCTCCTGCCAGTACTGCTGGACGCGGGCTTCAATATCGCGGGGTGTATAGTGGTGATCCATTGGCGATGCGGTCTCTGCACGTTCATTGAGAAAGCCGGGCATTTTAACAGCTTGTCGCCGCGCCGCCCATGCGATTTGCGGGGAATCAGCGGCGGCGACGGATCGCAATGGCGGCGAGAAGAGCACAGGCGATAATTACCGGGGTGGATCCCCAGCGGCTGAAAGGCGTGTGACCTGCGCGACCATGCAGTTCGCCGATCAGGTTGTCCTTGGTAAAAGAGGGAATACGTTTCACCATATTGCCACGGTGGTCGACGATGGCGGTAATGCCGGTGCTGGTTACGCGCAGCAGTTCACGGCCGTTTTCCAGCGCGCGCATCTGTGCCATCTGCATGTGCTGGGCAGGGCCGATGGAATTGCCAAACCAGGCGTCATTACTCACGGTGAGCAGGACATCGGCGTCGGCGGTACTGCGAGCGATCAGATCGGGGTAGACAATTTCGTAGCAGATGGACGGTGCGAAATTCCAGCCTGCTGCGGTCAGTGGAGCCTGATTCGGGCCGCCGCGACTGAAGCTGGACATGGGCAAATCGAAGAAGCCGATCAGGCCGCGAATATAGCTTGCCAGCGGCACGTACTCACCAAAGGGCACCAGTCGCTGCTTGTGATAAATACCCTCGCCACCGGCAATCACCATCAGCGAGTTGTACATGTCGTCGTCAAACTTGGTGGGCACGCCGGTAATGAGTGCGGTGTTGTTTTCCGTCGCGCGTTCGCGAACATAGTCAAAAAACGGTTCCGCGTTGCGATAGAGAGCGGGGATGGCAGCTTCAGGCCAGACCACGATATCGACGTCATCCCACAGCGCTTCGGAGCTGAGGTCGTAGAGTTCCAGCGTGGCCCAGTACTGGCTGTAGGCCCACTTTTTGTCTTGGGTGATGTTGGACTGTATGGCCCCAATACGCAGGGCGGGCTTATCTTCGGGCTGTGTCCACTCTACTCGCTGCAATGAGGCGCCCAGCCCAAGCAGGGCGACGCAGCCCAGTAGCGGTAGTGCCGAGCGACCGCGCTGGCCGCGCGGTGCCAGGACAATGGCTGCCAGAGCCGCACCGCTCAGTGCTACCCAGAAGGTCAAACCGTATATGCCCAGCACCGGGGCCCAGCCGGCCAACGGGCTGTGCAGGTGGCCGTAGCCCAGATAGAGCCAGGGGAAGCCGGTCATAAACCAGCCGCGCAGCCACTCAAACAGCACCCAGCCGGCGGCAAAACCGAGCAGACGGCCGCTGCGACCGTCGCGCAGCCAGCATGAATAGCTGTAGCCGAAGAGGCCCGCGATCAGGCCGATGCCGATGCAAAAGGCTGCGGTCATCAGCGCTGACAGGGGCGCGGAGGTGTCGCCGTACACGTACATAGCGACAAAAATCCAGGAGACACCCGTCAGAAAGCTGCCGCTGCCAAATAACCAGCCTCGAAAGAATCCTTCCTTGGGTGAGCTGTCATCCAGTGCCCAGGCCAGGATGGCCATGCACAGGATGCCTATTGGCCAAATATTAAAAGGGGCGAGAGACAGTGGCACGAGTGCCCCGCCCAGCGCGGCAATTATCCGCTTCATCCTGTTGTGGCTCCGAGTGGTCAGCAAGGATCGCTGTGCTGCGACTGCGCGCTAGTGTAACGGCGCGCTGTGACGGCTGCCAGCGCGCATTAGCAGACTATTCCTCGGCGGGTTCGTTCAGGCGGGCTTCCTTGGGGGCTGTCCGTGGCACTGGGACACTGTCGGTGGCGATCAGGTACTCCGGTCGCGGTGTTTTATCTGGGTAGCGGTCGCTGAGCGGCTCCGGTACGCCGCGCTCATCGATCAAGTAGACATGTTTGCGTTGCAGAGAGCGAGCTTCTCGTACGCCGCAGGAGTGGGCAATCACGCCGACTTCATGCATCAGGTTCTTCGCGTAGTTGGCCACTCGCTTGGCTTTGTCTTCGGGGACCAGGCCGCGCTGAAGCTCCGGATTGTGCGTGGTGATGCCGGTGGGGCAGGTGTTTTTGTTGCACTGCAGCGCTTGAATGCAGCCGAGCGCGAACATAAAGCCGCGCGCGCTGACAATAAAATCGGCCCCGACACACAGCGCCCAGGCGGCTTCGGCGGGGTTGATCATTTTGCCGGAGGCGATCACCTTAACGCGCTCTCGCAGGTGGTATTCATTCAGTTTGTCGACCACCAGTGGCAGGCTGCGGCGCAGTGGCAGGCCGACGTAATCCATCAGGCTTTGCGGCGCGGCGCCGGTGCCGCCGTCAGCGCTGTCGATGGTGATGAAGTCCGGCGCGTACTCCAAACCGCGGCGGTGGACCGCCTCGCCCAGCTCATCCAGCCATTCGCTGAAGCCCAGCACCATTTTAAAACCGACCGGTTTTCCCGTAATTCGCCGTATCCGCATCAGGTTATCGAGCAGCTCGTCAACGCTGCGAATATCGGGGTGCCCATTGGGGCTGATCGAATCCTGTCCAACCGGAATGCCGCGAATTTTCGATACTTCTTCGGTGACTTTGCCGCCGGGCAAAATGCCGCCTTTACCGGGTTTGGCGCCCTGGCTGAGTTTAAGCTCGAACATGCGCACCTGCGGGTGGGCGGCGATATCGCGCAGTCGCTCCTCGCTGATGTGACCGTGGTCATCGCGCACGCCGTACTTGGCGGTACCTATCTGAAAAACGATGTCGCAGCCCGCTTCCAGGTGGTAAGGGGACAACCCACCTTCACCGGTATTCATCCAAATGCCCGCTTCTTTGGCGCCTGCCGCCAACGCACGAATGGCCGGTTTGGATATGGCGCCAAAGCTCATGCCAGAGATATTGAAAATGGCGGAGCTGGCAAACGGCTTATCGCAGAAGCCCTCGCCGATACACACGCTGTGGGTGGGGGCCGCGTCCTGACTCAAGGTCGGGAACAGGCAGTTCATAAACAGGACTTCGTTGGGGTGGTTCAAGGATCGTGTCGAGCCGAAGGCAATGGTGTTGTCGAGATTTTTGGCCGCTCGATACACCCAGGAACGCTGGGCGCGGTTAAACGGCAGTTCCTCGCGGTCCATGGCGAAAAAATACTGGCGGAAGAATTCGCCGAGATGCTCGAACAGGTAGCGAAAGCGGCCGATCAGTGGGTAGTTACGGCGAATGGCGTGCTGGGTTTGCGTGACATCGCGATAGTACAGCCACACGAGGTAGAGCAGGCCTACACCCACCACAAAGACCAGTAGCAGAGCGCTGTAACTGATGATGCTGTGGGCCAGATTATTCAGTGCTTCGAGCGTGCTGCTGGCAGACATAAAACTCCCCTCGACGTTGCCTATCCGCCCATTGTAGACCTTGGCGGTGAGGGGAGTTCAAGTTTTTAGCTTTCCGGCAGTTGTCGCATGCGCAGCAGGTGAATCTGCCGGTGGTCGGCATTGACGACCTTGAACTCAAAGCGGTCCAGTTGTGCCACTTCGTTGCGGCTGGGCAGGTGTCCGAAAGACTGTAGCAGCAGGCCGCCGATAGTATCGAACTCGTCGTGATTCAGCGCCGCCCCGAAGTGCTCGTTAAAGTCTTCGATGGGGGTGAGCGCTTTGACGACATAGTCGTTGTCGGCGATCTTGCGAATGGGCAGATCGTCTTCTTCATCGTACTCATCTTCGATGTCGCCGACGATTTGCTCGAGGATATCTTCAATGGTGATCAGCCCGGCGGCGCCGCCGTATTCGTCAATCACGACGGCCATATGGTTGCGTTTTTCGCGGAAGTCCCGCAGCAGCACATTCAGGCGTTTGCTTTCCGGAACCAGAGTGGCCGGGCGCAGAATGGCGCGCAGGTCGATGTCGTCGGTGTTGCCGGTTTTCCACAGCAGTGGCAGCAAGTCCTTGGACAGCAGAATCCCCAATACCTCGTCGAGGCTGTCGCCAATAACCGGGTAGCGGGAGTGGCCCGTTTCAATAATGACCGGCAGCAGTTCGCTCAATGGCTGATCGGCCTTGAGTACCACCATTTGGGGACGAGGGATCATGATCTCACGGGCCTGCATTTCGCTGATATGCATGGCACCTTCTACGATGCTGGTGGCATCGTCGTCGATCACTTCGTTCTGACGGGCTACTGCGAGAAGTTCAAGCAGGTCTTCACGGGTTTTCGGTTCTGAGGAAAAAGCATGGGCAATTTTTTCGATCCAGGATTTATCACCCGGATCGCTGCTAGATCGGTCTTCGCTCATGATTTTGTGTGCTGTCCTCGCATGTGGCGGTCGTGCCGGATCAATAGGGATTGTCTATGCCGAGCTGCCCGAGCAGGGCAATCTCCAGCGCTTCCATGACCTCGGCCTCGCCATCATCAATATGGTCAAAACCGAGCAGGTGGAGTGTACCGTGAATTATCATATGCGCCCAGTGGTCGTGAGGCGCCTTGTGCTGTTCCTCGGCCTCGCGCTCAACGACTTGCCGACATACGACCAAGTCGCCCAGCAGGGGCAATTCCAGTTCGGGAGGCAGGTCGGCGGGAAATGACAATACGTTGGTGGGCTTGTCCTTGCCGCGGTAGTTGCGGTTCAGGGTCTGACTCTCGGCCTCATCCACCAGGCGGATGCTGAGTTCCGCGTCGTTGCGACGTCCCCGTAACGCGGCTTCTGCCCAGCTTTGTAGCTGCGCCTGCGAAGGTAAGCCCGGTGCCGGGTCGCAGGCAATTTGCAGGTCGAGTTCCAGAGTCAGGTCAGCGCTGGGGGGCATCTTCAAAGGCCGCGTAGGCTTCGACAATTTTCTGTACCAACGGGTGGCGCACTACGTCTTTGGCCTGGAAGTTAGTCATGCTGATGCCTTCGACATCGCCCAGTACCGTCATCACATGCGTGAGTCCGCTGGGGGTGCCGCGTGGCAGGTCGATCTGCGTTGCATCGCCGGTAATAACGGCGGTGGAGCCAAAGCCGATACGGGTGAGGAACATTTTCATCTGCTCCCGAGTCGTGTTTTGCGCCTCGTCGAGAATAATGAAAGAGTCATTCAGAGTGCGGCCCCGCATATACGCCAGTGGCGCAATTTCGATGACATTGCGTTCAATCAGCTTGGTCACCGTATCGTTGCCGAGCATTTCGTACAGGGCGTCGTAGAGTGGGCGCAGGTAAGGGTCGATTTTCTGCGCGAGATCGCCGGGCAGGAAGCCCAACTTCTCGCCCGCTTCCACTGCCGGGCGAACCAGCAGAATACGCTGGATATCGTGTGCCAGCAGTGCCTCAACGGCACAGGCCACCGCCAGATAGGTCTTGCCGGTCCCCGCTGGGCCAATACCGAAGTTCACGTCGTGCTGACGAATCGCGCGCACATAGTTCTGTTGATTGCCGCCACGGGGTTTGATGCTGCCCTTCTTGGTGCGGATCACCACTGGCTCGCTGGGCGAAGACAGCTCTTCAAGGTGTGACTTCTGCATGCGCAGATGAATTGCCTCGGGGTTGAGAGTGGTGCCTGAGGTGCTCTCTCGGTAAAGATGTTTCAGCAGCTGCACTGCTTCTTCCACGGCACTGTCGTCGCCGCTGACCTGAAAGGTGTTGGCGCGCGCGGCAATATGCACATGCAGCCGCTGTTCTATCAGTTTCAGGTGCTCGTCGAGATGGCCGCAGAGGGCGGCCAGGTGCTGGCTGTCGCTGGGCTCGAGAGTAAGTACGCGTTGTGTTGCCTGTGCTGTCAATGTGACTCCGCTTGCCGCCGCAGCGGCCTGATCAGGGGATATAACGGGAAGAATACGCCGATTTTAGCTGCTCGGAAATCCGCGCTTTACACCGGGCTCAGTGAACCAGCTCGCCGCGCAGTGAGTTCGGCAGTGCTTCAGTAATGAGAACGTCGACAAAGTTTCCGATAAGAGATTGATTCGTCGACGAAAAATTCACCACTCGGTTATTCTCAGTACGACCTTGCAGTTGCCCCGGATCTTTCTTGGACACACCGCCTACCAGAATACGTTGGGTGCTGCCGACCATTTGTCGGCTGATCTGGTTGGCCTGTTGCAGAATGCGATGCTGCAGGCGTTGCAGGCGCTCTTTCTTCACGGCGTCCGGGGTGTCGTCGTCCAACTGGGCAGCGGGCGTACCGGGGCGGGCGCTGTATATAAAGCTGAAGCTGTGATCGAAGCCGATATCGGCGATCAGTTTCATGGTGTCGTTGAAATCGTCTTCGGTTTCACCGGGAAAGCCGATGATGAAATCGGACGACAGGCTGATGTTCGGGCGGATGGCTCGCAGTTTGGCGATTTTTGCCCGGTATTCCTCGGCAACGTGGCCCCGCTTCATCGCGGCCAGAATACGGTCGCTGCCGCTCTGCACTGGCAGGTGCAGGTGATCGACCAGTTCGGGAATGTCGCGATAGGCCTCAATCAGGGCATCGCTGAATTCAACCGGGTGTGAGGTGGTGTAGCGAATGCGCTCGATACCGGGTACCTGAGCGACAAAACTCAGCAGTTCGGCGAAGTCGACTATTTCGCCCTCGTGATTTTCGCCGCGATAGGCGTTTACGTTCTGTCCGAGCAGATTGACTTCGCGCACGCCCTTGGCAGCGAGTTGGGCGACTTCGGCAATGACATCGTCAAAGGGGCGGCTGACTTCTTCGCCGCGTGTGTAGGGCACCACGCAGAACGTACAGTATTTGGAGCAGCCTTCCATAATCGACACAAAAGCGCTGGGGCCATCCACACTGGGTTCGGGCAGGCTGTCGAATTTTTCGATTTCCGGGAAGGTGACATCCACGACTACCGGGCCGTCCGGCTTGCGCTGGTTCAGCATGTCCGGTACGCGGTGCAGCGTCTGAGGCCCGAAAATCACGTCGACGTAGGGCGCACGCTTGCCGATGTCTGAGCCTTCCTGACTGGCGACACAGCCGCCGACACCAATAATCAGCTCCGGGTTGCTTTCCTTGAGCTGTTTCCAGCGGCCGAGTTGGTGAAAGACCTTCTCTTGCGCTTTTTCCCGAATAGAGCAGGTATTGAGCAGCAGAACGTCGGCTTCTTCGGGGTTGTCAGTGGGTTCCAGGCCGTGACTGACCCCCAGCAGGTCCTGAATACGCGCGGAGTCGTACTCATTCATCTGGCAACCGTGGGTTTTGATGTACAGCTTCTTGGTCTTTTCAGTCATGGTTCGGCGACGGGCGCTGGAAAATGGGCCGACATTATAGCGGTCTTGCTGCCTAAATCCCAATCAGTTCGGTGCCTGTGGGCGAATTATGGTATTATCCGCCGCCCCGCGGGCGATGGCCCGGCGCGGGACATTTACCGCCCAATTGAGAACTGCCCAAGTGATGCCCAAGACCCCGATTTACAAGGTGATCTTTCACAACAACAACCAGGTCTACGAGCTGTATGCCCGCGCGATTTATCAGAGCGATATGTACGGTTTTATCGAGGTGGAGGAGTTTGTATTCGGCGAGCCTGGGCAGATTGTGGTCAACCCCGGCGAAGAAAAGCTGAAAAATGAATTCAGCGGAGTGATTCGCAGTTACCTTCCTATGCATTCGGTGATTCGCATCGATGAAGTGGAAAAAGAAGGGGCCGGGAAAATTCTGGAGTCTGAGGGCGGCAGTAATGTACGTCACTTCCCTATGCCCGGTAGCCGTCCATCGCCGAGTACCGATTAAGGCTCGCGTCATGAGAGGCGATGCTGGTCGGTGAGTAACGTCGACAAAATAAAAAGGGGCCACTGGGCCCCTTTTTTTTATGCGCTTTGCTTGGGTTCAGCCCAGTCGCTGGCGCACGGAGGCGAGCTTTACACACGTCACGAAGACTTGCATGGCGCGATCGATTTCCTCCAGCGTAGGAACGCTGGGCGCAAGGCGGATGTTGCGGTCCTGCGGGTCTTTGCCGTAGGGGAAGGTCGCCCCTGCAGGGGTCAGTTTTACGCCGGCATCGGCCGCCATGGCCACCACTTGCTTGGCGAGGCCGGGCAGGGTGTCGACGGCGATGAAATAGCCGCCCTCGGGCGCCGTCCAGCTCAGCAGGCCACTGTCGCCAATACCCTCGTTGAGATGCTTCAGCACAATATCAAAGCGCGGTTTGAGGACAGCCGCGTGTTCGCGCATATGTGCGGCCAGGCCGTTGCTGTCTTGCAGCAGACGTACATGGCGGAGCTGGTTGATTTTGTCGGGACCAATCTGCGTCATCCCCAAGTGGTGTTTGAATGCTTTCAGATTGGCGGCAGACATACCGACAAAGGCAACGCCAGCACCCGCGTAGGTGATTTTAGAGGTGGAGCCGAACAGATAGACGCTGTTTTCGGTGCCCGCCTTGCGGCAGGCGTCCATCAGATTAGCCAGCTCCGGAGCACTGTCGCTGAGGCTGTGCACGGCGTAGGCGTTATCCCAGAATACGCGGAAGTTGTCGCCTGCGACCTTGCCAAGCTCTGCAATGCGCTTGACGACATCATCGCTGTACACAATCCCGGTCGGGTTGCTGAAGCGGGGTACGCACCAGATACCTTTGATACTGGCGTCGGCTTTTACCAGCGCTTCGACTTCGTCCATATCCGGGCCATTGTCGTTCATGCTGACCGGGATCATTTCAATGCCGAGGTGTTCGCAAACAGCAAAGTGGCGGTCGTAGCCGGGCACCGGGCAAAGGAATTTCACCGTTTGTCCGCCATCGCTCCACGCTTTGCCCAGATCGCCAAAGCCCATATGGTTGGCGAACATTGCAGCGAAGTACATCAGGGTCAGACTGCTGTTGCCGCCAATCAGAATTTCGTCGGTAGAGACGCCCAGTACCGGGGCAAACAGGCGCTTGCACTCGGCAATGCCGTCCAGGCCGCCATAGTTGCGCAGGTCGGTATTGGTTTCGTTGCTCAGGTCGTGCCCGAGCACGTCGAGAATCGCGTCGGACAGGCTGAGCTGTTCGCTGCTGGGCTTGCCGCGTGTCAGGTCGAGATTGAGCCCGGCGGCTTTAAATTCTTCATACTGCGCGCTGAGGGCGCTTTCCCATTCGCGGAGTTGTTCCGTAGAGGCTTGGTCGAGTTGCAAGATCGTCACCTTAAATGCGCTTGTGCGTTGGCTGTGTCGTCGCGCGGTGCTGTGAATACCGCAGTCGCTAAGTATAACTGCTTTGTGAAGCGGCAGTAAGATGGGGTCAGTGGCGATCGCCCTGGCCGCTGATGCCGGACAGGCCTGAGGCGATCAGGCGGAGCTGGTGCAGTTCATCGATCAGTGTGCGGGCGCTGCTGTCGTCGACATTGACGCGCTTCAAGCCATCGAGCAGGCGCTGTTCGATATCGCTGCCCATGGCTTTGGCGCGGCGCATCAAGGCCCATTCCCGGTGAGGTTTGATATACCAGAGAATATCGTCGACAAGCCCGAGGTTGCGGCGCAGCGCGTCACTGTTACTGCCATTGCGCAGCCAGTGATAGAGCAAAATACTGGTCATGGGACCATAAAGCAGGTTGTCGACACTGGCTGGCAGATTGACGCCATGGGTCTTCTGGTCGATCAGCGTATGCACTTTTCGGCGCAGACGGGTCACCCGCCGCTTGCCGGCTTCAAGATGCAGCCGCCGACGGTCATTGAGCTTGGCACTCTGCACCAGCTGCTGACAGCAGTGATCGACATCGGCCTGCTGCGCGGTAAACGCCTCACTGTTCAGTTCGCTGTTTCGCAGCTTGCGAACAATACGGTGCAGGGCGCTCTCGAACTCCTCTTGTAGCAAGGGGTCGGCCTGTTGCCAGCGAAGGCTGCCCGATACCAGTTGTTGGCTGAGTTGGCGCGCGGGGTGCAGCGGATTGAGGAACAGGCGCCGCTCTTGTAATGCAACACCGCTGACCAATGTTTGCAGGGTATTCAGTGACGCCAGCATACGCGGTGGGAATTGTTGCTGACGGTTCAGTCGGCAGCGGGTGAAGATTGCTGCTGCCTCGCGTAGCAGCTGCTGATCGCTAAGCGTTTCCTGGCTGCGGCTGGCGGGCGCGCCACTGTGCCGGGAGCGCAGGCGTGCAAGACGTGCCTCATTCAGGGCGCGTTGCTGGGCAGTTAAATTCTGTTGATTGAGTTGGCGCTCGATATGGGCGATCCAGCCGTCCAATCCGCCACTTTGTTCATCGCCACTATCGGGCAGTTGATTGAGCAGGCTGTCGTAGAGTTGCTGAATTTCCCGCATTACCAAAACGTTGAACAAGGTCAGGCTTTGGCTGAGGTGCTGACTGTCGATTTTCAACGGGTCAGTCAGTTGTTGGAAGCCCGCGAGAATCGACATGGGTGAGATCGCTCGGCACAGACGACTGGCACGCTCACTGAGCTGAGGATTTTGCTGTTGATCACAGCGCTGCATCAACAGGTCAAGCTTGGGGTGGTAGCCGGGGATATAGGGTGTGGCACCATTGATTTTTTGCTGCAGTTGCCGGGTAAACTGCCGGTAGGCCTCGTCCTGACCGCTGCGGATGCGCTGTTGCTGGTTGAGTAGCGCTTGCTGCTCGCTATCGTCTCGACTGTCCAGAGCGCGGCGATGAAAGTTGTCTTGCAGGCGTTCGAGGAAACGATACAGATGGTCGTCAAACCACGCATTGGTCAGTGAGACCAACGTCGCTGTCAACTTATCTGCCGCTGCCGCATCCATCAATGCCGAGGCTACCCCGTTTGTATTGGCATGTTGCCGTTATTATCACCGTCGCACATCCGCAGAAACGTTACCACAGTGCCCGCAAGCTGCGCCGGTTTTGGCCTTATTTTTTCTCAAAGTATGAACAATGTCCACTAAGTGCCTGTTGTGGCGGGCGTTCAGGGTTTTTGGGCGATCAGCACGGCGCGTTTGGGGGCGGGGTAGCCCTCGATGGTCAGGCTGGGGTCATCGGGGTGGAGAAAGTCGGCGAGAGAGTGGAATTGCATCCAGTCGGTGCTGCGCTGCTCATCAGTGGTGGTGGTCGAAACGTCGACGAGTTGAATGTCCCTGAAGCCCGCTTTGCGAAGCCAGCTTTCGAGTGTGGCGGTGGAGGGGATAAACCAGACGTTACCCATCTTACTGTAGCGCCCCTCCGGAACCAGTGTATGCCCCAACTCACCGTCAACCACTAGCGTTTCCAGTACCAGTTCCCCGCCTGGGCGCAGGGCATCGCGCAGTTGCAGCAGGTGGTCGAACGGGGAGCGGCGATGGTAGAGAATGCCCATGGAGAAGACGGTGTCGAAAGCGGCAAGCTTCTCTGGCAGATGCTCAATGCCCATGGGCAGTACCGCTACGGCGAAATCCTGAAGGTAATATTGCAGGGCGAAATACTGCACGATGAACAGGGGGGTGGGGTCGATGCCCGCCACGAGTTCGGCGCCGGCGCCGCGCATGCGCCAGCAGTGATAGCCACTGCCGCAGCCCACATCCAGCACCCGGCGTCCGGCCAAGGGTGACAGTGCCTGCTCGAGGCGGTCCCACTTCCAGTCGCTGCGCCACTCGGTATCGATATGTACGCCGAACAGTTCAAAAGGGCCTTTGCGCCAGGGGTGCAGGCCCTTCAGGGCGTCCGTCAGAATTTGGCGGCTGGCCTCGTCGGCAGCGCCCTCGGCGCCAACGCGTGAACGGTTCAGGTGGCGGGTGTCGGGAGTGAGCGTGGGCAGGCTGTCGAGTGCTGTCTGCCATCTTGGCAGGTCGCCATAGCGTTTTGGATTTAGGCCCTTGGCGATCTGTGCGGGCAGTTGTGCTGCCCAGTCAGCCAGCGCTTCACTTTGGGCAAGCGTTTCGAGGAAAGGGCGATAGTCCATACGCGGGCTGTTCATTTGATCGCCACCATCGATGCGAAATTAAAGCATTGAAACCACACATCTACGCTGCTGAACCCGCAGGCTTTAAGGCGTTGCTGGTGTGCGCTTAAGGTTTCGGGCATCAAGACGTTTTCAAGGGCGCTGCGCTTTTGGGCCACTTCCAGGTCGCTGTAGCCGTTCGCGCGTTTGAAGGCGTGGTGCAGGTCGGTATTCAGTTCCTGAAGGTGGGCGTCGGCGAATTGAATTTTCTCCGACAGGATGAGAATGCCGCCGGGTAGCATGGCATCACTGATACGCTGACACAGTGTCTGGCGTTGATCCTCGGGAACAAACTGCAGGGTAAAATTCAGCACGACTACGGAGGCGTTACTCAGCGCCGTGTCTTGAATACTCTCGCAGCGCAGTTCTATATCAGTGTTGGATTGCGTGCAGTATTCGCGACAGCGTTCGATCATCGCTGCGGAGTTATCGACGCCAATCAGCTGTAAATCTCGGCCTCGGGTTTCGCGACTGATCGCCAGCGAGCTTGCGCCCAGTGAGCAACCGAGGTCATAGCAGTTGCTGCCCGCTTTAGCATAGCGCCCGGCCATGACACCCGTCATGGCGATAATGGTCGCGTAGCCGGGAACGGATCGTTGGATCATATCCGGAAACACTTCCACAACCTTTTCATCGAAGGCAAAGCGTTGCAGGTCTGCCTGAGGGGAGGCGTAAATGGTGTCGGTTTTGTTCATCGGGGACGACGCTAAAAAATTTGCGGCGATTTTAGCATAGACGCCCCCGATGGAGAGGGGAGATTAGTAGCTCCAGCGTGCGCCCAGCTCGTAGGAGCTCAGGTCGAGCTTGTCATAATCCCGTACGCGGAAGGTCAAGCCGAGTGCTTTTATGGGGTGATAAATTGCTTCGACAATAAATGTGGAATCGTCACCGACGATAAGATTGTGTTCACCGATCTCCAGCGTGGCGCGCCACTTTTCATTAAAGTCGTGGCGTATCCCAATCTTGTATTCCCAGCCGCGCTGATTTCGGCGATTGCTCTGCGATTCCATCTCGTGGCGATCGGCTCCAATTAGCACCGAGGTAGTGGGGCTCAGATAGTAGTGAGCGCCAATACCGTAGGTCCACCAGCCGTCCTGAATGACGCCTCTCGGCATATAGGTATCGCCATCGTTATAGCGTACGTGCGCATGGACATATTCAAAGGCTTCGGCACTGGCCAGAAAGGTAGCGTTCTTTTCTTCCTCGAAAGGCCCCCAATCGGTGCTTTGGTAGGCGTAAGCCGCTTCAATGTAGGAGTAGTGTTTGCTTTCTGCCTGAGCGGTAATTGAAGCGGTCAATAGAAACGATACGGCGACGCCGCGTGCGGTCGAGGAGAGCATTTCCTGTATTCCTGAGGTGATTTGAATTCGGTGCGGTGTTTCATGTGGCCTTGGTGGTAATCACCAAGGCCACAGCAGTTATGGGATAATTGTTTGCTCCACTGTGGCAAAGCCTTTCGACACAATGCCGATTGGAGTGGTCACAGTTACCGTGAAGGTACCTTGCCCTGGCTGCGCCGCCTGATTTATCCGGTAGCTGAATACCGCCGGTCCGGGCAGGTTGCTAGACAGAACCGTGTTGCCAGACAGGTTTGTCACGGCGCCAAAGTCACTGGTCGCGCTGACGGTCGTGCCGGCGGGAGGAAGCTGGCCATTTACATCGTTAATGGTCACATTGATAAATACGGGGCCTCCGTCGAGGTCAATGCTACTCGGTGTTACCTGTACGCTCTGGCTTGAACCGGAAAACACAATAACAATGCTTTCACGCAAGGTGAGTTGCTCCTGCGTGCTGCAATTATTGGGCCCTTTGCAGAGGATGCCGGAATACAGGCCATCCGCCGCGTCGTAATCACCTTCGTTGTCGATGTCGACAAAAAACTCGGTATTGACGTCGTAAATGCCATTCTCATTGTCGTCGGAAAAGGCTTCCGGGAGGTCAAACAGAAGCTCTCCGTCGTCGTACTGGCCATTCGACGGCGAGGTATCCGCGAAGCTTTCTTCTCCTGATGTTGTCGCCAAAACGGTAATCCTGCCATCGCTGGGGCGCGGTTCTTGGGACGTGAGGGTGACGCTACATGCGCCGCTTACCGTAGCGCAGCTTGGCGTAACGGAACCGCCTTCTGCGCGAAAGGTGACCGTGGTGCCGTCAGGGGCGGGGTTATTGAAGCGATCGGCGGCTCTGATCGTGAGGCTCGTTGTGGTGCCATCATAATCCAGGCCTTCAATGTTGAGCTGGCTTGCACTCAAGGAGAAGCTGTCCTGGTCGGGTACGCCGGTTGTGACGGCGAGAGCGAAGGACTGTGCCGTGGTCTCTATGCCATTCTGCACCGCTTTCGCTTTCACGCTCACGGTCGTGGCAATGGTGCCGGCGGCAACGGTCGTGGATGCAATGCCGGAAGCATCGGTTACGTCGTTGGTATTACTGATTGTGATGCCACCTACAGAGTTGTTCAGTGAAAAGGTGACGTCTTGATTGGGAATGGGGGCGCCGGCGGCGTTAGTCACTTTGAATGACAGGGTTGCTTGTTCAGGCAGAGCTCCCGACCCTTTGATGCCAATTTGAGTCTCAGATGCTGATACGAAACTGATTGCACCCAATGGAGCGGGCTGTGTGCTTAACGTGACTGTCGCGCTATACGAACTCCCGCCGAGACTTGTTCTTGCGGTGATCTCGTCATCGCCGTCGCAGCCTCTTGCAGTATAAGTCGTGCTGATTGTCCCGCTGGTGTTATCAACAATTTCACTGCTGAATTCCGCAAGACCTTGCCCTGCGCAGAGCGAGCTGAAAAGAACGCTCGCATCATCGGTAACGAGGCTGCCATCTTGATCAATGATCGAGACGGTTAATGTGGCGCTTTGCCCGGCTTCTAATGTAGTTCGATTGCTGGCAATTTCGCCGGCATTGAAGTTTGTTCCCGACAGGGAGCCGAAGCGAAAAACAGTGACAACGCTATCTTGCCCGGTATCGTTGTCGCCGCCGTCGGTGTTAGAGCCACCTTCTCCCGGCGATATGCTGGGGCCATCGCTGCCGCCACCGCCGCCACAGGCGGCAATCACAGTTGCTACGGTAAGAATGCCGGCGCGCAACAAGAGCTTCATACGAGTCCCCTACTTAGTTCCAATCTATTCTAGGCGGCGTCAATGAGACAGCCGTGAGTTGTTATATCGGTGCTTGGTGAGCAAGCTTGTACTTTAGCTTATCTCAGTAAGCTCCTCATCATGAAAGCATATTAGCGTAAATGTGTGGGGGATGGGGGAAACTTGTGAACCGGGTGGAATTTGCTTCTTACTGAGACACATTGCGACTGACAAGCGCTGTTTTGGCGCTATGGGCGACGATGCTCAATGGCATGCAGTGTGGTTGGCCGCAGCTACTGATTTCGGGAGATGGCAAGCGCTGTGCCCATTGAGCAACGGCGGTTCTTATCTATCCGTGGAGGGCAGAGGGCTTTTTCTCGGGCATAAAAAAACCACCGCTTGGGTGGTCTTCTTGAATAGTGGTAGCAAGGGGCGGATTCGAACCGCCGACCCCAACATTATGAGTGTTGTGCTCTAACCAACTGAGCTACCTTGCCACAGATCTCTGTCGAGAGAAGGCGCGCATTTTCCTGACTTCTCAGTAGCTTGTCAAGCCTGCGCGCAGTGCATTAGACGTTAAAGCGGAAGTGGACGACGTCGCCGTCTTTGACGATGTAGTCCTTGCCTTCCAGTCGCCATTTGCCGGCGTCTTTGGCGCCTTGTTCACCCTTGTTGCTTACGTAGTCGTCGTAGCCGATGACTTCGGCACGAATGAAGCCTTTCTCAAAATCGGTATGGATTTTACCAGCCGATTGGGGCGCTGTGGCGCCAACTGGGATGGTCCAGGCGCGGACTTCTTTAACACCTGCCGTAAAGTAGGTCTGCAGGCCCAGCAACTGGTAGCCCGCGCGAATAACGCGATCCAGACCGGGCTCTTCCATGCCGAGATCGGCCAGGAACTCGCCTTTTTCCTCGTCGTCGAGTTCGGCGATTTCCGATTCCAGTTTGTTGCAGATGGGCACGACGATAGCCCCTTCTTCTTCCGCAATACGGCGCACCACATCCAGGTGGGGATTGTCTTCAAAGCCATCTTCGTTGACGTTAGCGATGTACATGGTTGGCTTGGTCGTCAGCAGGTGCAGCGTGGCGGCCCGTGCCTGTTCGTTGTCATCCAGCGTTAATGAGCGCAGCGGCTTGCCTTGGTCCAGGTGTGATTGAAGCTTCTCAAGTAGCGCTTTCATTGCCACAGCTTCTTTGTCGCCGCTTTTGGCGGTGCGGCTGACTTTCTGCAGCTGCTTCTCTACGGCATCGAGGTCTGCCAGAGCCAGTTCGGTGTTGATCACATCAATATCGGCGGCAGGATCGACTTTGTTGGCGACGTGAATGACGTTGTCGTTATCAAAGCAGCGTACGACGTGAGCAATGGCATCGGTTTCGCGGATATTAGCCAGGAACTTGTTGCCCAGGCCTTCGCCCTTGGAAGCGCCGGCAACCAGTCCGGCGATATCGACGAACTCCATGGTTGCGGGAAGCACGCGTTCGGGGGACACGATGCCTGCCAGAACCTGCAGACGAGGATCGGGTACGGCCACGATGCCAGAGTTGGGTTCAATGGTGCAGAAGGGGAAGTTCTCGGCGTCGATGCCCGCCTTGGTGAGGGCGTTAAACAGTGTCGATTTGCCGACGTTGGGAAGTCCGACGATGCCGCAATTGAAACCCATGGTGTTATCCCTGTTTGTAGCTGTGTAGTCGATTCATGGCCTTGGCCCAGTCACCGTTGACGGCGTCCGGCAGGCAGCGAAGTGCTTCATCAATGCAGTGGTCAATCGCAATACGGTCATCATTGCTGGGTTTGCCCAGTACATAGCCGGTGACCTGGTCTGCGCTGCCCGGATGACCAATGCCAATGCGCAGGCGATGGAAGTTCCGGTTGTTACCCAGCTTCTCGATGCTGTCGCGAAGGCCATTGTGTCCGCCGTGCCCGCCGCCGCTTTTAAAGCGGGCGCTGCCCGGAGGCAGGTCGAGTTCGTCGTGGGCAATCAGGATTTCTTCCGGCGCAATTTTGAAGAAATTGGCCATTGCTGCAATGGCTTGACCACTGCGATTCATATAGGTGGAGGGGATGAGTAGGCGAATGTCCTGCCCGTCCATAAAAAAACGGCCGGTATCGCCATGAAAACGCGATTCGGCCTGTAGCGAGCAGCCCTGTTGCCGGGCCAACTCAGAGACGAGCCAGGCACCCGCGTTGTGACGAGTATCCTGATATTGCTGGCCGGGGTTGGCCAGCCCAACAATCAGTTTGATTCGGGTCACTGGGGCGCCTGCTCAAAGCGAAATTAAGATTCTTCGCTCTCGCCTTCGCTGTCTTCTTCAGCGTCGTCATCACTGCTGCCGCCACCGCGAGGTGCTTGAACGCTGGCAACGGCTGAGTCGTGGTCTTCGCCCAGAATCAGTGCGGTGCTTTCAACGCCAGCAGGCAGTTTCAGGTCTGAAATGTGGACGATATCGCCGGTTTTCAGGTCCAGCATGTCCACTTCGATGAACTCGGGCAGATCTTTAGGCAGACACTGGACTTCCAGTTCGGTCATTGCGTGGGTGATAGAGCCACCCTGCATTTTCACACCGTGGCAGCCTTCTTCGTTGATGAAGTGCAGCGGTACTTGCAGTGTGATCTTGGTGTCGGCGCTGACGCGCAGGAAATCTGCGTGCAGAAGCTGCGCTTTGGCTGGGTGACGGTGCAAGTCTTTAATAACCACAGACTCTTTGTTGCCGTCGACGTCAATGGTCAAAACGGAGCTGAAGAACGCTTCGTCTTCCAGGAACCAGACCAGATCTTTGTGGGGAATGCTGATCATCTGAGGGGCTTTGTCGCCACCGTAGATAATCGCAGGAACTTCGCTAGCCAAGCGACGCAGGCGGCGGCTCGCACCTTTCCCTACGTCAGTACGCGCTTTGGCGTTTACCGTGTATTCGCTGGACATAATGTCTCCTCATATAAAGCGAAAAACCGCCGAACTTGCGACCAGTCCGGCGGCGTATGTCGAAGCAGTGTGGTGTTGCGCTGGAATTAGCGGAACAGGGCGCTGATCGACTCTTCATTGCTGACCCGTCGAATCGACTCGGCCAGCAGGTTTGCCAGGGTAAGCTGGCGAATTTTTGTGCAGTTGGCTGCAGCTTCTGACAGGGGGATCGTGTCAGTCACCACCAGCTCATCCAGATCGGAATTGCTGATGTTGTCCACAGCGGGCCCGGATAATACAGGATGTGTACAGTAAGCGACAACTTTTGCAGCGCCTTGCGCTTTCAGTGCGGCGGCGGCTTTGCAAAGTGTTCCGGCAGTATCGACCATATCGTCGACCAGTAGGCAGGTCTTGCCTTCAACTTCACCGATGATATGCATGACTTGAGCGACACCGGCTTTCGGGCGGCGCTTGTCGATAATTGCGAGGTCGGCATCGTTCAGTCGCTTGGCGACAGCGCGGGCGCGAACAACGCCGCCGATATCGGGAGAAACGACCATCTGGTCCGGGTAGTTTTGTCGAGTAATGTCGTCCAGCAGAATGGGTGAGCCGTAGACATTGTCGACGGGAACGTCAAAGAAACCCTGAATCTGTTCGGCGTGCAGGTCGACGGTCAGAACGCGATTGATGCCCACACCACTGAGGATGTCAGCCACAACCTTGGCAGAGATAGGTACGCGCTGAGAGCGTACACGGCGATCCTGGCGGGCATAACCGAAGTAGGGGACGACGGCAGTAATGCGCCCGGCTGAGGCGCGGCGCATGGCATCAGCCATTACCACCAGCTCCATCAGATTGTCATTGGTCGGTGCGCAGGTTGGTTGAATCAGGAAGACATCGGCGCCACGTACGTTGTCATTGATTTCGACAAAGACTTCGCCATCGCTGAACTTGCTGACCGTGGCGTCACCGAGTGGAAGGCGGAGGTGCTCGGCAACCTTGCGAGCCAGCTCGGGGTTGGCGTTGCCGCTGAAGACCATCATATTGTGCACGGTCGAAGTCCTGTAAGGCTGAGGTTAAAGTCGTGAAGAGCAGGTTTCATGGCAAGCTGATTAAGTACATGCGGGCAGCTTGTCTGGAACCGTAAACCATAAACAAGATTCCCGCCATAGGGCGGGAATCTGAAAATGGCTGGGGTGGTAGGATGGGCTGCGGCCCTGCCGGGCCTTTGGCTTTCAGCCATCGCTTTGCGATGCCTAAGTGCAAAGCACTTATCGAACCTCGGTTCGATCCTACCGGATCAGGCTGTCTATTGCCTTTCCCCGTCAGAGCGCCGAATACCTCGTATCACTCTGTCAAAATGGCTGGGGTGGTAGGATTCGAACCTACGAATGCTGAGATCAAAACCCAGTGCCTTGCCGCTTGGCGACACCCCAGTAAACCGTTACGCCTCAGCGAGTGTGGTGTGCAGTGGCGAGTGGTTTACACCCTTCGCGATAAACCCGCTCATGTTTGTCGGGCACTGCGCCAAAACACTGGCTGCTGCACTCTTGCTGTCGAAACTCGCGAACACACAGGAACCGGTGCCGGTGAGTCTCGCGGGGGAAAATTGATCCAGCCAAATCAAGGCCTTATCAACTTCTGGATACAGCGTTCTGACCAGTTTTTGGCAGCTGTTCCCAGTGGCCCCCTCAAGAAAGGCCGCTATTTTGATGGGTGAGTCATGACGTGTCAATTGTTCATGCGAAAAAATTTCTGCGGTGCTGACTTCGCAGTCGGGGCGGAGGATCAGATACCAGCGCGATGCGGTGTCGATGGGGCGAATGATCTCGCCGACACCTTCTGCCCAGGCGGTCCGTCCGCGAACAAAGACGGGCACATCGGCGCCCAGCTCTAAGCCCAGCTCGGCGAGGGCATCCAGACTCAGGCCGAGTTGCCATAAGCTGTTCAGGCCCAGCAAGGTGGAGGCGGCATCGGAGCTGCCGCCGCCGATGCCGCCACCCATCGGCAGGCGCTTGTCCAGGCGAATATCGGCGCCTAGAGGGCTGCCACTGGCGTCCTGTAGCAGCCTTGCGGCGCGCAGGATCAGATTGTTGCCGTCGTTCACGCCGGGCAGTTTACTCAGGAAGTGCAGTTGGCCGTCGCTTCTGTCAGTCAGATGAAGCGTGTCGCCATAGTCGAGCAACTGAAAAACCGTCTGCAGTTCGTGGTAACCATCGGGGCGGCGCCCGGTGATGTGCAGGAACAGGTTGATTTTGGCGGGACAGGGTAGGCTGAGCTGGCTCATTTTGTACATTCTTCGCTGGCTTGTGACCAGCTGCTGATCAGCAGCTTAAGGCGTACGTCCTGTCGGCGGGCTTCAACCCGCTTGGGCAGCGTCTCTTCACGGGCGTTTGCATCGTGTGCGAAGTCGAGTGTCCAGCCGAGTTGTTCCAGATGGGCAAGCCGTCCGTCGGGGCTGACCTCTGCCGTCAGTGGTGAGTCAGGTGCGGCCTGGCCCCGCAGCCAGTAGCGTAGAGCATAAACAGGAACGGGCCAGCCGATTTCTGCAGCAAGTTGTTCGGCATTCTGGGCGCGGCGAGTCTCCCCTTTGTAGTTGAGTTCCGCTCCGTAGCGGTCACTGATGATCTCGGCACCACCGACTCCCATGGGGCCGCTGAGGCGAATGCGGCTATTGTCACGGCCACACTGCAGCCAGCGGATCTGGCTGCTTTCTTGCTGATCGCCCATCCAGAGGCCGATACGTCCTTGCATAAGCCAGTCGCTGTCGGTTGATGTTGCAGGCGGCAGGCTGCTGCAGGCGCTGACGAGCAGCAGTGCGGCGATCAGAGGTAGTGTGCGGGTATAGTCAGTCATCAATCAGTTTCAGGCGTTTGAGCGTGTCATAAATAATTGGGCTGTCTGGGGTGTTTTTGAGTCCTTCCTGCCAGACCTTGCGGGCTTCGTCTTCGCGCCCCAGCAGCCAGTAGGCTTCGCCAAGATGGGCTGCAATCTCGTGGTCGCTGTCTTGTGCGAAGGCGCGTTCGAGATAGTTCAGTGCTTCCTGGGTGTTGCCTTTCAACAGCAGTATCCAGCCATAGCTGTCGAGGATGGCCGGATCGTCCGGTTCGAGGGTCAGGGCGCGAGAGACCAGTTGTTGTGCTTCGTCTAACCGGCTACTCAGATTCGCCAGCGTGTAACCCAGAGCGTTCAATGCCGCTACGTCGTCGGGTTTGCGCGCAAGGATGTGGCGCAGATCAGTTTCGACCGTTTTCAGATCGCCGATTCCTTCGGCGAACAGTGAGCGGGCGTAGCGTAGCTGGTCGCTGTTGGGCAGTTCTGCTAATGCCTGCGTCATCAGGGTCATGCCCCGCTGATTCAGCCTTTCTTTGCGCAGAATTTCCGCTTCGAGTAGATACAGTATTTCTGCCTGTTGGGGCTGGGCTTCGCGCAGTGCTTTCAGTCGCGCCAGTGCTTTTTCCTGACCTTCCGTCGACAGGCTGATGCTGGCCAGACGGCGACTGGCCTCACTGAATTCAGGGGATTGTGTGGCATTTTCATAGTGACTGAGCGCGTCGGCCCAGTCGCGTTCTTCTTCGGCAAGTCGGCCGAGAACATAGTGGGCTCGGCTGCGGTGTTCCGGGTCGTCGCTGAGCACTTTGAGCTGCTGGTCGGCTTCGCCGTCATGGTCCAGTTCTCGGTTGATCAGCATCAGCTCCAGCAGGATGTCGTGATCCTGCGGATATTGACGGGCCAGGACTTCGTAGTGCGCTTTGGCCTGATACAAGTCAGTTTTAACCAGCCTGCGGGCCAGGTCGTGGCGCAGGCGCTTGTGGTGAGGATTGTTGTCGACGGCATATTTCAGGCGGGTCATGGCCTCGTCGTCGCGCCCCATCTGACTGAGGGTGCGGGTTTCTATCAGCAGTGCATGGACATTATCGGGTTCTTCGTCCAAAACCTGGCGAATCAGGCTGAGCGCCGCCTCTTCCTCATGATGGTACTGCAGCATCAATGCCGTGCCGGTGCGCAGGCTGTTGTCACCGGGGTGGCGTTGCAGTGCATCATTTATCGCCTGGTAAAACGCGGCTTTTTCATTGTCCGGGCGGGTCAGCGCGGCGGCCGATAGGGTGGCAAAATTGCTGTCGCCACCGAGTTCGAGTACGCGCTCCATATGTGGCAGTGCGTCCAAGGCCTGGCCCTGTCGAGCCAGGGCATTGGCAAGAATAAAGTGGGCTTCGCTGGCGTCATTGTCGGCTTCCAGCCAGTGCATCGCATAGGTTTCCGCCAAAGTGTAGCGGTCCATATAGTCGGCCAGCCGGGCGGTGGTGGCGATCAGTTCAACATCGCCGGTGGCGTCGGCCTGTTTGCGGTATTGGGCAAGGGCTGTGTTCAGGTCCTGATTTCGCAGGGCGAATTCTGCGATCAGCAAGTCATACACGCTGTCCTCAGGCAGTGGCCGAGTTGGCTGGAGGGTGTCGGCAGCTTGAGGCTCCGGTGGGGTGGGTGCCGGTTGACTGGCGGGGAGCGCACAGGCTGTCAGCAATACTGCTGCGGCGAGAGTGCTGAGTGTTCGCAATGATGACATGCGGGTCCTGTTGAATTGCTGTGTTGCCCGTTATCGGTATTTGCCAATCCTACCCCAAGCGCTGGTGATTTGGCGCTCTTTTGCAGGGCAGGCGATGACGTTGAGCCTACTGTATTCGCTCTGTTCGACCGTGGG
This sequence comes from Spongiibacter tropicus DSM 19543, assembly GCF_000420325.1. Lineage (NCBI taxonomy): Bacteria > Pseudomonadati > Pseudomonadota > Gammaproteobacteria > Cellvibrionales > Spongiibacteraceae > Spongiibacter > Spongiibacter tropicus. The sequence continues at coordinate 269,594 of NZ_ATUS01000002.1, read as the reverse complement.
CACTGTAATAAAATCCACATTTGAGTGCCAACTTGGTAGAATCCGCCTCAGTTTTTGCGCTCCCGATTCGGCTTCTCGATGTAATGAGACTTCTCCTGCTTGGCATCAATCACAATTCTGCGCCTCTCGCCTTGCGAGAGCGGGTAGCGTTTGTGCCAGAACAGATCCACGTTGCCTTGCGCGACGGGGTCGCTGCCGGCCTGGGTGAAGAAATGGCGATCCTGTCGACCTGCAACCGCACCGAGATCTATGCGTTGGCCGCGGACGATGACGAGGAGGGTGGCGAGCAGGCCATTCTCGACTGGCTGTCGCGTTTCCACCATGTTGATCACGCGCAGCTCAGTGAATGCTGCTATGTCAGCCGCGACAGCGATGCCCTTCAGCATATGATGGAGGTCGCCGCCGGGCTGGACTCCATGGTGCTGGGCGAGCCGCAAATCCTCGGGCAGATGAAGTCCGCCTACGCGCTGGCCGCTGAAGCTGGCACTGCGGGTGCCGCGATGAATCAACTGTTCTCCCATGTGTTTGCCGTGGCCAAGCAGGTGCGTACCGACACGGCCATTGGCGAGAATCCGGTATCCGTGGCCTACGCAGCGGTGTCTCTGACGCAGCATGTGTTCAGCAACCTGAGCAAGTGTACGGCGCTGCTGATTGGTGCCGGCGAAACCATCGAGCTGGTAGCGCGCCACTTGCGAGAGAAAGGTGTGAAACGCATCGTGATTGCCAACCGCACGCTGGAAAGGGCGCATCAGTTAGCTGAGTCTTTTCAGGCGGAGGCGGTCATGCTGTCGGATATTCCCAGCTATTTGCGCGAGGCCGATATTCTGGTGGCCTCTACGGCCAGTCAGTTGCCGATTCTCGGCAAAGGTGCGGTTGAAACGGCGCTGAAAAAGCGCAAGCACCGCCCTATGGTGATGGTGGATATTGCGGTTCCGCGCGATATTGAGCCACAGGTGGCCGAGCTGGACGACGTGTACCTGTACACCGTTGACGACCTTCGCGAGATTGTCGATGAAAATAAACGTGCCCGTGAAAGCGAGGCGCGCAAGGCTGATCAGCTGATTATTGACGCAGTGGCGCACTGGCAGGCGCGACTGCGCTCGCGCGATGCGGTGGATACCATCAAGGATTACCGCGCCAAGGCCGAGCGCCTGCGCGATGCTGAATTAGAGCGTGCACGCCGTCAGCTGGAAAAAGGTGAAGACGCCGCCGCCGTGCTTGAGCAGTTGGCGCGTGGCCTGACCAATAAGCTGATTCACAGCCCCACTGCAGAGATTAAGGCCGCGGGTGCCCAAGGCCGCAATGACCTGGTCAACTGGGCTCGCGAGCTGCTACAACTCAAAGAGCGCGACGATTAGCGCCCGGCCATTCTCTGTGAGAGTGGATTCTTTCTATCCAAGCGAGATTCTATGAAGGCTTCTATTCGCAGCAAACTGGAAAATTTGCTCGACCGTTATGAAGAAATCGGGGCGCTGTTGAGCGACCCCGAGGTCATTGGGGATCAGGATCGATTCCGTAAACTATCGCAGGAATATGCCGAAATTGAGCCCGTGGTGGCGGCTTATGGCCAGTATCGTCAGGTTAATGACGACCTGGACGAGGCGAGGCTGATGCTGGGCGAAGATGACGCTGAAATGCGGGCAATGGCTGAAGAAGAAATCGCCGGGGGTGAAGAACGTCTCGACGCGCTGGAGGCCGAGCTGCAAACCTTGCTGTTACCACGCGACCCCAACGATTCCCACAACGTTTTTCTGGAAATTCGGGCAGGAACCGGCGGTGATGAAGCTGCCATTTTTGCCGGCGATCTGTTTCGTATGTATTCGCGGTTTGCCGAGCGTAAAGGCTGGAAAATCGAAGTGCTGAATGAGCGGCCTGGCGAGCACGGGGGGTATAAGGAAATCATCAGTCGCGTCGCTGGGCAGGATGTATACGGACACCTTAAATTTGAGTCTGGCGCGCACCGGGTGCAGCGTGTGCCGGAGACGGAGTCCCAGGGGCGGATTCATACCTCGGCCTGCACGGTGGCGGTCATGCCGGAGCCGGAAGCCTCTGAAGAGGTGGAGATCAATAAGGCCGATTTGCGTATCGACACCTTCCGCGCCAGTGGCGCAGGCGGTCAGCACGTGAACAAGACCGACTCGGCGGTGCGCATCACCCATATTCCCAGCGGCATTGTCGTGGAGTGTCAGGATGAGCGCTCACAACACAAAAACCGCGCACGGGCCATGTCGCTGCTGGCGGCGCGCATCAACGATGTTCGCCAGAGCGAGCAGCAGCAGGCGCAGGCTGATGAGCGGCGCAATCTGGTAGGCAGTGGTGATCGCTCGGAGCGGATTCGCACTTACAACTTCCCTCAGGGGCGGGTGACCGATCACCGTATTAATCTCACGCTGTACAAGCTCGATGAGTTTATTCAGGGCGACGTTGATCAAGTAGTGGGGCCGTTGCGGCAGGAGCATCAAGCTGACCTGCTGGCGGCGATGGCGGAGTAAGCGCAAGTGGCGGCACTGACCATCGGGCAGGCGCAGGCGATGCAGCAAGCGTTGCAGTCGCTCAGCGATAGTCCGGCGTTGGATGTGTCGCTGCTGCTTTGCCATGTGCTTGATTGCCCGAGAAGTTATCTCTACACCTGGCCGGAACGCGAGCTGGATGAGCTGCAGCAGAAACAGTTTGAGCAACTGCTGGCGCGCCGCCTGAACGGCGAGCCCATTGCGCATATCCTCGGTGTTCGGGAGTTCTGGTCGCTGCCACTGGCGGTAACGGCAGATACCCTGATTCCCCGCCCGGATACCGAAAGCTTGGTGGAGGCTGCATTGATGCTGTTCACTGACAGCGACGCCGGGGCGTTACTGGATTTGGGCACGGGTACCGGTGCGCTGGCGCTGGCGTTGGCCAGCGAATGGCCGAGTTGGCAGTGTCGGGCGGTAGACAAGTCTCCCGCCGCCGTAGCGCTTGCACAGCGCAATAAAGCGTCACTGGGGCTGGAAAATGTGACGCTGGAGGTATCTGACTGGTTTGCGGCTTTCACGCCCGGGTCACAGTTTGATTTGATTGTCAGCAATCCACCCTATATCGACGCAGATGACCCCCATTTGCGGCAGGGAGATGTGCGCTTTGAACCCGCTTCAGCGCTGGTGGCCGACGACGATGGGCTCGGCGACCTGAGGCGCATTGCTCAGCAGGCGCCGCAATATCTTAAGCCCGGCGCGTATCTGATGATGGAACACGGGTACCAGCAGGCCGCAGCGGTTCGCGATGTGCTGAAGGCCGTCGGTTTTGCCGGGGTGCGCAGTGGTCGTGACTACGGTGACAATGAGCGCTACACCCTGGGGCAATGGGCGGGAGAGTCGGTATGAGCGGTATTGAGCTGAGCGACGAGCAACTGTTGCGCTACAGTCGTCATATTCTTCTGCCCGAGCTGGATGTGGCCGGCCAACAGCGGCTGCTGAACAGTCGAGTGCTGATCGTCGGTGTTGGCGGCTTGGGCTCTCCCGTTGCCATGTATCTGGCCGCGGCGGGCGTAGGGCAGTTGGATCTGGCCGACGACGACGGCGTGGAGTTGAGTAATTTGCAGCGCCAGATTGTTCATAGCACCCCTGATATCGGGCGCAGTAAGGTGGCGTCCGCTACCGATATCTTGACGGCCTTGAATCCCGAGGTGCGGATACATGGCTACGAGCAGCGCCTGGCCGGTGACGGCTTGGCGAAGGCGGTAGCTGCGGTGGATGTGGTGCTGGATTGCACGGATAACGCCGAGACCCGGTTTGCGCTGAATGCGGCCTGCGCGGCAGCGAAAGTGCCGCTGGTTTCCGGCGCCGCGATTCGCGGTGAAGGACAGGTCAGTGTTTACGATATGCGCCGGGATGACAGTCCCTGCTATCGCTGCCTGTACCAGGAAGGCAGCGACGAGCTGAACTGCGCCAATGCCGGTGTGCTGTCGCCGGTCGTGGGAATGGTGGGTAGTATTCAGGCCATCGAGGCCATCAAATGCCTCGCACAATTCGGTGAGCCGCTAATCGGCCGCTTGTTGCTGATTGACGCCCTGACGATGGAGCTTCGCCAGTTTCGTTTGCCTCGGGACCCTGATTGCCCGGTGTGTGCGCGGCGATAATTGACACACACGCGGCCGTTTCCTTCAGTGCTATAGTGCGTCACTATAAAAAACGCGCGAATAATAATAAAAGAAGGAGCATTTCATGAACGCCATTTTGCGCAGTTACTACTGGCTTCACGACGGCCTGTTTGGCCGCTTGCGTCACTTAGCCTTTCTGGCGCCGCTGTTAATGCGTCTGTATCTGGCGCCGGTCATGCTGGCTGCCGGTTTATACAAGGCGTATCACATCGATGAGATTATCAGCTGGTTTGGGCAGGGCTTGGGGTTTCCCGAGCCGGTGTTGATGGCCTATCTCGCGGCGTACACCGAGCTGGTAGGTGGGTTCTGTCTGCTGTTTGGGCTGGCTGTACGGTGGGTGAGTCTGCCGCTGATGATCACCATGCTGGTAGCGGCTGTTACGGTTCACTGGCAACACGGCTGGTTTACCGTCGCCCCCAGTGAGCCCATGAGAAGCGTGGCCAAACCTCTGGCCGACATCGGAATTCCTGCGGCAAGAGACAGCCTGGAAAACAGCCTGGATGTCGCGCGCCGTCTCCAGCGTGCCGAAGCATTGATGAGCGAACACGGCAACGGGGACTGGTTGACTGAGAAGGGGAGCTTCGCCGTGATCAATAATGGTATTGAGCAGGCGGCGACCTATTTCATCATGCTGCTGGCACTGTTGTTCACCGGTGCCGGGCGATGGTTGAGCTTGGATGATTATCTCGACCGGCAGGCGCGAGCCGCGCTGGTGTCGTCGGGCCCCGCCAGTGCCCCGGCTGTTCGCTCCTCTGAGTCGGCGGATTCCGATGCTGCTGGTCTAACGGGCGACGAATGATGGTAGAATGTTCGATTATTGTTCAATTCTGAAGAAGAGATCATTTTGCTAAGGAAGCTGTTTTCATCCTCATCCGCAAAGGCGGACGATAACACCGCAGCCGAGGCCAAGCGCTCCGCTGCGCCCACGCCCGCTGACTCCTCTGATCAATCAAAAAACGCCGAGCGGCAAAGCGATAGTCGCGCCGGTGGCCGCAAGCGCTCCCGCGCCAAGAAAAAACCGCCACAGCAAGCTTGGAGCCTTGATCAGTTTCAGGTGCCGGAAGAAGAGGGCAAAACGCGCTTTCATGATCTCGGCCTTGACGAGAGCCTGATGCATGGCATTGCTGACGCCGGATTTCAGTATTGCTCTCCGATCCAGGCGGCGTCCCTGCCGCATACTCTCCGCGGTAATGACGTGATCGGCAAAGCCCAGACGGGTACCGGTAAAACAGCGGCATTCCTGATCACGATCTTTAATGACCTGCTGAATAACCCGGTAGAAGACGAGCGTTTTGCCGGTGAGCCGAGGGCATTGGTGATTGCACCGACTCGAGAGTTGGTGGTGCAGATTGGTGAGGATGCGCGTCAGCTTGGCAAATACTGTGGTCTGAATGTTGTCACACTGATTGGCGGCATGGATTATCAGAAGCAGCTTGATCGTTTGAATAACGACCTGGTCGATATTGTGGTCGCCACGCCGGGCCGGTTGCTGGACTTTTCCGGGCGCCGTGATCTGTATCTGGATCAGGTGGAGTTGCTGGTGATCGATGAAGCCGACCGTATGCTGGATATGGGCTTTATTCCCCAGGTGAAGCGCATTGTTCGCCTCACTCCTCGCAAAACCCACCGCCAGACGTTGCTGTTCAGTGCGACCTTTACCGAAGATATTGTCCGCCTCACGGAGCAGTGGACGCTGGACCCGGTAAAAATCGAGATCGAACCCGAGTCGGTGGCGACGGATACCGTCGATCAACGGGTGTACCTGGTGGAGTCTCAGGATAAATTCCGGGTGCTGTTGAACATTGTTAAGCAGCCGGATGTGAACAGCATTATTATCTTTGCCAATCGCCGGGATGAGACGCGCCGCCTGCATGAGCGTCTGTGCAAAGCCGGCGTTCGCTGCGGTATTCTGTCTGGAGAAATCCCTCAGAATAAGCGTTCACGTACCTTGCAGCAGTTCAAAGACGGCGAGATCAACTGTCTGGTCGCCACGGATGTGGCGGGGCGGGGGATTCACGTGAAGGGCATCAGTCACGTGGTCAACTATACCCTGCCGGAAGAACCTGACGATTACGTACACCGTATTGGCCGTACTGGCCGGGCAGGAGCAACGGGAACGTCAATCAGCTTTGCCTGTGAAGATGATGCCTTCCTGCTGCCGGATATCGAAGCCGAACTTGGTATGAAGCTCAATTGCGAGCAACCCCCGGAAGTATTGCTGAAATAAGCGCGCCTCAAGCGCGCTTTTCCATTCCCTTCATTCGCTCTACCCACATCAGCGTGCCACCGCACACGGCGGCGGGCATGATAAACAGGTTCAATATCGGCACCATGGTGCCCAACATCACCAGTGCACCAAAGCTGAAGCTGGTTGCACGCTGGCTGCCGATACGCCGCCGTGCTTCTGCGAAGCTCAGCTTGTGGTTGTCCATCGGGTAATCGCAGTACTCAATCGCCATCATCCATGCGTTCAGGGCGAACCACAGCAGCGGTGCCATGGGCGAAATAATAAAACTGGCAATCAGCGTAATAATCGCAAATCCCGCGTAATACAGCAGTTTTCGGCACTCCCTGCCGATGCTGCGAGGAAAGCTCGCCAGCGCCTGTACCAGCGTCTCTCTTGCCTCGACCTCAACCCCACAGAGATGCTCCTCCAGTTTTTCTGCGAGGAGGCCATTGAAGGGCGCGGCGATGATGTTGGCGATCGTGCTGAATAAATACATCACCACCGCCAGAACCAGAATGACCGCCAGTGGCCAGAGCAGCCACTGGAGGAAATCCAGCCAGTCGGGGAGCCAGGCCACCAGTTGGTTTATCCAGTGAGAGAAATAGTCGAAGGCGAGGTAGCTCAGTGTGCCGAAGATTACGGTATTGATCAGCAGGGGCAGGGCCACAAACAGACGGATGCCAGGCAGGCGCAGCAGCTCAAAGCCGCGAAACAGGTATTGGGGGCCGCTGAGAGGGCTCATAGTGATGACATCCAGTCCGGTTAACGAATTTTGCAGTGTAGCGTCAGCGCGTGAAAGATGCAGTGCTAACAGACGTTTGCCCGCAAGTCTGGCTTCAGTTGCCCTGCAAGTTATTGAGCATTTTCTCGGCCAGCTTTAGAAACGAGGCGACCTCGTCTTGGCTGAGGCCTTTCAGCATTTGTGCTTCGACAGCGTGTTCGGCTTTTTCGACGGTTGCCATCAGCGCCTGGCCGTCAGTGCTGAGAGTGAGAAGTTGGCTGCGTTTGTCGCTGGGATGGGGGCGGCGGGTAAGGAGTCCCATGTCCTCCAGCTCTTTCAATAGCCGGGTAATTTGGGCCTTGTCTCGACCGGTTGTGGTCGCGAGTTGATTGGCCGTGCAGCGCTCCTGGTGCTGGATAAGGCTGAGCATTCGCGCATGCATGCCGTTTAGAGGCAGGCCTCTGTCGCGAATCGCGTGCTTGGCGCTGACTTTGAATTGGAAGGCCAGATGCCAGATGGTGTTGCGGATATCAGTGCTCATTTGTTGACAAAGTCAATTAGTTTAAATATGGTTGATATTGTCTACTAAGTGGCGGTCGGGCACAAGCCTGTTCCGCCTCGCTATGAGGAATGCTATGTCCAGACCGTCTCCCAGAATGTTAACTGTTCTACGTAATGAATTGCTGACGCCCCATATGCGGCGACTGGTGCTCGGTGGTGAGCTGAGTGATTTTCCACCGGGTTGTGATAGCGCGAATTTCAAGCTTTTGCTGCCGCGTCCAGGGCAAAGCAGTATTGCCCTGCCGCCGTTTGCGGAGATGCCGGAGGCAGAGCGGCCGATTGTGCGCACGTATACCCTGCGTCACTTCGATGCCGAACGCGGTGAAATCTATGTGGATTTTATGATGCATGCAGACCACGGGCCGGCATCCGCGTGGGCAGCAGCGGCCGCGCCTGGAGACCGTGTGGGGTTTGCCGGTCCAGGTGCGCCAAAGTTTGTCGACTGGCAGGCCGACTGGTTCTTTTTTGCCGGTGATATGTCAGCCCTTCCAGCGATTGCGGCAAATATCGAGCGATTACCCTCCGAGGCGAAAGGCTATGCGGTTCTCGACATCCTCGATCCCGCTGACAGACAGGCGCTGCCATTCCCCGAGGGGATGGCGGTACAGTGGCGAGTCAACCCTCACCCGGAACTGGATAGTAATGGCTTGGTGGATGCGGTTAAGGCCAAGACCTGGCTTCCCGGTTCCCCGGCAGTCTGGGTGGCGGGGGAAAGCGGGGCGGTTCGCGCTATTCGCCGCTACATGGTCGGTGATAGGGCCGTGCCACGTGACCGGCTGTATGCCAGCGGTTACTGGCAAATCGGTATGACAGAGGACCGTCACCAAATCGAAAAGCGAAAAGACTCCCAGTAGCGAGCTTGCCATCATACCCGAGTAGGGGCGCGTTGATGTGAAGCGGCTCGCGACGCAGTGATTTGGGCTTGTCGACCGCCATCATTCACCGTTAAATGTCCGTGTCATCCTGCCTGTAATGGAGAGTGTGTATGAAAGGAAAGGTATTGCCTGCGTTGTTGCTGGCCGGGAATTTGGCGTGGGCGGCGCCGCCGCTCAAGGTCGACGACATCACGGTGCTTTCTCCGGGGCAGACGGTGCATGTATCCGGTGATCTCAGTGAGTACCCGAAAGGAACACTTGTTGGGATTGTGGATGCAAACGGCCGGGCCGAAGTCGTTCACGGCCGGGTATTGGGTGCCTCTTCGGGGGCGACACTGAAAGTGTTGATTATTGAGGAACAAAAATGACGATCAAGCCATGGATTGCTGCTGTATTGATGGGGCTGGTACTGCCCGCCGTTGCGGAGCCATTTGAGCAGGCTGCCAACGCTTTGTGCGAAAAGACCAAAATGTGCGCGAAAGCGAGCATGGTGGGAGAAGAGATTCCGCCGGAGATGATGGCAATGATCAATCAGCAGCTTGATGGTATGTGTGGCCCTATGCTGGCGAGCTTTCAGGCGAGCGGCATGGAGAGCCACGCGCTGTACAAGCCCGCAGTGGCTTGTATGAAGTCGATGGCGGTGCTCAGTTGTGAGGAATTGGAAGCCGACACCAGTACGCCAGCCTGTGATGCCTACCAGAAGAAGCTGGACAGCTACGGCGAATAAACCCTGACCGCGCTGCGCTGTGCGCAGCCGGGGCAGATGCAGCGCTGCGGTGGCCCCGCTTCGGCCGCCGCTTTTTTTGCTTCGTCGCTGATCTCCGTCGTCATACACCAGCAACTGGCAGCGGCCTGCCCTGCGGCGATAGCGCAGTGATTCTCACCTTCGCACAGTGGGCAAAGCTGGTTGTTTGCAGTTTCCCTTGTCATCCATCGATAATACTGTAAATCGCGTAAGAGCGGTGATGGCGATGGAAGTGAGGCTGCAATGAGAGATGACGACAAGCTGTTTGCCGAGGAAATGCTCGGCGTCCAACCTTTGCGCAATGATGCCCGCGTTGCCCTGAAGAAAAAGCAGGAAAGTGATGCGTTGGCGCAGCGCGCGCGTCGCCTGGCAGCAACGGCGAGTCAGGCTCCCCGCAACTTTCTATCCAGCAGCGAAATCCCCATGTTGGACCCCCACTATATCGTTGAATTTCGTCGCGAGGGCGTTCAGTACGGTGTCTACCGTAAGCTGAAGCAGGCGAAGTACGACATCGAGGCGCGACTTGATCTGCACAAGATGACCGTTGAGCAGGCGAGGGAGCAGGTCTTCCGCTTTATTCGCGACGCCATGGCGATGGATTTGCGAACGCTGATTATTGTTCACGGCCGGGGGCACCACAGCCAGTCCGGTGCGGCGGTGCTGAAGTCTCATGTGGCCCATTGGCTGCCACAAATTGACGAGGTGCAGGCATTCTGCAGCGCGCAGCCGCAGCACGGCGGTGCGGGGGCCGTGTATGTACTATTGAAAAAGAGCGAGCGGAAAAAACAGGAAAATCGCGACCGGCTGACGCGAGGCCGCTCCCAAAATTAGAAGCGGCCGAGTGCGGGGCTTACTGTGCGCCGTTGGCTTCCAGGGCGGCTACATAGTCGGCGGAGTTGCGGTGCTCTTTCGCGTAGCTCAGTACGCTGCGGCCGCTGCCGTCCACCGCGTTGATATTGCCGTCGGCTTGCAGAAACATGCCGATGAACAGCTCAAAATCGTCGGCGCGCATGCTCTGGTAAGCTTTCAGTAAGCGGTGAAAATCGGCGTCGACGCCCGCTTTGGCTTCGACGTTCAGAAACTCACGAACGCGGTCTTCGGTCCAGACTTCGTCCAATACCTTTTCTTTATCTTTTTTCATTGCTGATCCTATAAACGGCGGTTTAGCCGTTGAGCTTTTTACTGAGTAACTGGTTGACCATGCCGGGGTTGGCCTGGCCTTTGGAGGCTTTCATGATCTGGCCGACAAAGAAGCCGATCAGTTTCTTGCGCTTGCCGTCATCGGCCTCCCGGTACTGTTCCACCTGGGCGGTATTCGCGGCAATAACCTCATCGATCATCGCTTCGAGGGCCCCGCTGTCTGACACTTGCTTCAGGCCTTTGGCGTCAATAATGGTATCGGCACTGTCGCCCTCGCCATTCCACAGGGCTTCAAACACCTGTTTGGCGATTTTGCCTGAAATCGTGTTGTCGCGGATGCGTAGTATCAGTCCGCCAAGTTGTTCGGCGCTGACCGGGCAATCGCGTAGCGACTTGCCGTCGCGATTAAGAGCCGCAGACAGTTCGCCATTGATCCAGTTGGCCGCCAGCTTGGCGTCGCCCGCTGCCGTTGCGGTAGCTTCAAAATAATCGGCAGTGCTGCGCTCGGCGGTGAGCAGGCTGGCGTCGTAAGCGGAGAGTTCGTACTCACTCTCAAAACGGGCGCGTTTGGCATCCGGAAGTTCGGGCATGCCGGATTGGAGCTTGTCGATCAGCGACTGCTCGATGCGCACCGGCAGCAGATCCGGGCAGGGGAAGTAGCGATAGTCGTTAGCTTCTTCTTTGCTGCGCATCGAACGGGTTTCATTTTTGTCGCTGTCGTACAGGCGGGTTTCTTGCACCACGGTGCCGCCGTCTTCCAGCAGATCAATCTGGCGTTGGGCTTCAACCTTGATGGCACGCTCGACAAATCGGAAGGAGTTGATGTTCTTGATTTCGGCGCGGGTACCGTATTCCTCTTCGCCTTTAAGGCGCACTGAAACGTTGGCGTCGCAGCGCATGGAGCCTTGTGACATATCGCCATCGGAAACGCCGAGATAGGTGACGATGGAGTGAATCTTGCGCAGATAGGCAACCGCCTCTTCGGCGCTGCGCATGTCCGGTTCGGATACAATCTCGATCAGCGGTGTGCCTGCACGGTTAAGGTCGATGCCGCTCATTCCCTGGCCGTGGTTTTGAAAAAACGCTTCGTGCAGGGATTTGCCTGCGTCTTCTTCAAGGTGGGCGTGATGAATGCGAATATTGCGGGTGCTGCCGTCTTCCAGGCGAATTTCTACCACGCCGGGACCGACGATGGGCTTGTCCATCTGGCTGGTCTGATAGCCTTTGGGCAGGTCGGGGTAAAAATAATTTTTACGCTCGAATACTGAATCGCGGCAGATCTCGGCATCGATGGCCAGACCGAACAGGATGGCATCTTTCACGGCCTGCTCATTGAGCACTGGCAGAGTGCCGGGCAGCGCCAGATCGACCGCGCAGGCCTGGGTGTTGGGCGCCGCGCCAAAGGCGGTGCTGGCGCCGGAGAAAATCTTGGATTGGGTGGTGAGCTGGACGTGTACTTCCAGGCCAATGACCACTTCCCATTGCATTGGCGTTCTCCTTATTCGCAGTCGGGAGCGCGGCGCAGGTGCCAGTCGCTGACTTGCTGATATTGGTGGGCGGCGGCCAGCAGGCGGCCCTCGTCGAAGTCGCGGCCGATCAGCTGCATGCCGGCGGGCAGGCCGTTGGTAAGGCCAACCGGCATTGACAGTGCGGGCAGGCCTGCAAGGTTGACGGCGATGGTGTAGATATCTTCCAGGTACATGGTGACGGGATCGCTGACTTTCTCACCCAGGCCAAACGCCGGGTTCGGCGCGGTGGGGCCGGCGATCAGGTCGACCTGCTTGAACGCTTCGGTGAAGTCGTTCTTGATCAGGCGGCGAATCTGTTGCGCCTTCCGGTAATAAGCGTCGTAGAAGCCCGCCGACAGCGCATAGGTGCCGACCAGAATCCGGCGTTTAACTTCTTCGCCAAAGCCCTCGTCGCGAGTGCGGGTGTACAGGTCATCGAGATCCTGCGGGTTTTCGCAGCGGTAGCCGTAGCGCACACCGTCGAAGCGCGACAGATTGGTGGAGGCTTCTGCCGGGGCAATAACGTAGTAGCAGGGCACTGCCAGTTCGGTGTGGGGCAGGGTGATGTCGACGATTTCGGCGCCGAGTTTGCGATACTCGTCCAGTGCGGCGTGAACGGCATCGCCAATGGCACTGTCCAGTCCGGCGCTGAAGTATTCCTTGGGAACGCCGATTTTCAGGCCGCGAAGATCCTGATCCAGCGCGGCGTGGTAATCCGGCACCGGCACATCCATGCAGGTACTGTCTTTGGCGTCAAAGCCCGCCATGCTTTGCAGTAGCAGGGCGCAATCTTCGGCGGTTCTGGCCATCGGTCCGGCCTGATCGAGGCTGGAGGCAAAGGCGATCATGCCGTAACGCGATACCCGTCCGTAAGTGGGCTTCAGACCGGTTAAGCCGCAGAGCGCCGCCGGCTGGCGGATCGAGCCGCCGGTATCGGTGCCGGTGGCGGCAGGTGCCAACCCCGCGGCTACGGCCGCGGCGCTGCCGCCCGAAGAGCCGCCGGGCACTTTGTCCCGGTTCCAGGGGTTGCGCACAGCGCCATAAAAGCTGGTTTCATTGGAGGAGCCCATCGCGAACTCGTCCAGATTGGTTTTCCCCAGCATGACGGCCCCGGCGGCGGCCATTTTTTCCACCACCGTGGCGCTGTAGGGGGCAATGAAGTTGTCCAGCATTTTGGAGGCGCAACTGGTGCGGACGCCTTCGGTGCAGAAGATATCTTTGTGGGCAATCGGCAGACCATTCAGGCTGCCTGTTTCGCCGTTGGCACGGGCGGCATCCGCGGCGCGGGCCTGGTTCAGGGCTTGCTCGGCAGTCACGCTAATAAAGCTGTTGTAGTGACCGTCGCGCTGTTCGATATCGTTCAGGTACTGACGGGTGATCTCTTCACTGGAAAAGTCGCCGGCGGCGAGGCCGCGCAACAGGTCGGCAACGGTGTGGCTTGGCATGGTGGCGTCTGCTCTCTCAATTCTGTGGCGTGGGCGAGTGGGGCTCAGTCTATGACCTTGGGCACCAGATACAGCCCGTCTTCCGTGCTGGGTGCAATGCGCTGGAAATGCTCACGCTGGTCGGTCTCTGTAACCACGTCGGCGCGCAGCCGCTGGCTGGCATCGTGGGGGTTGGCCATCGGTTCGATCGCCTGAGTGTCAACGGCCTGCATAGTGTCGATCATGCCGAGAATATCGCCGATTCGCTGGCGCAATTCTTCGCTGCTTTCTTCCGTAATACGGATGCGCGCGAGTCTTGCCAATTTGGCGATGTCGCTCTGTTCTAAACTCATGGTTCATTCCTGTTGGAGTGGCGCCTGTGGCGGCACCTGCGATCGTCGGGGGCATGCCCGACCCGGCTTAGGAAAAGCCCGTAAACTTATCATACTTGCGCCTTGCCCTAAATCCCTGCCATTGATAGAGTGGCAAAGTTTTTAATCTAGGGGTTCGTACTGCCCAATGTGGCGCGCTTTCGACCCTGCCAGCCCGGTTCTTTTCTTAGTTGAACCGTACAAGGTGATAATCGCACATGTTGAAACGAATTCGCGGCATGTTCTCCAACGATCTGTCGATCGATTTGGGAACGGCAAACACCCTTATATATGTTCGTGGACAGGGAATTGTTCTGGATGAGCCATCGGTGGTGGCAATTCGGGTTCACAACGGTCAGAAGACGATCGAAGCGGTGGGCATGGAGGCCAAGCGTATGCTGGGCCGGACGCCGGGCAATATTACTGCCATCCGGCCGATGAAAGACGGGGTCATTGCCGACTTTCAGGTCACCGAGAAAATGCTGCAGCATTTCATCAAGCTGGTCCATCAGAACAGTTTCATCCGCCCCAGCCCCCGTGTGCTGGTGAGTGTTCCCTGTAAAAGTACTCAGGTAGAGCGCAGGGCGATTCGTGAGTCGGTGCTCAGTGCCGGTGCCCGTGAAGTGCGTCTGATTGAAGAACCTATGGCGGCGGCCATTGGTGCGGGCCTCCGGGTTGAAGAAGCCTCGGGCTCGATGGTTGTGGATATCGGTGGCGGCACCACGGAGATTGCCATTATCTCGCTGAATGGTGTGGTGTACTCCGATTCTGTGCGGGTAGGTGGTGACCGTTTTGACGAGGCGATTGTGACTCACGTGCGCCGCACCTACGGCAGCTTGATCGGCGATGCTACCGCCGAGCGCATCAAACAGGAAATCGGCTGTGCCTACCCCGGCAGCGAGCTGCGTGAAATCGATGTTCGCGGCCGCAATCTGGCAGAGGGGATTCCCCGTCGCTTTACCCTGAACAGCGATGAGATTCTCGAGGCTCTGCAGGAGCCCTTGCAGGTGATTATTCAGGGCGTTAAACGCGCGCTGGAACAGTCTCCTCCAGAGCTGGCTGCGGATATCGCAGAGACCGGTATTGTCCTGACGGGGGGGGGTGCGCTGTTGAGCGGCATCGATCAGCTGATTGCGGACGAAAGTGCGTTGCCGGTGGTGATCGCCGAAGATCCCCTGTCCTGTGTGGCGCGTGGCGGCGGTAAAGCGTTGGAAATGATGGATCGCCATCACCTCGATATCTTGTCAGCGGAATAAGCATGCGCTGGGTGGCAGCGGGAGGACGCGGCGATTAAACCGGTATTCTCCAAACCACCCTCATCGGGTGGCCGTTTACTGGTGCTGGGCGGTCTCGCTCTGGTATTGATTCTGCTGGGCAGCCGGTTGGAGTTTATGGGTCCACTGCGAACCCAACTGTCGGCGATCGCTACGCCGTTCTACTGGCTGGCAGATATCCCCTCCCGGCTCAGCGGCGAGTTCAGTGAGCTGGTCACCAGTCGCAGCAAGCTGATCGAAGAAAACAAGGCGCTCCGGGCGGAGTCGCTGATTCTGAATGCCAAACTGCAAAAACATATCGAGTTGCGAGCCGAGAATGTGCGGCTGCGTGAGTTGATGAATTCGGCGGAGCGGGTGACCGATACCGTCGTGGTCGCTGAGGTGGTGGCGGTCGCTTCCGACCCCAGTCGCCATATGCTCATGGTCGATAAGGGCAGCGAGGACAAAGCCTTTGTCGGCCAGCCGGTCATTGATGCCAAGGGCCTGCTCGGGCAGATTGTTGAAGTCGGTCTTCACCACAGTCGAGTGCTGCTTATTACCGACAGCGCTCACGCCATCCCTGTTCGTATCAGTCGCAACGGACTGCGTGCCATTGCTGAGGGCAGCGGGCTGATTGATGAACTCAGTGTTTCCCATGTTGCCGCGACCACCGATATCCAGGTCGGCGATCTGCTGGTCAGTTCCGGGTTGGGTGGGCGTTTTCCCGCCGGTTATCCGGTGGGTGAGGTGACGAAGGTGGCGATTGACCCCGGCAAACCGTTTGCTGAGGTGCGTGCCAAACCGCTGGCGGAGTTGGATCGCAGTCGCAATGTGCTGTTGGTCTTCAGCGACCGTCCGGCCGCGGAGTAGCTCATGGATGTGCATCCGCAGCGCCTGATTTTTATCGGACTGAGCCTGCTGATGGCGATGCTGCTGAGTCTGACCCCTCTCTCCGGAACCCTTATCTGGCTGCGGCCGGATTGGTTGTTGCTGGTCTTGATCTTCTGGTTGCTGGTGTTGCCCGAGCGTATTGGTATTGCCCTGTGCTGGCTATGTGGCCTGGTACAGGACATCTTGCTGGGCTCGGTGCTGGGGCAGAATGCCTTCTCCTTGGCGGTCGTCGCCTACATTATCCAAATTTCCTACCAGCAATTGCGCATGTTCAGCCTCCGTAAGCAGGCGGCATTAATTGGCCTGCTGGAATTGTTCCGCATACTGGTAGAACAGTGGGCGCAGAGCCTTAACGGCCTGCCCTACACCTATTGGCAGGTCTTTCTTCCCGTATTGAGTACAGCATTGCTCTGGCTGATTTTGCGCCCCACAATGAGCGTTTTGCAACGGCTCTTCGTCGCGTACTGATTCTATGAATTTAATACTGGCTTCGGCCTCGCCCCGCCGGGCTGAGCTGCTGGATCAGCTCGGGGTAAGCTACCGGGTCTGTCCGGCTGATATTGATGAAACACCGCGGTCGGGTGAACCCCCCGGTCGCTATGTTGCCCGAATGGCAAGGGAAAAAGCTGCCGCAAGCACGATATCTGACGGCGCCATTGTGCTGGCGGCAGATACCGCCATTGCGCTGGACGGTGACATTCTTGGCAAACCTGAAAATCGTGATGACGCACGTGCGATGCTGTGGCGTTTAAGCGGTCGCCGTCACGAGGTTATCACCTCTGTTGCCTTGCGCGGCGCAGGGCAACTGCTCGCAGAACAGGTGGTGACGGCGGTATGGTTTGGCGAATTGAGCGAGCGGCGGATTTCGGCTTATCTGGATACTGGCGAAGCCGACGACAAGGCGGGCAGCTATGGCATACAGGGGCGCGGCGCGCAGTTTGTGGCGCGCATCGACGGAAGCTACAGCGGCGTAGTGGGTCTGCCGTTGTATGAAACAGCGGGACTGCTGCGCACACTGGGGATGATGGTAGAGTAGAGCGATGAGCGAAGAAATTCTGATAAACGTCACGCCAGTGGAAACCCGTGTTGCCGTTGTGGAAAACGGCGTGCTGCAGGAAGTGTATATCGAACGCAGTCGTTCCAAGGGCATTGTCGGGAATATCTACCAGGGCAAAGTTGTGCGTGTATTGCCGGGCATGCAAGCGGCGTTTGTGGATGTGGGGTTGGAGCGCACCAGCTTCATTCACGCCTCCGATATCGCTTCGCTTGCGCAGGATGGCAGTGATCATGCTGATATTCGCAGCAAAATCCGCGAAGGACAGCAACTGACGGTGCAAGTCACCAAGGATCCCATGGGCACCAAGGGGGCGCGGCTGACCACGCATCTTTCGGTATCTTCGCGGTATTTGGTGTACATGCCGGGTGCAGGGCACCTCGGGGTTTCTCACCGCATTGATGACGAGGATGAGAGGCAGCGGCTGCGCGAACTGATGGAAACCATTCTTCGGGAAGGCACGGAAGACGGCAGTCTGCCTCCCGACGGCTATATTCTCCGCACGGCGGCGGAAGGGGCCGGTGAGGATGAGCTGCGCGCCGACGTCGATTTCCTGCAGCGGCTGTGGCAGGCGGTCCAGCGCCGGATGAAGCGTGACCCCGCGCCATCGATCATCTACGAAGATCTGCCGCTGTTTATGCGTACCATGCGAGACCTGGTGCGGCCGGGGCTGGAAAAAGTGCGCATCGACTCTCGCGAAAGTTTTCAGCGCGTCGATGAATTTGCCAAGGATTTCCTGCCGGAGCTGCGCGCCAAGCTGGAGTACTATCCTGGCGAGCGGCCCATTTTCGATCTTTACAGTGTAGAGGACGAGATTCAGCGGGCCTTGGGTCGCAAGGTGGAGCTTAAGTCGGGTGGCTACCTGATCATTGATCAGACCGAGGCGATGACCACCATCGATATTAATACCGGCGCTTTTGTCGGGCACCGCAACCTCGAAGAAACCATCTTCAAAACCAATCTCGAAGCAGCTGCCGCGCTGGCGCGACAACTGCGGCTGCGCAATCTTGGCGGCATCATCATTATCGACTTCATCGATATGAAAGACCCCGAGCATCGTCGTCAGGTACTGCGGGCGCTGGAACGGGCGATGGAGAAGGATTACGCCAAGACCAGCATTACCGGCGTATCGGAGCTGGGTTTGGTCGAGATGACGCGCAAGCGCACCCGGGAGAGTCTGGAACACGTACTATGTGAGCCCTGCCGTTTCTGCCACGGTCGCGGTTCGCTGAAGTCGCCGGAAACCGTTTGCTATGAGGTGTTCCGCGAAATTCTGCGCGAGGCCCGCGCCTACGAGAGCAAGAGCCTGCTGGTGCTGGCTTCTCAAGAGGTGGTTGACCGTCTGCTGGATGAAGAGTCCGCCAGTGTTGCCGATCTGGAAGAGTTTATCGGCGCCAGTATCCAATTTCAGGTGGAGGCCATGTACACCCAGGAGCAGTTTGATGTCATCTTGCTTTGACGGGGCCTGCGTCGCAATCCGCCCTGGACTGCGGTGGGGCTGACTGAACCGTGCAGGGGCTGATCCGTCGCGCCTATGCCGTGCTGTGGAGTGTGGCTCTGCTGTTACTGGTATTGCTGGCGCTGTACGCCAGCCTTGGGCGGCAGTACATCGGGCTGGTCAGCCGTTATCAAAGCGATATTTTTGTCCAGCTTGAGGGCTTAACAGGAATTCCCTTGGCCGCAGAAAAGCTGGAGGGAAGTTGGTCGGGGCTGTCACCGGTACTGAACGTCTCGCAGCTGGATATTGGCAACGGCGCCATCATCATTGATCAGGCGCGAGTGGTATTGGATCCGATCGGCAGCTTGCTGGGTGCGGCGCCCCGTCTCAAGCAGTTAAAACTGGGGTCGCTCACCCTGCACTTGCGTCAAGATGACGGCGGCCGCTGGTACTTGCCCGGCATCAGCACTTCCGGGGGCGGGGGCAGTTTTGATTCGCTGCTGGATTTAATCCTCGCGGTGCGTCGCGCCAGTATGCAACACCTCGATCTGTATCTTCATTTCTCGGATGGCTCGCAGAGCCGCATACAGAGTGAGGATTTTTCCTGGCTGAGCGACGGTGAGTTCCGCCGCAGCTATGCCAATCTCCGCGCGGACGATAGTGGCGAGATTCAGTTGCTGGCCGAAGCGCTGGGTGATCCTCGTGACCGCCGTTTTTCCGCCACCGCCTACATTGCATTGGACAGCAGTCGCTTTTCCGCTCTGGCGCCACTTTTCAATGATCAGGCGCTCATCCACAGCAAGGTTGATGGGCAGCTCTGGCTGGAGTGGGAGGCCGGGCGACGGATGGGCATCACCGGCGAACTGTCGGCGGATAATCTGGCGATAGGCAGTCTCTGGGGCTCAGATGAGAGCTTCCAGAATGTTCAGATGGTTTTCAATGGTCGTCACCAGAATGGATTCTGGCGGGCGGGATTTAGACGTTTTGCGGCCGATTGGCGAGAGCAGGAGCTGTCGCTGGACGGGCTCTTGATGTCACACCCCGACGTCAGCACCTGGCAGTTTTCGCTGCCATCGCTGGCCCTGGACAGCGGTGCTGAGCTGCTGCGTGACAGCGGAGCCTTATCGGATTCGTTAACCGAGCTGCTCAACACCTTGCAGCCCGGCGGCAAGCTTGAGCGGGTCAGTGTCGATCTCAAGAGTGGTGAGCAGCCGGAATTCGCCTTGCGCAGCGAGTTGCACGGATTACGTCTTTCCCCTTGGCACGGTGCACCGGGGGTTACAGGGCTTAGCGGCTACTTGGAAGTGACACGTGATCGCGGTCGACTGCTGATCGATAGCGATGCGCTGGAACTGTCTTTTCCGGATTTGTATCCCGCTCCGTTTCAACTGACCGATTTTTCAACGGAGCTGCAGTGGAAGATCGCCGATCAGCGCTTGGCGCTGCACAGCGGCCCGATCGTCGCCAAGGATGGTGAGTCTCCGCTCCGCGCCTTACTGCGTCTCGATCTACCATTTGAAGCCGGGGCGGAAGTGGGGCCGGCAATGACCCTGGCGGTTTCTGGGACGCAGCTTTCGTTGGCGGCGGCTCGTCGCTATGCGCCGGATATACTGAGCGACGGTCTGCTTGCCTGGCTGGATGGCAGCTTGAAAGCGGGCGTTGCGGACCGTGCCGAATTTATCTATCGAGGGTCGCTGCGTTCGGACGAGCACGATTTGCGAACGGTACAGCTGGCTCTGGACGTATCGGAACTCGGCCTGCAATTCCAAACTGACTGGCCCGCGTTGAATGCGGCGCGGGCTGCGGTTTATCTCGATGATGGCCAGTTGTGGGGCAGCGGTGATGGCATGTCCATCAACGGTATTGCGCTGAGTGATGTTGCAGTGAGTATTGCCCCCAATGAACGGGATATTCCTCAACTGAATGTCGGTGCCTCAGCGCGGGCCAGCTTTGCCGAGGTGCAGGCGCTGTTTCGCGACAGCCCGATTGGCGCACTGAGTGGAAACGTTATTGATGGCTGGCGGGGTGAGGGCGAGAGCCGCGCGAAGGTGTCGGTGCAGCTCCCGCTGGAAGGTCGTGCCCTGCCCGCGGTGGAGGTAGAGGCCGATATTAATCTTCCGCTGCTGTGGTTGCCGGATATCAAATTGTCGCTGAGCCAGATAACGGGGCCGTTGTATTACAGTACCGAGAAAGGCCTGCGCAGCCCGTCATTACGCGGCCGTCTGTTCGGAGAAGCGCTGAAGGCAAGTATCCGTCAGGAAAAAAGCGAGGTACGCATTGATGCCAGCAGCATGATCGATGCCGCAGATGTGCAGCGTTGGCTTGACCAGCCTGCCATGGGTTTTCTGCAGGGGCGAACACGTGTTGACATGGTGTTAAGGGCGGGAGGGGATCAGTCCGGGGTGGAAATTCGCTCTGACATGCAAGGCATTTCGGTGCGCTTGCCCCAGCCTCTCTACAAAGCATCTAACGAGCCGTTGCCCCTTCGCGTAAATGCGGGACTGGGTTCCGATGCGCCACCGCTGACCGTTGCCCTGGGTGAACTGTTTCAACTGCATTACCAGCAGCGCGGCGACGAGAGTGCGGTGGCGATTGCGCTGGGTAAGGGGGCAAGCGCGGAGCTGCGCGGTAATACCGTCAGTGTGACTGGTACCCTCGATTTTGCGGCGATGGACCAGTGGCAACTTGCGCTAACGCGCTTTCTGGAGTTGCAGAATCAAAAGCAGCACAACACGGGTAGCGGGGAATCCTTACCGGTGATCGTTGATCGTCTGCAGGTGGGCGAATTGGATGCCCTTGGACAGATGTTGCACGATGCCGTGATCAGTGCACGCAGCGATGAGTCGGTGTGGACATTGCGGGTAGATAGTCGCGAACTTGCCGGTAATATCGAAGTGCCGATGACGGAAGCTGAGCCCTATGTGCTGATGTTCGAGCGTCTGGCGCTGCCCGCACTGTCGACAGAACAGGTCGCTGGAGAAAGCGGTCTGGCGTCAGTGGATCCGCGCAGCTTGCCGATATTGGATGTGGATATCGAGCAGCTCAGTCTGGGTGGGAAAGATTACGGGCGAGTCGGTTTCGATTTGCGCCCAGACGCACGCGGTGCGCACTTCATGTCGCTGCGCGGCCAGTTGCTCGGTGTGGATCTGGGGGATGCCAAGAGGGAAAGCCAGCTCCACTGGTGGGTGGACGACAGCGGGGAGCACCGCTCTCAATTACGTGGCAAATTTGCGGTGCGCGATTTGGGTGAGGTGCTTAAACGCCTGGATTATGACAAAGCGCTTGAGACAACTTCCGGAAGCTTCGATCTCAATTTGAGCTGGCCGGGTGCGCCCGATGCCTGGCAAATGAGTGAAAGTCAGGGACGATTGCGGTTCCTGCTGAAAAATGGGCGTTTTCTTAAAAGCTCTGATGCCGCCAGCGGGACTCTGCGGGCGCTGAGTATATTCAACATGGCAAATATTGTGCGGCGCCTGAAGTTCGATTTCAGGGATGTGTTCAGCAAGGGCATCCATTTCGACGAGATGAAGGGCGAGCTGGGGTTTGCGAACCAGCGTCTGTACCTGACTGAACCGATGGATGTCAGCGGGCCCTCGAGTCGCTTCCAGATGAGTGGCAACATCAATTTACTGAATGAAGCACTGGATATGCGTCTGGTGGCGACGCTGCCGGTCGGCAGCAATTTACCCTGGGTGGCCGCATTGGTCGGTGGGCTGCCGGCGGCTGCAGGGGCGTTTGTGGTTACCAAGGTGTTTGAAGAGCAGGTCGACAGTTTTTCCAGCGCGGTGTACGACATTGGCGGGACGGTGCAAAAACCGGAATTGTCCTTTGAGAGAATCTTCGATGCTTCCGAGTCTGGTCCGAAGAGCGTGAAAGAGGCGAGTAAATAGCGTATGACGAACCGTTTTGCTGCGATTCAAATGGTGTCCGGTCGGTCGCTGGATGAGAATCTTGAAACGGCTGCAAGGCTGCTGAAGCAGGCGGCCGAGCAGGGTGCCGAGCTGGCAGTGTTGCCGGAAAATTTTGCGTTGATGGCGCCTACCGAGTCTATTCAGGCATTGGCGCAGCACGAGCAGCAAGCATCACAGTTGCGTCATTTTCTTGCGGATCAGGCCGCGTCCCTCAAACTTTGGTTGCTCGGCGGGACTCTGCCACTGCCTGCCGACGATGGCCGCAGCTATGCCGCTTCGCTGGCGTATGACTCCGACGGTGTATGCCGGGCCGAGTATCACAAAATTCATCTCTTTGACGCCGATGTCGGTGACGCGCAGCAGCAATACCGGGAGTCGGACAGCTATGCGCCGGGTGATCAGCCCTGTGTCTTCGACAGTCCCTTTGGCCGAATCGGCGTGGCGGTATGCTATGACTTACGTTTCCCCGAACTGTTTCGGCAGATGATGGACCCGGGGATGGATGTGTTGCTGGTCCCCGCTGCGTTTACCCGTCGTACCGGGCTGGCGCACTGGCTGCCACTGCTGCGTGCCCGGGCAATCGAAAACCAGATTGCGGTGGTAGCGGCCAATCAGGGGGGGATTCACAGTCGACGCAGGCAGACGTCTGGGGGTTCCTGCATTATCGATAGTTGGGGAACCGTGCTGAGCGAGATGGGGTTTGGCGAGGGTGTGGCGCTTGCTGATATTGATCTGGCGGAGCAGCAGGCGCTCAGGCAGCGTATGCCGGTGATGCAGCACCGGCGCTTTTGAATTAGCTGGCGGCGTCTTCGTTCGCCAATTCCTGAAGTTCGCGAAGATAACGGAACAGTTTGCGCGCCGCCGCAGGGGGCTTACTGTTACTGCGTTCCTTTGCCGCCTGCACCAGAAGCTGCCGCAGGCGCTGACGATCAGCGTCGGCAAAACGCTGCATAGCCAGTTCAACGCCCGCTTGGAGCTCGCTGCTGAGCATATCGTCTCGGAGGCCTTCCAGCTCGTGGAAACGGCGGGCCAGTGCTTTCTGCCCCAAATCTAGTTCCTGCAGAGCGGCCTCAATGGCGGTGGTGTCTACCTGGCGCATCAGCTTGCCGATATATTGCATCTGGCGCCGCAAGCCCTCGCGGCTCTTGATGCGCTTCGCGGTGGCGATTGCCTCCGTCAGATCTTCATCATTAATGGGGATACGGGCCAGATCGGCATCGCCCAGTTCAACCAGACGCTTTCCCACCGCTTGCAGGGCATCCATTTCGCGCTTGCGTGCGGTTTTGCTGGGGATCATCTGCTCGTCGAAATCAGTCACGGTGATACTCTTGAGGTTTTGGGCCTGTCAGGCGTAAAAGTAGGTGGCTAGGCCAAGGAAGGACATAAAGCCGACGACGTCGGTAACGGTGGTTAGTACTACCCCGCCTGCCAACGCCGGATCAATTTTCAGGGTTTTCATCAGCAGCGGCAACACGGCGCCGGCCAGTGATGCGGTAATCAGATTGATGACCATGGCCGCGGCGATAATCGCGCCGATCAGGGGGTCGTTGAACCACAGACTTGCTGCCACCGCGACGATTACCGCCCATATCAGGCCATTGATCAAGCCCACCAGAACTTCACGATTAATCAGCCAGCGACTGTTGTTGCGGCTGATATGCCCCAGTGCCATACCGCGGATAACGACCGTCAGTGTCTGGGTGCCTGCGACGCCACCCATGCTGGCGACAATGGGCATCAGTACGGCCAAGGCAACGACTTTTTCAATTGTGCCTTCAAACAGATTGATCACACCGGAGGCGATAAAGGCCGTGAGCAGGTTGATACCCAGCCAGATGGCCCGTCGGGGGGCCGTGCTCATTACCGAGGCGAAGGTATCCTCATCCTCGTCCAGACCGGCCATACTCATCAGCGAGTGGTCGGACTCCTCTCGGATAACATCGACCACGTCATCGATGGTGATTCGGCCCAGCAGGTAATGGTTTTCGTCGACGACGGGGGCGCTGACCCAGTCCCGGCGTTCGAACAGATTGGCGACTTCCCGTGCGGGCATGGAGGCGACAATTGGCTCGACCTCGGTGTCCATGATTTCCCGAACGGTCACGCTGGGATCGGAGACCAACAGTTTTCGCAGTGACAAAATGCCGATGAACTGGTCGTTGCGGTTGACCACAATCAGGCTGTCGGTCATCTCCGGCAGCTCTTCGTGACGGCGCAGGTAGCGCAGGGCAACGTCCAGAGTAATATTGGGCCGCACCGTTATGGTGTCGGTGTTCATCAGACCACCGGCGCTGTCCTCGTCGTAGGACAGAATGTGTTCTACGCGCAGGCGGTCCTGGTGGTCCATGGATTCCAGCACTTCGCGAATAACACGATCGGGAAGCTGCTGGAGAATATCGGCAATATCATCGGCTTCGAGGCCTTCAGTGATGGCCGCGACTTCCTCGGCGTCCATTTGCCGAAGGAACTGGCTTTGCACTTCATCGCTGAGGTGCTGGAGAATATCCCCCTCGTTCTCGCTGTCGACCAGTTGCCAGAGTACGCCCCGCACTTTCTGCGGGGTGGATTCGATCAGGTGGGCAGCATCGACCGGTGGCAGGCCGTTGAGCATGCGGCGGATTTGCAGGAAGGCACCGGAGCCCAGCGCCTCGTTCAGGAGTTCGAGGCGGCTGGCGGTTAAATGCTTTTCTCCGGGTTGAGCCATAACACTCCCTGCGTAGTGCCGCCGTCGTCGGCGATCTGGAATTGTCCCGAATTATCCTTGAATCTGGGGCGGGCAACAATTGTCACCGTCGGGTTTTGCAGGAAATGTACTAAAACGCCTTACTCGCCTTCGCCGAAATAGTCATTAATCAGCTCAACGAGTGCCGACAGGGCTTGCTCTTCGTCATCACCCTCACAGCGAATTTGAATTTCGGTTCCTCTGCTGGCGGCCAGCATCATGACGGACATAATGCTCTTGCCATCGACCCATTTGTCGTTACTGCACACCGCGACATCGGCACTGAATGCGGCACTGGTCGACACAAATTTTGAGGCGGCTCGGGCGTGAAGACCGAGTTTATTAATGATGGTAATACGGGTTTCTTGCATGGGTTCGCTCCGCCGGGGCTCAGTGCTGGAGTTCGCGATGGCGAACCTGGAGATCAGGGCATTGTGCTCTGAGTGCTGCTGCAAGGCGCTCTACCATATACACGGAGCGGTGCTGGCCACCTGTGCAGCCAATGGCAACGGTGAAGTAGCTGCGGTTACCTTTTTCGATATGTGGCAGCCAGTGTTCCAGATAATTGAGAATGTCCCGGTACATGGTTTCGACCATCGGCTGCCCGTCGAGAAAGTTTCTGACACCTTCGTCGCGGCCACTCAGGGCGCGCAGAGACTCATCCCAGTGAGGATTGGGTAACATGCGCAGATCGTAGACCTGATCGGCATCTATTGGCAGGCCGCGTTTAAAGCCAAATGATTTCAACTGCAGCGACATACGATTGGCATCGACACCCAGCACCCTGTCGCGGATTGTGGCGCGCAGCTCATGTACTGTCATATCGCTGCTGTCGATGGTTAATGACGCTTCCATCACTACGGGTTCGAGCAGCGTGGTTTCCTGTCGTATTGCATCGCTGAGCGGTTGATTCGCTGTGGTCAACGGGTGGCGACGGCGAGTCTCGCTGAAGCGTTTTATCAACTTGTCGTCGCTGGCATCCAGAAAAATGATTCGCAACTGTGCGAGGTCCCGAACCTGCTCGCAAAGGGACTTGAAGCGCGAGAGTTCGTCAGGAGAGTTGCGGGCGTCGATACAAACGGCGACCTGTTGATGGACCTTGAGCTGGCTTTGCGAGAGCTCATGTACCAGCGCCGGTAACAGGGAAACTGGTAGATTGTCGATGGCGTAAAAGCCCTCGTCCTCCAGTTGATGAAGTGCCGTACTTTTCCCTGATCCCGAGCGGCCACTGATAATGATCAGTTTCATGGCGATCAGGGCGCGCGGGTTACAGCAGTAGTGTACAGGGCTTCATCGCTGCCCGCGTTGCGCAGCTGTTGACGAAAGCCGTCGTCGTTAAACACATTGGCTAGACTGGCCAGCACTTTGATGTGCTCGTCGTGGGCTTCCGCAGGAACAATGAGTGCGAACACCAGGTCGACGGGTTGATCGTCGATGGCCTCGAAATCGATGGGCTCGGCGAGCTTCAGCAGAATGCCGGTAATCGCCGTACACTGCTGGCTTCGGCAGTGGGGAATCGCAACCCCGTGACCGATACCCGTGCTACCCAGTCGCTCTCGGGCAAGGAGTTCGTTGAACAGATCGTCAGCGTTGAACTGGCTATTGTCGTCGGCGACAAATATCGAGATCTGTTCAAGAAGACGTTTTTTACTGCCTACGGACGTACCCCAGTGGGTACGTCCTTGGCTCAGTATCGCATTAAGGCTCATATTATTAGGTATCCGGAAAAACCGGCCCGGCGCTTACCGGCCCAGGTGTTTTTCCTTGTGTTTGATCAACTGGCGATCCAGCTTGTCGGTCAGGCTGTCGATCGCAGCATACATATCTTCCGATTCGCATGTGGCAAACAGGTCCGCGCCTGCCACATGCACTGTCGCTTCCGCTTTTTGTACCAGCTTCTCGACTGAGAGCGTAACGTCCGTATTGGTGATATTGTCGAAATGTCGTTGCAGTTTGGCAAGCTTGTTATTGACGTATTCACGCAGTGCCGGTGTAACTTCAACGTGGTGACCACTGACAGTTATCTGCATATCTTGCTCCTTTTACACTCAGATCGTCCTGCGCCTCCCGGCGTAGGGTCAGGGCTGCGCGATTTAACGCAGCCAGCTATACCAGTCGCTTCCGCTCATTAGAGGGGGGAATGACCAGTGATTCTCGGTACTTGGCGATGGTTCTCCGCGCGACCTTGATACCCTGTTCGGCCAACAGTTCGGTAATCTTGCTGTCGCTGAGTGGCTTTCGCGGATTTTCTGCGGCGATCAGCTTTTTGATCAGCGCGCGAATGGCGGTCGATGAGCACTCGCCGCCGGTATCGGTCGATACGTGGCTGGAGAAAAAGTATTTCAGCTCGTAAATGCCCCGCGGTGTATGCATGTACTTCTGGGTGGTGACCCGCGAGATCGTGGATTCGTGCATGCCCACGGCGTCGGCAATGTCATGCAACACCAACGGTTTCATCGCCTCGTCGCCGTATTCGAGAAAGCCTCGCTGATACTCGACGATTTTGCTGGCGACTTTCATCAGGGTTTCATTGCGGCTCTGCAGACTTTTGATAAACCAGCGCGCTTCCTGGAGGTTGTCGCGAATATAGTCTTTTTCGCTGCTGGTACTGCTTTTGGCCAGTGCCGCATAGTGCGAGTTGATTTGGATTTTCGGGGCAATATCCGGGTTGAGTTCCACCAGCCAGCGGCCGTCTTTTTTACTGACGAAGACATCCGGGACGACGTATTCGGTATCGCCGCTACTGATTGCATCGCCGGGCGTGGGGTTCAGGGACTGGATCAGCAGCAGTGTATCCCGAAGCTGATCTTCCTTGAGGCGACAGCGGCGCATAATCTGGTTGTAGTCGCGGTTGCCGAGCTGGTCCATATGCTGCTCTACAATCTGCATGGCCTCTTGCAGATAAAGCGTCTCGCGGGGCAACTGCCGCAACTGAATAAGCAGACACTCCTGTAAATCCCGGCCACCGACGCCAGGGGGGTCAAACTGCTGAATCAAGTGAAGGACGGCGTGGACTTCTTCGATTTCGACGTCTTCATTGTCGAAGGCATCCACCAACTCTTCAGGCGTGACGGTCAGGCGGCCTTTTTCGTCGATGGCGTCGATGATGGCATCGGCAATGAACTGATCGATTTCAGACAGGCGACTCAGGTTGAGCTGCCAGCGCAGGTGGTCTTGCAGGGAATCTGAGCTGCCGTGGCGGTAGTCATTGCTGTAATCGTCATCGCCGCTGGGAGCGCTGCTCGCCGGGCCGGAGCTTTGGTAAACGTCATCCCATTGGCTGTCTACCGGCAGGTCCTCGGGTATTTCGCTGCGCTCGGCCCATTCGCTGTCTGCGTCGCTGGCGGTGGGCTCGCTTTCGTTGCTGCTGCTGTCGTTTTTGGTATCGCTGCTTTTTGACTGACTGTTGCTGTCTTGCTCGGGGGTGTCGTTTTCTTCCTCCAGTTCCAGAAGCGGATTGGAGTCCAAAGCAGACTGGATTTCCTGTTGAAGGTCGAGGGTGGACAGTTGCAATAAACGAATCGCCTGTTGCAGCTGGGGGGTCATGGTCAGCTGCTGACCGACTTTAAGCTGGAGCGATTGTTTCATAGGCAGCGGTTTCTACTACACCAAATTCTGAAGACATTTGTGCCTGATTGGCGGCACTTTAAGGTCAGTGTAGTCCTGCCGGAGAGCGGCTGCAATAGGCGTATAAAGCAATTGCTGTGCCGATTTTTCCTATCACAACGTGAACTTATCGCCAAGATAAATATCCCTGACGACCTGGTTGTTGAGTACGGATTCGGCGTTGCCTTCGGCAACAATACGACCTTCGCCGACGATGTAGGCTTTTTCGCAGATATCGAGGGTTTCTCGTACATTGTGATCGGTGATTAACACGCCGATTCCGCGGGCCTGAAGGTGTCGAATAATGTGCTGTATGTCGTTAACCGAGATGGGGTCGACGCCGGCAAAGGGCTCGTCGAGCAAAATAAAACTCGGCTCTGTCGCCAGCGCGCGAGCGATTTCGACGCGTCGGCGCTCGCCGCCGGACAGCGCCATGCCGGGCGATTTACGGATGTGGGTAATGTGGAACTCCTGCAGCAGGGCGTCGAGCTTTTCTTTTCGCTGGCGACGGTTGAGGTCGCTGCGGGTTTCCAGAATCGCCATGATGTTGTCGGCGACGCTGAGTTTGCGAAAGATCGACGCTTCCTGGGGCAGGTAGCCAACACCGTGGCGGGCTCGGCCTTGAATTGACAGCGATGTCAGATCTTTGCCATCCAGCTCTATGCGGCCCCTGTCGGCGTTGACGATGCCGACAATCATGTAGAAACACGTGGTTTTGCCCGCGCCGTTGGGGCCCAGCAGGCCGACTATTTCGCCGCTGTTGATGCTCAGTGACACATCCTTGATCACCTCTCGCCCTTTATAGGCTTTGGCGAGATGGCTGGCTTTTAGTACGGGCATCAGGGCGTGCTCTCGGTGTCGGGTTCTGGCGCCGGTTCAGTCTCGGGGGGTTCCGTGCCGGGTTGTTGGGGCTGCAGTGTCATCTGCACGCGGCCATCGAGGCTTCGGCTGCCGCCATCGGCGACCACCAGTTGCTTGCGCCCGCTGTACACAATGCGGTCACCACTGATTTTTGAACCCTGATGGCGAATGGTGGCGTCTTTCTGCAGCAGAATTTCCTCATCGCTCAGGCTGTATTCGATCAGTCTGGCGCTCGCGGAGACTACCCCTTCTTCAGCCCGGGGCTGCTGTTCAAAATACGCCGGGCTGCCATGGGCGATGACTTTCTGCACCTTGCGGTCGTCCTCGACAATAATCAGCTTGTCTGCGCGGATTTTCAGGCTTCCCTGAGACATGTTCACGTTGCCGGTATAAATGCCCTGGTTGTTCTCGTAGGTGGCCTTGTCCGAGCTGAGGTTGATCGGCTGGCTGCGGTCGTTGGGTAATGCGCTGACCGTCAGTGGCATGGCCAGCAGGCACAGTAGCTGGAGTTTACTGCTGAGGTTCATAGTGTCCCTTTACCTGTGAAAGGAGCTCGACGCGTTCCTGTTTGAGGTCAGCGCGCATGCCCACCGAAGTCGTTGTGCCATTGGGCAGTTTAAGGTCGAGCGGCTGAGCTGTCGCGACGGTGCTGTGTTCCAGGTCAATAGTCAATTGTTGGGTACTGATCTCGGCTTCACGAATCAGGTCTTTTACCAGCACGTCGTGGCGCAACTCAAGGGATTGGCCATTTTGCGACAGCGTGCCGGATGCGGCGTTTGCAGTCCAGGGGCGTTGCTGGCCGATGTCGCCAACGTAAAAGGGTTGCTGAAGGCGAATATCGCCGCTGGATATCATTCGATCAGCGCTTTCCGCCTGCCAACGGTAGGCAATATTGCCGTCAGCGCTGTATTTCAGACCCTCTATCCCCTGCAGGTGGGAGTCCACATCCGGGATGGCGTCAAAATTATCGATCAGGCTCAGTTTGCCGCTTTCGCTGAACTGCGTCAGGTAAATCACGGTACCGGCGATGGCCGCCAGCACCGAAAGTACCGAGGCGATATTGATGCGAAAGCTACGCGAAGCCATGATTACAAGTATTGCTCCAGAGCGTCATTTAACTTGCCTTGAGCCATTAAAATCAGTTCGGCGATTTCTCTGACAGCCCCTGAGCCACCAGTCGCGCGGGTTTGCCAGTCAGCATGACGGGCGACGAAGTGGTGGCCATTGGCCACGGTGATGCCCAGGCCGGCGGCGCGGATGGCGGCGAGGTCGGGCAGGTCGTCGCCGACGTAGGCGATTTCCTCGTAGCGCAGGCCCAGATCGCTGCGCAGTTCTTCGAGGGCCGTGCCTTTATCTTCACGCCCCTGATAGATCAGCTCGATGCTCAGCTCGCGGGCACGTCGCAGCAGTAGCTCAGAGGTGCGGCCGGTGATGATCGCCGGGCGAATGCCAGCGTCGCGGAGCAGCTTGATGCCGAGGCCGTCGAGAATGCTGAACGCTTTCATTTCCTCGCCACTGTTGCCAAACAACAGGCTGCCGTCGGTCAGTACGCCGTCAACATCCATGGCCAGTAGGCGGATATTGCGAGCTTTTTCTATGACGCTTTGCATGGTTTTCCCTTTACGCGACGCCTGCCTTGAGCAGGTCGTGGGTGTGGATTACGCCAATGGGCTGCTGTTTGTCATCCAGCGCGACCAGCACCGTGATCTTATTGTCTTCCATAATGCGCAGCGCTTCGGCGGCCAGCATGCCGGGCTGAATACTGCGGCAGTTGCGGGTCATCACGTCGTCAATTTTTGCGTCGCGGATATCAATGCCGCGGTCAATGGCGCGGCGCAGATCGCCGTCGGTAAAGATGCCAGCAAGCGTGCCGTCGCTGTTCAGGACGGTTGTCATGCCCAGCGCTTTGCTGCTCATTTCCAGTAACGCTTCGCTCAGGGCGGCACCGCTATTCACTTTGGGAATTTCGTCGCCGGTATGCATAATGCTGTCGATTTTCAGCAGCAGTCTTCTGCCCAGCGCGCCGCCGGGGTGGGAG
The DNA here is from genome assembly GCF_000420325.1 of Spongiibacter tropicus DSM 19543. Classification (NCBI taxonomy): domain Bacteria; kingdom Pseudomonadati; phylum Pseudomonadota; class Gammaproteobacteria; order Cellvibrionales; family Spongiibacteraceae; genus Spongiibacter; species Spongiibacter tropicus. Next base: position 238,116 of record NZ_ATUS01000002.1, on the reverse strand, counting down.
AAGGCAAAGTCATCAGCAGTGAAGCCGCGGGCCTCCAGCAGGGCAATGGCGAGTGCGTCGCCCATGACCAGCGTGACGGTGGTGCTGGAAGTCGGCGCCAGGTTCAGTGGACAGGCCTCCTGTGCCACCCCGACATCCAGGTGGACATCGGCGGCTTGTGCCAGCTCTGATTGCGGACGCCCGGTCATGGCCAGTACCGGGACCGCCAGGAGCTTCAACAGAGGAATGAGGGTAACCAGCTCAGCAGTGGTGCCCGAGTTGGAAAGTGCGATGACCACATCGCCGGGGCGTATCATGCCCATGTCGCCGTGGCTCGCTTCTCCGGGGTGAACAAAAAATGCTGGTGTTCCCGTGCTGGCCAGCGTTGCGGCGAGTTTGCTGCCGATATGGCCGGATTTTCCCATGCCAGTGACGACCACTCTGCCCTGGCAGTTGAGTAACAGCTCGCAAGCGCGATCAAAGCTGTCATCGGTGCGGGCAAGCAGTGCGTCTACGGCGTCGCGTTCCATGCTGATGACGCGCTTGGCAGTCTCGATATATGAAGATGTCATTGCGGGAGTTTTGGCCTTATTGTTCCGGGCGAGCCATTAAGCTGGCGCTCATTTTGGTTATGATAATTTCCAATGTGACAAATTAACAGGTTTACTGCGTCTCCCCGCAGGGAGTGATTTACGTAAACTGCGGTCGGAGAAACTGTGTAATACACCACTGCGGGCTGATGGCAGGCAGTGGCTGGGGTGCGGAAAACGGAGAGTAGACAATGATGAAGAAAATTCTGGTAATGCTGACGGCGACGCTGTTCGCCGGTTTGGCTCTTGCCAAAACCGATGACTCGGCAGTGGGGCCCCATGAGGTGGTTGCAAACACCACGCAGGAGCTAATGAAAGTGATTGAGGAGGCTCGGGGTTATGTCGATCAGGATCCCGACCGCTTCAACAACGAAGTGCGTCGTATCATGGATCAGGTGGTCGACTTTCAGAGTTTTGCCCGCGGTGTGATGGGGAAGTACGGCAGTCGCGCCTACTATCAGAGCCTGACCAGCGAAGAGGACAAAGCTCAGTTTCGCGACCATGTGCTGCGTTTTACCCAAAACTTCAAAGACGGTCTGATCAATACCTATGCGAAGGGCCTGCTGGGCTTCAATGGCAATAAGATTGAAGTGCTGCCGCTGGCTGAAGACGCGGACCTGTCGGGCAGTGTTGGGGTGCGTCAGCATATTTACGGTGAGCGCGCCAAGCCTTACGAGGTCATCTATACCTTGCGCCGTGACGCACAGGGCGACTGGAAGCTGCGCAATGTGATCATTGAGGGGCTGAACCTGGGGCGCATTTACCAGAACCAGTTCCGCACGGCGGTGGCAACTTACGATGGCGATATCGAGAAAGTGATCGATAACTGGACGGTAGCGCCCAAGGAAGTGATGGAACAAGCCGCTGGAGACGCTGGCGAGAAGTGATCAATCGGCGCCCTTTTCTCGCCAAGGGCGCCGCAATTGCGTACAATTCGCGGCCTGTTTTTTGAATGACGGAAACTTGCAGGCATGCAGACAGAACAAATTCTGGCACGATTGAGCGAGCACTTTGCTGACGGTACTTTTGATGTGCAGGGCGAGGGCAATCACGTCGATGTACAAGTTGTCAGTGAAGCGTTTGCAGGGCTGCGCCCGGTGCGCCGCCAGCAACTTGTCTATGCTGCCGTCAACGACCTGATCCGGGACGGCTCCCTTCACGCGATCAATATCAAAGCGCTCACCCCCGCTGAAGCCGAGTAATCGGCCTGGCGCGATAGCGCAGGAGTATCCATGGATAAACTGCTAATCCGCGGCGGTGGTCCGCTCTGCGGAGAAATTCGGGTGTCGGGGTCGAAGAATGCCGCGCTGCCTATTCTCGCGGCGACATTGCTGTCCAGCGAGCCCGTTCGCATCAGCAACCTGCCTCACCTTCACGACATTACCACCATGATTGCGCTGCTGCGCAGTATGGGCACCGAGCTGCTGGTGGATGAGCGTCTGTGTGTTGAAATTAACGGGGCGACAACCCGTGAAACCACCGCGCCCTATGAGCTGGTGAAAACCATGAGGGCATCGATTCTGGTGCTGGGGCCTCTGCTGGCGCACTTCGGTCATGCGCGGGTGTCCTTCCCCGGTGGTTGCGCCATAGGTAGCCGCCCGGTCGACCAGCATCTGCGTGGGCTGGAGGCAATGGGTGCGGAAATTGATGTCGATGAGGGCTATATCACGGCAAGAAGCCCCGGTGGCCGCCTGAAAGGCGCGCATATCCTGTTTGATATGGTAACGGTTGGCGGCACAGAGAATCTGCTGATGGCCGCCTGTCTTGCTGACGGACGCACGGTACTGGAAAACGCTGCCCGTGAACCCGAGATAGTGGATCTGGCCAATTGCCTGATTGCTATGGGGGCGAAGATCAGTGGTCATGGTTCGGCGACAATTGTTGTTGAAGGCGTTGAATCACTGGGCGGCTGCGATTACTCGGTGATGCCGGATCGCATTGAGGCGGGCACTTATCTGGTCGCTGCCGCGGCCACGCGCGGTAAGATCAAGTTGCGCGATATCGACCCGAATACGCTTGAAGCGGTGTTGGTCAAGCTGGAAGAGGCGGGCGCGGATATTGAACAGGGTGATGACTGGATTACGCTGGATATGAAAGGTCAGCGCCCGAAATCAGTCAGTTTTAAAACCATGCCTTACCCCGGCTTTCCCACCGACATGCAGGCGCAGTTTACCGCTATGAATGCGGTGGCTGACGGTGTTGCTCAAGTCAGTGAGACGATTTTTGAAAACCGTCTGCTGCAAACCCATGAGATGAATCGGATGGGGGCCAAGATCCGCGTAGATGGCAACACAGCGCTGATCACCGGCGCCGAGCGCCTGAAGGCCGCTCCGGTCATGGCCAGCGATCTCCGCGCGTCGGCCAGTCTGGTGATTGCCGGGTTGGTTGCCGATGGTGAAACGGTCATTGATCGTATTTATCATATCGACCGTGGTTACGAATGTATTGAAGAGAAGTTTCTGTCACTGGGCGCTGATATCCGTCGAATCAGCGGCAAGTGATATGCCGGGCTGCAGTGATTTGCTGTGGTCGGGCCGTTTAGCTCAGGAGTTGTAGCGTGGATCAGCCCATTACCATCGCCCTTACCAAGGGGCGCATCCTAAAGGAAACTCTGCCCCTGCTGGCGGAGGCCGGTATCGAGCCGCTGGAAGATATTTCCAGCAGCCGCAAGTTGATCTTCGCCACCAACCATTCCCATATCCAGCTTATTGTGATTCGCGGCACCGATGTGCCGACCTACGTCAAGCTGGGCTCGGCTGACCTCGGAATTGCCGGTAAGGATATGTTGCTGGAACTCGGCGCAGACGATATGTATGAGCCTCTGGATCTGAATATTGCCCGCTGCAAGTTGATGACGGCGGGGCGCGTTGGCGAGGCGTTGCCTGTTGGGCGCGTGCGGGTTGCCACCAAGTTTGTGAATGTAGCTCGTCGCCATTTTGCCGAGCAGGGGATTCAGGTTGAGCTGATCAAACTCTACGGCGCAATGGAATTGGCGCCGTTGATGGATCTGGCGGATTTGATTGTCGATATCGTAGATACCGGCAATACGCTGCGGGCCAATGGCATGGAGCCCCGTGAACTGATCTCTCCCGTCAGTTCTCGTCTGGTGGTCAACCGGGCAGCAATGAAGCGTAAACACCAGACGATTCAAAAAATTATCGGTGACTTGTCGGCGGCCGTAGAGGCCCGCGCCGTGGAGGCATGAGATGAGTGATTTGCAGTTGCGCCGCTTGAATGCCGGTGACGCCGACTTTGGTGAAACCCTCGATGCGCTGCTGGCTTGGGATTCGGTATCCGATGAGGCCGTCGCCTCTACTGTCGCAGCCGTGCTGGCCGATATTCGTCAGCGTGGTGATGCGGCGGTACTTGAGTACACGCGCCGTTTTGACGCAGTAGAAGCCAGTAATGTCAGTGAGCTGGAGTTCAGCGCCGAGCAGCTGCAGGTCGCGCTGACACGTATTGATTCGGCTCAGCGGCAGGCGTTAGAAGAGGCGGCTGATCGTATCCGCCGTTATCACGAGCGCCAGCAGCAAGCGTCCTGGCAATACCAGGAAGACGACGGCACGGTATTGGGTCAGCAGATTCGCGGTATGGATCGCGTGGGGCTGTACGTGCCAGGCGGCAAGGCGACCTATCCGTCGTCGGTGTTGATGAATGCTGTTCCTGCCAAGGTGGCCGGAGTGGGCGAGTTGATCGCTGTGTCGCCCACGCCCAACGGCTATGTGAACGACATGGTGCTGGCTGCGGCGGCCATTGCCGGGGTGGATCGCTTGTTTGCGGTCGGTGGTGCTCAGGCTATCGCGGCGCTGGCCTTTGGCACGGAAACGATTCCTCGTGTCGATAAGATTGTCGGTCCCGGCAATATCTATGTGGCTACTGCCAAGCGCCAGGTGTTCGGCAGCGTCGGTCTCGACATGATTGCCGGCCCGTCCGAAATTCTGGTGGTTTGTGACGGAAAGACCGATCCCGACTGGATTGCGATGGACCTGTTCTCACAGGCCGAGCATGACGAAGATGCGCAGTCTTTGCTTATTAGCCCCGATGCAGAATTCCTCGACAAGGTTGCGGAGAGCGTTGCCCGCCTGCTGCCCCAGATGGAACGGCAAGATATCATCAGGCAGTCCCTGGCGGCGCGTGGTGCGCTGATTAAGGTGGCCGATATGGCCGAGGCGATTGCACTCATTAACCGCATTGCGCCAGAGCATCTGGAGTTGTCGGTGGATAACCCGGAGCAGTATTTGCCGGAGATCCGTCACGCCGGGGCGATTTTTCTGGGGCGCCACACGCCAGAGGCGCTGGGGGATTACTGCGCCGGTCCCAATCACGTACTGCCAACATCAGGCACCGCGCGGTTTTCCTCGCCGCTTGGGGTATACGACTTTCAAAAGCGCTCGTCGATCATCAACTGTTCCCCGGCGGGGGCGGCCAAGCTGGCGCGCACCGCCTCGGTGCTCGCCCGTGGTGAATCCCTGACGGCGCATGCGGTCAGCGCGGAATACCGCTTGCAAGCTGGAGGTGAGGATGAGTAGGTTCTGGAGTCCCATCGTTAAAAAGCTGGAGCCGTATGTGCCGGGTGAGCAGCCCAAGCTGCAAAACCTTACCAAACTGAATACCAACGAGAACCCGTTTGGGCCATCACCAAAAGCACTTGAGGCGATGAAGCAGGTGCTGGGCGATGAGCTGCGCCTGTATCCTGATCCCAATGCTGATAGCCTGCGAGAGACCATAGCGGAGTATTACGGGTTGACGGCCCAGCAGGTGTTTGTCGGCAATGGTTCCGACGAAGTGCTGGCGCATGTGTTCCATGCGCTGTTTCAGCACAACCACCCGCTGTTGTTTCCTGATATTACCTACAGCTTCTACCCGGTGTATTGCCAGTTGTACGGCATTCCCTACGAGCAAATTCCGCTGGACGATTCCTTTGCCATTGCGGTGAGTGATTATCGCGGTATCAATGGCGGTATTATTTTCCCCAACCCGAATGCGCCGACAGGGCGCCTGCTGCCGCTGGATGAAATTCGCCGCCTGTTGGAGGTGAATACTGAAACGGTGGTCGTGGTTGATGAGGCCTATATCGACTTTGGTGGCGAATCGGCGGTGGGGCTGATCGATCAGTTCCCCAATCTGCTGGTCACGCAGACACTGTCAAAGTCCCGCTCGCTGGCGGGCTTGCGTGTTGGCCTGGCGCTGGGGTCGCCCGAGTTGATTGAGGCGCTGGAGAGGGTGAAGAACAGTTTTAACTCCTATCCGCTGGACCGTTTGGCGCTGGCAGGGGCAGAGGCCGCGTTCAAAGACCAGGCGTACTTTGAGCAGTGCCGCCAGGCCGTCATTGACGAAAGAGATCGCCTGCGCGTGGCCCTGAACAAGCGGGGATTCGAGTCGCTGCCTTCGGCGGCTAACTTTCTGTTCTGTCGTCACCGCGATCTCGCCGCGGAAACTTTGGCCGCCGCGTTGCGGGAAGATGGCGTGATTGTCCGGCATTTCAGGCAGTCGCGTATCGAGAACTATCTGCGGATTACCGTCGGCACTGCCGAGCAGCATGAGCGCCTGCTGGCATCCTTTGATCGCCACTTCGGCGCTAAATGAGGGCTGGCCTGGGCTAACTGTTGGTTTGCTGTTCTGGTCGCATTGCGACCTGCGTACTGACGGTAAAGGCCTGCTCTCCGCGAAGCAGTCCCAGCGTGACGGTTTCGCCCGGACGGGTATCGGTAATCAGGCGCATCCCCGCGTGACCATCTCCCACTTTCTCGCCGTTGATTTCGGTCAGTACGTCTCCCAGGCGCAGTCCTGCCTCGGCGGCCGGCCCATTGTTGGCTAATCCGGTAATGATGACGCCGTTGGTGCCGGTGCCCAGCGGTTGAACTTCAATGCCGAGCCAGCCGCGTACCGGGTGACCGTAGCGAATCAGGTCGTCCATTGTGCGCATCGCCAGGTCAGTGGGGATTGCCAGTCCGATGCCTGTAGAGCCGCCGCTCTGGGTGTAAATGGCGGTATTGATTCCTAGCAACCGCCCGTTGCGGTCGATAAGTGCGCCGCCGGAGTTGCCGGGGTTGATAGCGGCATCGGTTTGGATAAAGTTCTCGAATTGGCTCAGCCCAAGGCCGTAGCGACCGGTGGCGCTGACAATGCCTTGCGTAACGGTTTGCCCGAAGCCGTAGGGGTTGCCGATAGCCAGCACGATATTGCCAACGCGTGCCTGTTCGGGGTTGCCGGGTTTGATCGCTGTCAGGTGGTCGAGATCCACTTTAAGTACCGCGAGGTCGGTATCGGAGTCGCTGCCAATAACGCTGGCCAGCGCCTGGCGGCCATCCTGCAGCATGACCAGTATCTCATCAGCGCCCTTGATAACGTGGAAGTTCGTCAGCAAATAGCCGCGCTCATCGACGATGACGCCAGATCCCAGGCTGCGTTCCAGGTGCTGGCGAACGCGACCGTTGCGGTTGAAAAAGTGCTTGAAGAGAGGGTCGTTGGCCAGTGGGTGGCGCTGCTGCACCACTTTGGTGGTGTATATGTTGACAACGGCGGGGGCGGCTTGCTCAACGGCCAGCGAAAAATCCTGCTCTGTGGATGTAGGTTGTGACTGGTAGGCGAGAATGCATAGGCCCAGCAGCAGGCCGCACAGGCTGGGCCAGAAAAACGATGTCAGGTTGTGCAGTTTCACGTCGTCGTCTCTTATTCTCTGAGGGCGGCGGCAGGTGAGTCGGGTATTCTGTGCCGCGATGGGCGTGATAGCCTATCACGACTGACCAAAAATCCGAATGAGCAATAGAGAGGAGTTGCTGTGGCGGTAACATTACAGGCACTGCTGGCGGAGGCGAATCGCCTGATGGAGCCTGAAGCATTTCAGGATTATTGCCCCAATGGCTTGCAGGTAGAGGGGCGGGGTGAGGTGCGGCGTCTGGTATCCGGGGTCACTGCCAGTCAGGCGCTGATTGATGCCGCGATTGAGCAGAGAGCTGATGCGATCTTGGTACATCACGGCTTTTTCTGGCGGGGCGAAGACCCCTGCTTGCGCGGTATGAAGCGCCGCCGAATCGCGGCGTTGCTGGAAAACGACATTAGCCTTATTGCCTATCATCTGCCGTTGGATGCGCATCCTGCGCTGGGCAATAACGCGCAGCTTGCCAAGCGTCTGGGAATTGTCGTTGATGGCGGTATGGATGCAGGGCCGCGTTCAGTAGGAAGCGTCGGGCATTTTTCGGAGGCTTTGGCACCGGAGCAGCTTGCTCAGCGACTGGTCGATGTGCTCGGTCGTGAGCCCTTGGTGGAGTGCGTGGGGGAGCAGCCCATCAAGCGGATCGCATGGTGCACCGGTGCAGCGCAATCGTATATTGATAAAGCTGCCGCGCTGGGGGTGGATGCTTATCTGAGTGGTGAGGTGTCAGAGCCCACTATTCACAGTGCCCGTGAGCAGGGCGTGCACTACTTCGCTGCCGGTCATCACGCTACAGAGCGTTATGGTGTGCAGGCGCTTGGCGAGGCCCTGTCTAGGGCGCTGGGCGTCGAGCATCGCTTTATCGATATCGACAACCCAGCGTAAGCGTCTGGATTATTAGGCGTGCGGAGGAACCGGAGGAGTGGGCTCCTCTTTCTCTGAGCGGCCTTTTTCCAGACCAAATTCTTCGTGAAGTGCGCCCTTTGAGCCCGGCTGGCGGGGGGCGTAGTCCAGTGGTTGCTGAGAGGGCTTACCCGAATTGGGGTTGCCTTCCAGCACGGGGCGGCCTTCTGGAATAGCCTGTAGCGGACTGATGCCCGTGCTGTGCAGAGAGCTGGCACCTTCGGCAATATGGTTGTGAACGCTGCGGTAGCTTTCTGCCAAGTCGTTCAGTAGTTCTGCAGTGCGGTCAAAGTGGCTGCTCACCTGCTGCTGATATTCCTGCTGCTGTTGCTGCATGTCGGTGAATTGCTTCTCTAGTGCAGCGCGGCTCTGTTGTTCCGGTTTTTTGTTGGCCAGGAAATAGCCGATGGCAGCGCCTGCCAGCAGGCAGCCAATGCCTACGAATACCAAAGTGCTCATTGTTTCTTCCACGCGTGTCCTCCTGTCAGCGACTTTCCGTCGCGTTTCTCTCTAGTATACTCGGGCATCCGGCGCGGGGCAGCAGCAGGGCGCGAAAAATTGCCAATTGCTACATCGCTGGGTAAAGTTGCCGCGTTTTCTCAAAGGAGCCGCCCATGTCATCCCCTATTGAGCGCTATCGTCGCGATCTGGAGTCGCCTGCGTTTGCCCATGATGCCGCTCAAGCCCAGGCCGTTGATTGCCTGCAAAGGCTCTATGAGGATTTGGTGGCTGCGCCCCCGCCGCAACGGTCGGCAGGAGGATTGCGTGGGTTGCTGGGGCGTTTTGTGAAATCTCCGGAAGTGGCGCCGACAAAGGGGCTGTATTTCTGGGGAGGTGTCGGGCGCGGCAAAACCTACCTGATGGATACGTTCTTTGACACCTTGCCATTTGAAGACAAGCTGCGGGCTCATTTTCATCGCTTCATGCAGCGGGTGCATCGCGAGCTGAAAAGCCTGGCGGGAGAAAAAAATCCGCTGATTTCAGTCGCCGATCGCATTGCTGACGAGGCGCGGGTCATCTGTTTTGATGAGTTCTTTGTCTCCGATATTACTGATGCGATGATTCTGGCTGGTCTGTTTGATCGTCTGTTTGAACGCGGGGTGGTGCTCGTGGCGACGTCGAATATTGTGCCTGACCAGCTGTATAAGGACGGTCTGCAGCGCGCGCGTTTCCTGCCAGCCATTGCGTTAATCAAGCAGAATGTCGACGTGATCAATGTTGATGGAGGGGTCGATTACCGCCTTCGCGCACTGGAGCAAGCTGAGCTCTACCATTCGCCGCTCGGCGCGGAAGCTGAGGCCAGCCTTCAGGAAAGCTTTGATCGATTGGCGCCGGAGATTCCGTTATCGGACCAGTTGCTGGAAATTGAGGGGCGCAATATCCTGGCGCGTCAAATTGCCGACGATGTTGCCTGGTTCGAGTTCGACGAGCTCTGTGACGGCCCGCGCAGCCAGTACGACTACATTGAGCTGGCCAAAATCTTCCATGCTGTGCTGGTTAGTAATGTGCCGGTACTGGGAGCGGGGCGCGATGATCAGGCCCGGCGCTTCATTAATTTGGTCGATGAGTTTTACGACCGCAATGTAAAACTGGTATTGTCTGCGGCCGCGCCACTGGAGGCACTTTATGCCGGTGGCAGATTAGACTTTGAATTTGAACGTACCCAAAGCCGCCTGCTGGAAATGCAGTCGCAGGAATACCTGGCCCGAGAGCACCGCCCGTAGGGTGACGTTGGCGCCAAAACGCCATTCAAGAAAGCTGCGTTTTTCGCTTGAAAATCGTTTGGCGCTTATGTAGTATTCGCGCTCTTTGTTCGGTACGGTCCCCATAGGCGAGATTCATGAAAACCTTTAGTGCAAAACCCAACGATGTCACTCGCGACTGGTTCGTGGTTGACGCCGCCGACAAAACATTGGGTCGTCTGGCCAGTGAGATTGCGCACCGCCTGCGCGGCAAGCACAAGCCTGAGTACACGCCTCATGTCGATACCGGCGACTACATTGTTGTTGTAAACGCGGAGAAGATTCGCGTTACTGGCAAGAAAACAACAGACAAAATGTATCACCATCACACTGGTTACCCCGGTGGCCTGAAGTCAATGAGCTTTGAAAAGCTGATCGACAAGGCGCCCGAGCGTGTTATCCAGAGTGCTGTAAAAGGCATGCTGCCCAAAAACCCACTGGGTCGGGCCATGTTCAAAAAACTCAAAGTTTATGCTGGCGCAGAGCACCCGCACACCGCTCAGCAGCCCATCGAACTGAATATCTAACGGAAGCGTACTATGTCAGCCACTCAATACTACGGCACTGGTCGCCGTAAAACTTCTTCAGCCCGCGTCTTTCTGACGCCCGGCAGCGGCAAGATCCTCGTTAATGATCGCGAGCTGGATCAATACTTCGGTCGTGAAGTAGCCCGCATGATTGTTCGTCAGCCTCTGGAGCTGGTGGATATGGCTGAGAAGTTTGATATCAAAGTGAACGTCAACGGTGGCGGCAGCTTTGGTCAGGCTGGTGCGATTCGCCACGGTATCACTCGCGCACTGATGCAGTACGACGAGGCACTGCGTGGTGATCTGCGTAAGGCTGGCTACGTAACCCGTGATGCCCGTGAGGTTGAGCGTAAGAAAGTTGGTCTGCGCAAGGCGCGTAGAAGACCTCAGTTCTCCAAGCGTTAACCGTTACGGTCTTTCAGACCGGGGACGCTACTGGCGGCTATCGGAAAACGCCCAACAGCAATCTGTGGGGCGTTTTTTTTTGTCCGTTTTGCCCTGCTGGAGAGGCAGGGAGTTGCCTGGAATTTATTGGCAGTAAGGGTCAAGTTCCATTACTATTTGGCCCATTTGAGATTAGCTGGGGTTCCTCCTCGGGGCCCATCCAGTCTGATTATTCATATGTTATGGGGGAAACGTCATGAGTAATGACGGCGTAAACACCGGGCGTCGGCGCTTTCTGACAGCGGCGACCTCTGTGGTTGGTGCCGCCGGCGTGGTTGGGGTGGCAACACCCTTCGTCGGTTCTTGGAATCCCAGTGCGAAGGCCAAGGCGGCTGGTGCACCGGTAAAAGCGGATATCAGTAAGCTAGAGCCCGGCCAGATGGTCGTGGTTGAGTGGCGAGGCAAGCCCGTTTACGTGTTGCGTCGTACGCAAAAGCAGATTGACGAGCTGCCGACCGTTGAGTCACATCTGAAAGACCCTACCTCCGCCAGTGCAGATCAGCCTGAGTACATCGAAGGGGTTGCGCGAGCGATTCGCCCGGAGATTCTGGTGTTGGTCGGCCTTTGTACCCATTTGGGTTGTGCGCCCAAGCACCGCCCTGAAGTGGGTGTGCCTGATTTGGGTGGTGACGCTTGGGTGGGTGGTTTCTTCTGCCCATGTCACGGGTCGCGTTTTGACCTGTCCGGTCGCGTTTACAACGGCTCTCCCGCGTCAACCAATCTTGTCGTACCTCCGTACTCTTATGAAGGTGACAATGTTCTTGTTGTTGGTGTTGATCAGGGGGCTGCGTAATGAAGATGTTGATTGGTCTGCGCGATTGGGTTGATGCCCGCCTGCCGATTATGCGCGCATGGGACACCCACATGGGTAAATACTATGCGCCGAAGAACTTTAATTTCTGGTATTTCTTTGGTGTGCTGTCACTGGTGGTGCTGGTTAACCAGCTGCTGACAGGTGTGTGGCTGACCATGAGCTACACCCCCAGCGCAGAAGAAGCTTTCCGTTCTGTTGAATACATCATGCGCGACGTGGAATATGGCTGGATCATCCGCTATATGCATTCCACCGGTGCTTCCGCATTCTTTGTGGTGGTGTACCTGCACATGTTCCGCGCCCTGCTTTACGGCTCATACAAAAAGCCGCGTGAGCTGATTTGGGTGTTCGGGATGTTTATCTTCCTCGCGCTGATGGCCGAAGCATTCGTAGGCTACGTATTGCCTTGGGGTCAGATGTCATATTGGGGCGCGCAGGTTATCATTTCGTTGTTTGGCGCAATCCCGGTTGTTGGTGAAGATATTGTTCAGTGGATTCGCGGTGACTACCTGATCTCCGGTATTACCTTGAACCGCTTCTTTGCTCTGCACGTTGTAGCGCTGCCAATCATCCTGTTGGCGCTTGTTCTGCTGCACATTCTGGCACTGCATGAAGTGGGTTCAAATAACCCCGATGGCGTTGAGATCAAGAAGAACAAAGACGAAAATGGTATCCCGCTCGACGGCGTGGCGTTCCATCCGTACTACACCGTGCACGATCTGACGGCGATTGCGGTCTTCCTGTTTGTATTCTGCAGCATCATCTTCTTCATGCCGGAGATGGGCGGTTTCTTCTTGGAATACGCGAACTTCGAACTGGCGAATGGCCTGAAAACGCCCGATCATATCGCGCCGGTTTGGTACTTCACCCCGTTCTACTCGGTATTGCGTGCGGTGCCGGATAAGCTGTGGGGCTTCATCGCCTTCGGCGCGTCAGTCGCTATTCTGTTCCTATTGCCTTGGCTGGACCGCAGCCCCGTGAAGTCGATTCGCTACAAAGGGCGTATCAGCAAAATCGCACTGGTGATCTTTGTCGCATCCTTCCTGATCTTGGGTGTGCTGGGTGTGAAAGCACCGACTGAAGGTCGTACTCTGCTGGCACGTATCTGCTCCGTATTGTACTTTGCCTTCTTCCTGCTGATGCCTTTCTGGACTAAATGGGAAGCGACCAAGCAAGAGCCGACCCGTGTTACAGACGGTGGTATGGGCTTCTGGAAGAGCATGGGTGTGCTGCTGATTGTGGCATTGCTGACGATTCTTCCGCTGAAGGCGGTCGGCGCTGAGTCCGCTTACGATTGCGGCACTATGGCTTGCGATTCAATCGAAACGGATGTGACTGACCAAGCCTCTCTGCAGGGCGGTGCGCAGACCTTTATGAACTATTGTATGGGCTGCCATACACTGGAATACGGTCGGTATCAGCGTGTTGCAACCGATCTGAATATTCCTGAGGACCTGTTCGAGCAGTACCTTAAGTTCGACAAGTCGGCGAAGATTGGGGCGTTGATGACCAACTCCATGCCCAAGGATGAGGCGAAGAAGTGGTTCGGCGCTGCGCCGCCGGACCTGACGTTGGTGGCGCGTGCGCGTAACCCCGAGTGGTTGTACACCTACCTGCGCCACTTTTACGCCGATCCGTCTCGTCCCTACGGTGTGAATAACAAGGTCTTTAAAGACGTCGGTATGCCACATGTATTGGCCGAGCTGCAGGGTATGCCCGAGTGCGCGCCCGGTCCGGTTCACGCTGAAAATGGTGGTATACTGCGCGATCCGCTGACCGGTGAGGACGTGTTGTTCGACGAGAATGGCGACGCCCTGAACCCTTGCGGTAGCTTCACTTACGCGACCGAAGGTCGCCTTAGCCCGGAAGAGTACGATAAGGTGATCTACGACCTCGTAAACTTCCTGGAATACATGGGTGAGCCGGTGCAAGCCAAGCGTCAGCGCATTGGTATTTATGTGTTGGCCTTTATTGCGCTGTTTTTCGTCTTCGCGTACCTGCTTAACCGCGAGTACTGGAAAGACGTGCACTAAAACAGACTCGACAAGCGGGTCTTTGCTGACGGGCAGCTTCAGATGAAGTCTGCCCGTTTGTTGTCATTACGGTATACAGTTTGAGGTGAGTTCAATGGCCGTTGTCGCCAAGCGTTCTACTATGACTTTCTTTTCGGATGCGTCCAGTCACTACAGCCACCGCGTGCGCATCGTGCTGGCTGAAAAAGGCGTGACCGTCGATATCATTGACGTGGATCCCGACAACCTTCCCGAGGAAGTGTCTGAGCTCAACCCCTACAACAGTCTGCCGACACTGGTCGATCGTGACCTTGCGCTCTATGAGTCAAAGGTGATGATGGAATATCTCGATGAGCGCTTCCCTCATCCACCGCTGCTGCCGGTTTACCCGGTTGCCCGTGGAGAAAGCCGCCAGTTCATCTACCGCATAGAGCGCGATTGGTGCCGCCTCGTTGATGAGATTCAGAACGGCCCCCAGAAATCACAGGACAAAGCGCGTAAAGATCTGCGTGACAGCCTGCTGACCATTGCGCCGATTTTCGCTGAAAAGCCGTTCTTTATGAACGATGAGTTTACGCTGGTGGACTGCTGCTTGGCTCCGATTCTCTGGCGTCTTGAGCAGCTGGGCATCGATATGCCGCAGACTCGCCAGTCAAAGCCATTACTGGATTATATGGCACGCCTCTTCGAGCGTCCTTCTTTTCAGGAAAGCCTGACCCAGAAAGAACGGGAAATGCGCAGCGAAAGCAGCGCGGCCTGAGGGACGTCTCGGATGCTGGGAAGTATGACATCCAGTCGGCCCTACATGATCCGGGCCATCTACGAATGGGTTGTCGACAATGACTGCACGCCGTATATCCTCGTCAATGCGATGCAGGAGGGTGTGCAGGTGCCCCAGCAATTTGTTCAAGACGGGCAGATTGTTCTAAATATCTCCCCCACGGCAGTTGTCGGACTGGATGTAGGTAACGATGAGCTGGGATTTCGCGGTCGTTTCGGTGGCGTCGCTCAAGATGTCCGCGTGCCAACGTCGGCAGTACTGGGAATCTATGCCAGGGAAAACGGGCAGGGCATGCTGTTCGACTCCGACGACCCGGTTCCTCCTCCTTCGCCATCAAGCCCAGATGACGATAGCACGTCGCCTAGCTCGAAGACGCCAAAGTCTGGCAGGCCGTCACTGAAAGTCGTTAAGTAAGCGATAGTTCGCTCCTCAGTAATACTCAAAGACGCGTATGACTTTTTGGACCCCGGTGGTTTCGCTGGCGACTTTTGCTGCTATGTCGGACTCATTCTTTGATACTAATCCCATCAGGTAGACGGCGCCGTTCTCGGTGATGACTTTGATGCGTGATGCATCGAGCTCGTCATTGAGAGAGAGGCGACTTTTTACCTTTGTGGCCAGCCAGCTGTCACTGGTGCGGGCCATCAGATGAATGGGCTCTCCGATCACCAGTTCGTTGTGAACCTTGCGTACTTTCTTTACCTGGTCGGCGACTGCGGCAGCTACGCGTTTGAGTTCTTCGTTGGGTACCTGGCCTGTAAGCAGAACAATGCCGTTGTGGCTGTTGACGTCGATACTGGCTTGGGAGAAAGCGTCATTGGCTTTGCGGATGTTGACGGATACCTTGGTTTCAATGATTTGGTCGTCGATGTAACTGCCAAGGCTGCGGCTGCCGGGGTCGTCCTCTATCGGGCCTTCATGAGTTGCGCTGAGGATTTGTGTGCAGGCAGACAGGCCGATGCAAAGAGATACACAGGTCAGAAGCCGGGTCAGTACATACATGGTTAATGGGTTCCAAAAAGTTGGCTGTCAATGAGTTCGCAAATAGCGTGTACGGCGACAAGCTGCATTTCCGTCAGGCGAGCGCGGTCCTCTACCGGGAACGCCAGCTCAATATCATCGCTGTGCAGCAACGCTCTGGCATCGCCGCCTTGGGCGCCACACATGCTGATCACTCGCATATCGCGCTCATGGGCGGCCTGAATACAGCGCAGGGTGTTGGCGCTGCTTGCCTGATAGCAGATAAACAGGCAGTCACCTTGCTGGCCCAGTGCGCGAATTTGGTTGGCGAAAATATCATTGTATCCCGATTGGGCGGCAATAGCGGTTGCGCTTGCGGTATCTGCTGTCAATGCCATCGCCGGCAGGGCAGGGCGCTCGTGCTGATATTGGTTTAACAGGTTTGTCACCAGGTGCTGTGCGATGAGACCGTTACTGCCTTCACCGCAGCACATAATTTTACGCTCCTGAAGCATGGCGTTAACGATGTGCTGGCTAGCCAGTGCAATACCGTCTCCCAATGACTCCATGGTGTACATGCAGCTTTCGATATGACGGTGAAAGAGGTCAATAACCTGCTCGGTATGGTCCACGAATGGCATCCTGTTACTGAAAGGCGTTCTGCAGCCAGTTTATGTCAAAGCCACCATTACACGCCGATGCTTCAATGACATCGAAACGGCAGCGAAGTTCGGCGCCCTGAACGGTAGCCAGATAGTGAGAGGCGGCGGCAATCAGGCGCTGTTGCTTGCGCCAGTTTACCGATTCGGCCGCACTGCCGAAGCGCTTGCTTTGCCGACAGCGAACTTCAACAAATACGAGCATGGGGCCATCGCGAGCAATCAGGTCTATTTCGCCAAAGCGGCAGCGGTAGTTGTGCTCAATGAGTGTGAGCCCTTGCTTTTTAAGGAAGCGGGCGGCCGCCTGTTCAGCGGCATCCCCCTTCTTTTTGCTAAGGTCTAGCACTCAGTCTTCGGCCTGAGCCGGTGTGCTGGGGGCATCCATCACGGCAACGCCCCGGAGGATTTTTGCAAGGCTGAGGGTGCGCTCGATCTGCCCCAGCTCATTCAGTGTGAGTGCACCGGTTTCTCCGAAAACTTGGCCGTCGCTCTGCAGCTGATTAATGCGCATATGCAGCCGGAAGCTGTCCACGCCCAGGGCATACATGCGCTGATAGGTGCCGCTGTTGGGTAGATTTTCATTGACTTGCTTGCGGATCGAATTCTCTTCGCTGAGTACCCAGGGGATATCGATAAAATGAATGCCGTTAATATCTTGGTCGCGCGATCGGTCTGTATTCCCCTGATAAACATGAGAAGTGGCGTATACGGGCAAGTCGCCGGCATAGTGATAGGCTAGGAGCGGCTTAACGGCGCGTCCCTCATTGGGTCTGGCGACGAGGAATACCATGTCTACATCGCTGCGACGGTGCGGTTCGAAGTGCGGGTGCATGCCGATTATGCGCTGTAATTCCCGGTGCCGGCTTTCACTTTTGTCTATTTGGAGAACGCGCTTGATTTGTTTGGAGTAGTTGTTGGCGCTGGCATCAAAGCTGGTGCTGGCAATAATTTCTCCGCCCAGACTTTGCCAGCGCTCGGCAAACGCATGCGCGACATTGCTGCCCCAGCTGCCCTCGGGGGTAATGATCAGCGCCCGTTGCAGGCCCTTGCCGCGCGCAATTTCAGCAACTTGCTGCGCTTCATCTTCGGGGTTGAGGCCAAACTGGTACAGGCCTCCCGGGAATTGCTCGCCATCTATGCGGTTAAGCGCCAGTGTGGGCAGTGGCATCATCGCCTGGTGGCGGCTTATCAGTTCGCTAAGCTTTTCTTTGCGCAGGGGGCCAATCACCATTTCGGCGCCGTCGCCGCTCAGTTGCTGAATCAGTTGGTTGATGTCGGACGTTTCGCTATCGTAGAACAGCATTTCAGGGACAGTGGCATTTCGGCGCCGGGCATCTTCATAGGCCGCAATAAAGCCGTCACGGATGGCTTTGCCAAAAGGCGCGTAGCGCCCGGTCACGGGTAAGAGCAGCGCAATCTTCTTGGGTTGCTCGACCATCAGCGTGTCGAGTTGATCGAGACCGCCGGGAAGCTTTCCTTGATTGGCCGGGTGTTCCGGCCAGCGTGCGAGCCAGGCGTCTCGTTGGCGAATCTGGGCTTCGATATTACCCTGGTTGTCCTTGGCAATGGATGCCAACTCAAGCCACCCCAGATAGTCTCGGTTGCTGGCGCTGGTCAGATTTTCCAGCAGCGTCGATGTCGGAATCTGCATCAGCGATTGCCAGATCGCTTTTCGATTGTGCTCCTGCTGGGAGCGAGTCAACAGCGGGTCGATAAAAATCCACTCTCTGACAGCCGCGAGGTGGTCGCCCTCAATCGCGAAGAGAGAGGCGCGCAATTGACTGAATTGCAGCTGGCGGCGCAGTGGTGCTTCCAGCATCGCCTGTTCAACCAGTGGGTCGGACAATTGCTGAAGCGCTTCGGCGAACTCAGCGTGAGCGCGGTGAACGCGCGCACGGACGATCGCGAGACGCAGTGCTTGATTTGCGGTCAGCTCCGGAGCGATCAGTTCGCTGACAATGTCGTCGGCTCGACCTATTTCGCCATCACGCAGCAACACCTCTGCCGCGCGTAATTGCAGCTCGGCAGCCTCCTCGGGCGAGGCAGTTTGCGCGTCGATCAACCACTGCTCCACGGCACCCGAGTCAGCTGTTGCAGGATTAAAGCCGGAGTCGCGTCGGTCGCCGGGTTTGCCCGCCGGGCTGGGCCGATTAATCTCATAGCTGTGCAGCGTGTCGCTACCAGAAGGCGCGGGTGTCTCCGGCGTGGAGGAGCAGGCGGCCAGCAATGCGCTGATCAGCGCGAGTACGAAAAATCTTGTCTTCATCATTATGCCGTTGTTAGTCTTCGCGGGCCGAATACACGGAGGGATTTCAGGTGGACCCTGTCCCCACATTGTTCATTGTAGCGACGCCGTTGGGGAATCTGGCCGATATGGTACCCCGAGGGCTGGAAGTCCTACAAACAGTAGACACGATTGCGGCTGAAGATACTCGCCGCAGCGCCCCGCTATTGGCGCATTTCCAAATCACGACGCCCATGCGTGCCTACCATGATCATAGCGGAGAGAGAGATACGCAGCGCCTGCTACAGGTGTTGCGCGATGGTGGCAGCGTGGCTTTGATTTCCGATGCTGGCACGCCATTGATTTCTGATCCCGGCTATCGTTTGGTCGATGCCGCCTTAAGTGAAGGCTTTCGGGTGTCACCGATTCCGGGGCCGAGCGCCGTTATTGCGGCCCTGTCGGTAGCGGGTTTGCCTTCGGATCGTTTTGTTTTCGAAGGTTTCCTGCCGTCGAAAGTGCAGGCGCGCCAGAAGCAGCTGCTGACACTGGCGCGAGAGCCGCGAACGATGATTTTCTATGAGGCGCCGCACCGTTTGCTCGATAGCGTGGCCGATATCGCCGAATGTATGGGTGGAGAGCGCGTGGTTGTATTGGCGCGTGAACTGACCAAGCTCTATGAAACGGTGGTCCGTCTGCCTGCGGGGGAGCTTGTAGATTGGATAGCGGCGGATCGCAATCAGCAACGGGGAGAGTGCGTGTTGCTGGTCGCGGGGTACCGCGCGGTCGACGATGAATTACCGGCGGAGGCCATATATATCTTCGACACATTGCGCGAAGAGCTGCCGCTAAAACAGGCAGCGAGTTTGGCGGCCAAGCTAACGGGTGTTAAAAAGAATCGCCTTTACCAGTACGGTTTAGATGTGCCGCTGAAAAAATAGTGAGAGGGGCTTGTGGTTCGTTCAACCACTGGTTATTCTTACAGGTGAGTCGGCTGGGCGACCGCTTTTCCGCAAGGAAGGGAGGAAAGTCCGGGCTCCATAGGGTAAAGCGCCAGGTAACGCCTGGGGGGCGAGAGCCTACGGAAAGTGCAACAGAAAATATACCGCCTAAGCAGCTCTGCTGCCGGTAAGGTTGAAATGGTGCGGTAAGAGCGCACCGCGCAACTGGTAACAGCTTGCGGCATGGTAAACCCCGCTTGGAGCAAGGCCAAATAGGAATCCGATGCTGTGACCCGCAGTGGATTCGGGTAGGCTGCTTGAGGCCTGCGGTGACGCAGGTCCCAGATGAATGGTCGTCCTCGACAGAACCCGGCTTATAGGCCGACTCATTTTTCTCATTTTATTCCCTCCGTGTTTAAGTGATTCCGCTAAACTTAAGGTTTTACTTTAAGTTGTCGTTCTATTCTTTTGTTTTGCCTTGCTATTGATGCTTTGTGATTTTCTTTTTCTGCGAATTTCGCTGCACGATGCCCTCCAGTTTCTGAAAAATCCCTGCTATTTCCTGCATCGCTTTCTTGACAGTGTGACTGAGCAGTTCATATAGTGTCGCGTAGTGGAGAAAAGTGGATATTTGTGGGTCTCAGTGGTGCAAGAGTGGAATTAACAGGACTTTAGGTGGCATAGCGTGTTTATAGGCAGCTACGCAATCACGATGGATGCAAAGGGGCGCATGGCCATTCCGGCCAAGGTGCGGGATACCCTTGCGTCTATTTGTGATGGGCGACTGGTTGTTACTGCGCACACTGAGGAGCGCTGCCTGCTGGTCTATCCAGAGCCTCAATGGGCAGATCTACAGCCGAAAATTGAGGCATTGCCCAATATCCATCGCAAGGCGCGCCGCATGCAGCGATTGTTGTTGGGTTATGCCACGCCGCTTGAGCTTGATGGCAATGGCCGGGTGCTGTTGCCACAAACGCTGCGTGACTACGCAGGGCTTGAGAAGAAGCTGATGTTGATCGGCCAGGGTAAAAAACTTGAGCTGTGGAGCGAGGCGGGCTGGTACGACGAGCTTGAAACCGGTGACGACGATGTGTCGATGCCGGATGAAGTGCTGTCACTGTCACTGTAGGGGGCGCTTTGGATAAGCATCTGACGGTACTGCGGGATGAAGCCGTTGCCGCCCTGATTGGCGATGAGCAAGGGCGCTATGTTGACGGGACCTTTGGTCGTGGCGGGCACAGTCGCTTGATTCTTCAGCAGCTCGGGCCGCAGGGGCGGTTGCTGGGTGTGGACAAAGACCCGAGGGCGATTGAGGCGGGAAATTCACTTGCGGCGGAGGATGACCGCTTTTCCATTGCGCGAGGCTCATTCGCCGATTTTGATCGCTTTGTGGAGCAGGCGGCTTGGGGTGACGGGGTTGATGGTGTGTTGCTGGACCTCGGCGTGTCGTCGCCGCAGTTGGATCAGGCTGAGCGCGGGTTCAGTTTCTTGCGCGATGGCGAGCTGGATATGCGCATGGACACCGAGAATGGGCTCAGTGCGGCGGACTGGCTGGCGGTGGCTGAAGAGGCCGATATTGCCCGCGTATTAAAAGAATATGGTGAAGAGCGCTTTGCGAAGCGAATTTCCAGGGCGATTGTCAACGCAAGGCAAGAGCAGCCGATTCTCCGAACCTTGCAGTTGGCAAAAATTGTGGCTGAGGCCAATCCCGCTTGGGAGAAGCACAAGCATCCGGCTACCCGGGCCTTCCAGGCGATTCGCATTTATATCAATAACGAGCTGGGCGACCTGGAGACCTTTCTCGGCAAAGTGGTTGATGTATTGCGCCCGGGTGGGCGCCTCGTAGTGATTAGCTTTCACTCCTTGGAAGACCGCATGGTAAAGCGCTTTATGCGCAAACAGGCTCAGGGCGAGCGAGTGCCATCCTACTTGCCGGTGAGTGATGAACAGCTGGGGCGTTCGATGCGTTTGCTCGGTAAGGCGGTTAAGCCGAGTCAGCAGGAAATCGATGAAAACCCGAGGGCGCGCAGTGCGGTGATGCGAGTTGCTGAAAAGCTGGGAGCAGAAGGTGGCTGATGGGCGAGCCAAGCGCTCAAAAGCCAAGGTGGCCGGCCGCAGTAAAGAGCAGGTGCCGGCGCCATTGGGAGGCATATTGGTGCCGCTGTTGCTGGTGATGGTGTTGGTGAGTGCCATTGCGCTGGTTCAGAGTTCGCACCGGTCGCGCAAGCTGTTTAGTGAGCTGCAAGACCTGCGTCGCGAGGCGATGCAGTTGGATGAAGAGTGGGGCCGGCTGCTGTTAGAGCAGAGCACCTGGGCCTCACCCGACCGGGTGCAGAGCCTGGCCGAAGACAAACTAAAGATGCAAGCGCCGGATATGCGCGAGGTCAATATGGTAAGGGGTTATGGCAAAGCAGGTTAATGCGCCGGTATCGCCTTGGCGATTCCGTGTTGTCATTGCTGGGCTGCTAATACTGGCAGCGCTGCTGCTCGCCCGTGCCCTGACATTGCAGGTGCTGGATGTCGATCGTGGCTACCGTTTCCTGCAAGGGCAGGGGAATGCGCGCACTATTCGTACCGAAATTATTCCTGCCCACCGCGGCATGATCTCCGACCGCAACGGCGAGCCGTTGGCAGTGAGTACGCCGGTGGCATCCATTTGGGCCAACCCGCAGGAACTGGGTAAAAACAAGGACAGTTGGGCGAAGCTGGCGCGTGCGCTCAATATGTCGCACGGTGAGCTCGCCGGCCGGCTTCAGCGCTATGCCGACAGTCAATTCATGTATCTGCGTCGCCACCTGTCACCGCAGGACGCTAAAACCATTCTTGCGTTGAAGGTGCCCGGCGTTTATCTGCAGCGGGAGTACCGTCGTTTTTATCCGGCGGGTGAAGTGGCTGCTCACATGCTTGGATTTACCGATATCGACGATCGGGGCCAGGAAGGGCTTGAGTTGGCCTATGACGAATGGCTGAACGGAACGCCAGGCAGCAAGCGTGTTTTGAAGGATTTGTACGGCAATATCATTCGCGAGATTGATGCTGGCCGTGAGGCCAGTCCGGGCAAAGACTTGCAGCTGAGTATTGATCTGCGTCTGCAATACCTCGCCTATAAGGAGTTGAAGTCGGCGCTGAAGCGCACCGGTGCGAAGGCGGGATCGGTGGTGATTCTCGATAGTCGCAGCGGCGAAGTGCTGGCGCTGGTGAATCAGCCTTCCTACAACCCCAATAATCGCAGCCAGCTCAGCCCCAGCGCCATGCGCAATCGCGCGCTGACCGATATGTTTGAGCCGGGTTCGACCATGAAGCCGCTGACGATGGTGGCGGCATTGGAAAGTGGTCGCTACCAGCCGGATACCGAGATCAACACTCACCCCGGCTACATCAAAGTCGGGCCAAAACTGCTGGAGGATCACCGCAACTACGGGGTGTTGACTGTGGCTGACATCCTTAAAAAGTCCAGTCAGGTTGGCACAACAAAAATTGCGCTCTCTCTCGATGAGCAAGAAGTGTGGAGGGTGTTTCAGCGTTTCGGGCTGGGGCGCAGTACCGGCTCCGGCTTCCCTGGAGAGAGCACCGGCGTGCTCCCGAATCACCCTAACTGGCGTGCCATTGAGCGCGCCACATTTGCATTTGGCTACGGCCTAACGGTCACCAGTTTGCAGTTGGCGCAGGCATATTCTGTGTTTGCCAATCACGGTGTGTTTCAGCCGGTGTCGCTCGTGAAGCGCGAGACCAGTGCTGAGCGCAAACAGTTAATCTCGCCAAAAATTGCCCGCCAGATCGTCGATATGCTTGAAAGCGTTACCGGCCCCGGCGGCACGGCGACGCGTGCGAGAGTGGATGCCTATCGTGTGGCGGGCAAAACCGGTACCTCACATAAGGCCATTGCAGGCGGTTATGCCGAGGATCGTTATTTCTCGCTGTTTGCCGGTGTTGCGCCGGCCAGCGACCCGCGCATTGTTGCGGTAGTGGCTATCGACGAGCCGAAAGGCGACTACTTTGGTGGCCTCGTGGCCGCGCCAGTGTTTTCCAAGGTTGTGGCCGATGCGCTCCGGTTGATGAATATTGCGCCCGATGATGTGGAGCCGGTGGCGAAGGCGGACAAAAAAGGAGATGCGGCGGCATGACAGCGATCAAGCGCTATGACAGCCCTCTCCATCGTTCGCTCGGCGACCTGCTGCCGAATTTGAGTGCTGAAGTCGCGGCGGTGCCATTGAGTGGCTTGTGTCTGGACAGCCGTCGAATCAAGCCGGGTGATGTATTTCTGGCCGTTAAAGGGCACCGTCAGGATGGCCGTGAGCACATCAATACCGCCGTGGCATCGGGCGCCGTGGCGGTGATTGCCGATGCACCCTGTGACGGTTCGAGCTGGTCTCTGCCTGTGTTGGAAGTGACGGGACTGAGTGAGCAATTGAGCGCCATTGCGGGGCGTTATTACGCAGAGCCTTCGCACAGCCTGCGCCTGGTAGGAATCACGGGTACTAACGGCAAAACCAGCTGTAGCTGGATGTTGGCGCAGTTACTGGAAGCGATGAACCAGCCTTGCGGCATCATTGGTACCTTGGGCAGCGGCCGTTTTGGCAGCCTTGAGCCAGCGGTCAATACTACGCCGGATGCAGTCGCGATTCAGGCGCTGTTGGCTGAGTGGTGTCAGGCCGGGGCCCGTTGGGCGTCCATGGAGGTGTCTTCCCATGGTTTGGCGCAGAAGCGTGTGGAAGCACTGCATTTCGACGCTGCCGTATTCACCAACCTGAGTCAGGACCACCTCGATTACCACGGTACCATGGAAGCCTACGCGGCAGAGAAAGCGCGTTTGTTTACGTGGCCCGAGCTGGAGCTGGCGGTGATTAACCGTGACGATGACTTCGGTCGGCAGCTACTGCAAAAAAGTGCTGCATCGCAGTGTATTGATTACAGCCTCCGCGACCCGTCAGCGACCCTGTATATGGAATCGTTTGAGCAGGATATTCGCGGCAGCCGTGCGCGACTGCATAGTCCCTGGGGCCATGTAGAGATTGAGACGCCGTTGCTGGGAGAATTCAACCTCGCCAACCTTGCGGCGGCCTGTGGGGTATTGCTGGCACGCGATGTTGATCCTGGCGAAATTGAAGCCCTGTTGCCGGGCTTGCAGCCGGTGCCCGGCCGCATGCAATGCCAGCGCAGTGATGATGACGTGCTGGTTGTGGTGGACTATGCCCATACCGAAGATGCCCTGGCTAAAGCCATTGCGACGCTGCGGCCGCTGACGCGCGGTCGCCTGAGTTGCGTATTTGGCTGTGGCGGTGACCGCGACAGTGATAAGCGGCCCAAAATGGGGCGTGCCGCATCGGCTGCTGACCGCGTCTACGTGACCAGTGATAATCCACGCAGCGAGTCTCCGGAAGCAATTATTGAGCAAATCTGCGAAGGCATGCCTGCAACGGTATCCCGGCATTGCGATGTAGATCGTGAGCGCAGCATTTTGATGGCCATTGCCGAAGCCCGGCCGGGCGACGTGGTATTGATCGCTGGCAAAGGGCATGAGTCCAGTCAGGAAATCGCTGGCGAGCGGCGTCCTTTCAGTGATGTCGCTACTGCCCGGCGTGCACTGGCAAGGAGGGCGTCAGCATGATGCGTGCGCTTTCTCTTGATGCAGTGGCGACGCTGACCCACGGCAAACATTATGGTGAGAACTCCGAGATCAGCTCGGTGGTCATTGATAGTCGCCGGGTCCGTGCTGGCAGCCTCTTTGTCGCGCTGCGTGGTGAGCGCGTGGACGGTCATGACTACCTTCGGCAAGCCGCAGAATCCGGTGCATCGGCAGCCCTGGTTAACCGGCAATGCAAGGAGTTGCCGGGTGTGATTGTGGATGACAGTCAGCGGGCTTTGGCGGACCTTGCCAGAGATAACCGCCGTGCGTTCCGCGGGCCGCTGATCGCGCTTACTGGAAGCAGTGGTAAGACCAGTACCAAGGAAATGCTGGCGGCGATTCTGTCTTGCAACGCCTCCGTGCTGGCGACGTCGGGGAATCACAACAACGAATTGGGTGTGCCGCTCACGCTCCTGGATATTTCGCCGCAGCATGCGTTTGCCGTTATCGAGATGGGCGCGGCTAAAGCCGGTGATATCCGTTACCTCTGCGAATTTGCACAGCCCGATGTCGCGATTCTGACCAATGCCCAGGCGGCGCATTTACAGGGTTTTGGCTCGCTGGACGGCGTAGCTAAAACCAAGGGTGAAATTTTCGAAGCGTTGTCCCCGTCTGGCCTCGCTGTGATCAATGCCGATGATCGTTATTACTCGCAATGGCAGGCGCAGGCCTCGCACTGCCGTCAGTCCAGCTTCAGCCTGATCTCGTCGTCCGCAGACGTTTATGCATCGGATATTTCCGCGACCGCAGAGGGCAGTCAATTCACGCTGCATTGCGCGGCCGGGCAGACTGAGGTGCTGTTGCCCCTCAGCGGCCGGCACATGGTCGCTAACGCCTTGGCCGCGGCGGCGGCAGCGCTGGAAGTCGGTATAAGCCTGCCTCAAATTGCCGAAGGCCTGGGTGGGGTCAATAGCACGGCGGGTCGATTGTTCAGTCAGCGATGGGGCGGCATCACCGTGATTGACGACAGCTATAACGCTAACCCCGGCTCAGTGCGGGCGGCGATTGAGGTGTTGGCAGCCAAACCGGGCAAGTCCTTGCTTGTGCTCGGAGCGATGGCTGAGCTGGGTCCGGATGCTGAGACTCTGCATCGCGATGTCGCCGCGTATGCCCGCGATGCCGGCGTGGCGAGCTGTGCCTTTGTTGGCGAGTTTGCCGACGTGATGGCTGAAGAATTTGGCGATGCTGGCCGCGCATTTGCCGACAAGCAAGCATTGCTCGGTCATTTGCCGACGCTGCTGGATAACGTGAATACGGTGTTGGTGAAAGGCTCGCGCAGTAGCGCGATGGAAGAGGTCGTGACGGCCCTGCAACAAACCTTATCAGGGGAGAACGGCTGAATGCTGTTACTGCTATCGGAATATCTCAGCCAGCATATCAGCGGTTTTGCTGTGTTCCAGTACCTCAGTTTCCGGGGCATTCTCGGTGTGCTGACGGCGCTCGCGATTTCGCTGTTGGTCGGGCCGGGCATGATTCGCCGCCTCAATTACTATCAAATCGGCCAGGCCGTTCGTGACGACGGCCCTAAATCGCACCTGAGCAAGTCCGGCACGCCGACCATGGGCGGTGCCTTGATTCTGGTGGCGATTTTTACCAGCACCTTGCTGTGGGCGGATCTGCGTAACCCCTTCGTGTGGACCGTGCTGATCGTTACCTTTGTATTCGGTGCTGTGGGCTGGGTAGATGATTACCGAAAGGTGATCGAGCGGAATCCCCGCGGTTTGCCCGCGAAGTGGAAATACTTCTGGCAGAGCGTGGCCGGCATCGGTGCGGCGGTCTTTCTTTATATCAATGCGGACAGCCCGGTGGATACCACGCTCTACTTCCCGTTCTTCAAGAACCTGAGCTGGCAGATGGGCCCGCTGTTTATGGTGCTGTGCTACTTCGTTATCGTCGGCTCCAGTAACGCGGTGAACCTGACCGATGGCCTCGATGGCCTGGCGATTCTGCCTACCGTACTGGTGGGGTCAGCGCTGGGGCTGATTGCCTACCTGACCGGTCACGTGAAATTTGCCGAGTATCTGCACATTCCCTATGTAGCGGGGGCGGGGGAGCTGATTGTGATCTGCGGCGCGCTGGCGGGTGCTGGGCTCGGCTTTCTGTGGTTCAACACCTACCCCGCGCAGGTGTTTATGGGCGATGTCGGCGCGCTGGCGCTGGGGGCAACCTTGGGCACCATTGCCGTGATCACCCGCCACGAGATCGTATTTTTCATTATGGGCGGCATTTTCGTGCTGGAAACCGTGTCGGTCATCCTGCAGGTGGCGTCCTTCAAATTAACCGGTAAACGCATTTTCCGCATGGCGCCGATTCACCACCACTTCGAGCTGAAGGGGTGGCCGGAGCCGCGAGTCATTGTGCGTTTCTGGATTATCACGGTGATGCTGGTGCTGTTTGGCCTGGCAACACTGAAACTGCGTTAAGCGAGACGAGAACGGACGTGAGCCTCATTGCATCGGACAATAAGCGCGTGATTGTGGGACTGGGAGCCACCGGGCTTTCTGTTGCCCGCTATCTGTCGTCGCGTGGTTTGCCCTTTGCTGTGGCAGACAGTCGCGAACAGCCGCCCGGCCTTGATGATTTTCGTCAAGCCTATCCGGATGTTGAGCTTCAACTGGGCGCTTTTTCTGACGAGCAATTTACCGGCGCCAGTGAGCTGTTGGTGAACCCCGGTATTCCTCTGAGTGAGCCGGCCATTGCGGCGGCAGCTAAAGCCGGTGTGCGCATCAGCGGCGATATCGATTGCTTCCACGAGGCGGCCAAGGCGCCTATCGTGGCGATTACCGGTTCCAACGGCAAAAGCACCGTGACCACCCTGGTCGGTGATATGGCAGATCGCGCTGGTCTGCGTGTGGCCGTGGGCGGCAATTTGGGCACCCCCGCCCTGGATCTGCTCAGCGACGACTGCGAGCTGTATGTGCTGGAACTGTCATCTTTTCAGTTGGAGCGCTGTCAGCAGTTGGGCGCGAAAGTGGCGACGGTGTTGAATGTCAGCGCCGATCACCTCGACCACCACGGGTCGATGCTGGCCTACCATCAGGCCAAACACCGCATTTTTCAGGGCTGTAAAAAAGTGGTGATCAACGCTGATGACAGCCTGACGCAGCCGCTGGTGCCTGAGGACGTCGAAAAGTGGGTCTTCAGTCTGGGGCGTTCGGATTTCCGCCGCTTCGGCCTGCTGGAACAGCCGGGTCAGCGCTATTTGGCGTTGGCGCGCGAGCCGTTGATGTCAGCGGATGAGCTGCGTATCACCGGACGCCACAACCTCAGCAATGCGCTCGCGGCGCTGGCAATTGGCGCAGCTGCCGATCTCCCGATGGCGGCGATGCTGGATACCCTGCGCGAATTTCCCGGCTTGCCCCATCGCTGCGAATTTGTCGATGAGCAAAACGGCGTGCGGTTTTACAACGACTCCAAGGGCACAAATGTGGGCGCCTCGGTGTCGGCGATTGAAGGCTTGGCTGAGCAAGGTCGCGTCGTGCTGATCGCCGGTGGCCTGGCAAAAGGCGGCGACTTTGCACCGCTGGCGGAAGCGCTTCGTCGCCATGGGCGAGCTGCGGTACTGATTGGCGAAGCGGCGCCGCAGATCGCCTCGGCAATAAACAATCAAGTGCCGACCGTAAACGCCGACAGCATGTCGGCTGCGGTTGCGGCTGCCCGGAAGTTGGCCGAAACCGGCGATGTGGTGCTGCTGTCTCCGGCCTGTGCCAGCTTCGATATGTTTCGTAGCTATGGTGACCGCGGTGAGCAGTTCTGTGAAGCCGTGCGGGAGGTGAGCCATGCTTAGCCTTCGCACTGCCTGGCAGGACTTGCAGGATATGGATCGCCAGCTTCAGTGGTTGCTGGTGGCACTGCTGGCAGTAGGGTTTGTGGCGATGACGTCGGCGTCGATTGAGCACGCGGCCAGCCGTTACGACGATGCCTTCTTCTTTGCCAAGCGCTATGGCCTGCATTTTACGTTGGCCTTCGGTTTGAGCCTGGTGATGTATTTCACCCCCGTCGCGTTCTGGGAGCGCACGGGATGGCTGTGGCTGTTGATTGGCTTCCTGCTGCTGGCGCTGGTGTTGGTGCCCGGCGTGGGGCGCGAAGTGAACGGAAGTCGTCGCTGGCTGGCCTTGGGGCCGCTGACCCTGCAGGCCTCCGAGTTCGTCAAGCTGTTCGTGATCTTTTATCTCGCGGGCTATCTGGTACGCCGCGGTGAAGAGGTGCAGGAGCGTTTTTCGGGCTTTATCAAACCCATGGCGCTGCTGTTTGCGGTCACGCTATTGCTGATGCTTGAGCCGGACTTTGGCGCGACCGTGGTGACTGCCGGTACGGCATTTGTAATGATTTTTCTCGGCGGCGTGAAACTAGGGCAGTTTCTGCTGGTCATTCTCAGCTGTTTGGCCAGTGCCGTGGCACTGGTGATTTTTGAGCCCTATCGGATGCAGCGTTTAACGGCTTTCACCGACCCTTGGGCCGACCAATTCAATACCGGTTACCAGCTTACTCAATCGTTGATTGCCTTCGGGCGCGGCGAATTGGCGGGTGTCGGTTTAGGGAACAGCGTGCAGAAATTGTTTTACCTGCCTGAGGCGCACACCGACTTTGTGTTTGCCATTCTGGCAGAAGAATTTGGCTTTATGGGTACGGTTGTAGTCATTGGCCTGTTCGTCGGTCTGGTCGGGCGGATGATGTGGATCGGCCGCCACGCCGAACTCACCGGTCGCCGTTTTCATGCTTTTGTGGCGTACGGCGTATCGATGATGATCAGTGCACAGGCGTTCATCAATATGGGCGTTAATGCGGGATTGTTGCCGACAAAGGGGCTGACCTTGCCCTTTCTCAGCTACGGCGGCAGCAGCCTGATGGTGTGCATGGCGATGGTGGCATTGGTCGCCCGCATTGAGCGCGAATGCAGGGGGGAATATGGCCACTAAGCCCTGTGTGTTGATTATGGCGGGTGGCACAGGCGGTCACGTCTTCCCCGCTTTGTCGGTGGCGGAGGCGCTGCGTCAGCGCGGTGTTGAACTGCATTGGTTGGGCACGGCGCAGGGGATTGAGGCCCGGCTGGTGCCTGCCGCCGATATTCCGCTGCACTGTCTGAAAATGGCCGGTGTGCGCGGCAAAAACCCCCTGTTCCGACTGCTGGCGCTGGCTAAGGCCGGACTGGCGGTTCTGAGCAGTATGTTGCTGCTACGTCGTCTCAAACCCTTCTGCGTGATAGGTCTGGGTGGCTACGCTTCGGGGCCGGGCGGATTGGCCGCAAAACTGATGGGTATTCCGGTACTCATTCATGAGCAGAACGCGGTGGCCGGCACGACCAATCGCTTGCTGGCTAAGTTGGCTAAACGTTGCCTGACCGGGTATCCCATTGAGCTGGGCGGCGATAAAAGCCGCTACATCGGTAACCCGGTGCGTCGGGATATTGCCGAACTACCTGCGCCGTCGTTGCGCTTTGCCGAGCGAGAGTCCGGTTTGCGGGTGTTGGTGGTGGGCGGCAGCCTGGGCGCGCTGGCAATTAACGAATGCATGGTGAAAACCTGGGCGCTGCTTGCCGATCTGCCGCAGCTGCAATTGTGGCACCAAACCGGCCGTGCTCACGAAGACACGGTACGCAAGGCCTACGCCGAATCTGGGCTGAGTGTGCGCGCTGATGCGTTTATCGACGACATGGCCGAGGCCTATGCCTGGGCCGATGTGGTGGTATGCCGGGCCGGTGCACTGACTGTGGCCGAGCTTGCGGCGGCCGGACTGTCAGCAATTCTAATTCCACTGCCGAACGCGATTGACGATCACCAGCGCGCGAATGCGCAGTGGTTTGTCGATGGCGGTGCGGGCGAAATTCTTGACCAGCGTGAACTCACGCCGGAGCGCCTTGCAGACCGCCTGCGCGAACTCGCGACGCAGCCGGAGCTATTGCGCGAGCGCGCGGAAGCGGCGCGGGCGCTGGCAAAAATCGATGCTGCTGATGTGGCTGCCGACTGTTGTATGGAGTATGCCCATGGTCACTAAGCATCCGTTCATTGTTCCCGAAATGCGCAGAGTGAAGCGCATCCATTTTGTGGGCATCGGTGGTGCCGGTATGTGCGGTATTGCCGAGGTGCTGTTGAACCTGGGTTATGTGGTGTCGGGTTCTGACTTGAAGGCTTCACTGAGCACCGCCAGGCTTCAGCGCCTGGGGGCGAACGTGAGTTTTGGCCATCGCGGCGAAAACATCCAGCAGTGCGATGTGGTGGTGGTATCCAGTGCGGTGAAGGCTGACAACCCGGAAGTGCTGAGCGCAAGAGAGCAGCGCATTCCTATTGTGCCGCGCGCCGAAATGCTGGCAGAACTCATGCGCTATCGCCATGGCATTGCAGTGGCGGGCACGCATGGAAAAACCACCACTACCAGCCTGATTACCTCGATTTTTGCCGAGGCGGGGCTGGATCCGACATTTGTTATTGGTGGGCTGGTAAACAGTGCGGGCACCAATGCGGCGCTCGGCGAAAGCCGTTATCTGGTGGCAGAGGCGGACGAGAGCGACGCGTCATTCCTGCATCTGCAGCCAATGGTGTCGGTGGTGACGAATATCGAAGCTGACCACATGGACACCTATGGTGGCGACTTCAGTCGTTTAAAGCAGACCTTTATCGATTTTCTCCACAATCTGCCGTTCTACGGGGTGGCCGTGGTGTGTGTGGATGACCCGGTGGTGCGGGAGTTGTTGCCGGAAATTGGCCGCCAAACACTGACCTATGGTTTCGCGGAAGACGCGGATTTCCGTATCCACAGCGTTGAGCAGGACGGGCTGCAAAGCCACTTCCGCGTGAGCCGCCGCAAGGGCGGCGAGCTGGCGCTGACTATCGGTCAGCCCGGTATTCACAATGTGCTTAATGCGACGGCGGCAGTGGCGGTTGCCAGTGATGAAGGCCTGGATGATACGGCGATCTGTCGCGGTATCGCCAATTTTCAGGGCGTCGGTCGCCGCTTTCAGCGCTATGGCGAACAGTTGCTGGCAGAGGGCAGTTTCATGCTGGTAGACGATTACGGCCACCACCCCACTGAAGTGGCGGCGACGATTGCGGCGGCGCGTCAGGCCTGGCCGGATCGCCGCTTGTTCATGTTGTATCAGCCGCATCGCTACACACGCACGCGCGATCTCTATGAGGATTTCGTCAAAGTGCTGGGCAGTGTGGACGCACTGGCTCTGCTGGATGTGTATTCAGCGGGCGAATCGCCGATCCCCGGAGCGGACAGTCGCAACCTCTGCCGCAGTATTCGCTTGCAGGGCAAGCTGGAGCCGCTGTTCGTCGATGGGCCTGAACAGGCGTTGGCGCAGCTGCGCCCCCATTTGCGCCCCGGTGATGTTCTGCTGACTCAGGGGGCGGGGAATATCGGCGCACTGGCGCAACAATTTTCAACGCAGGATTGGACGCAGGCGAGTTAGATGACGGACACGGCCATTAACACAGTGATGCAAGCCATTGGCGGTCAAATCGCCGTGCTGCTGGGTGGCAGCTCGGCAGAGCGTGAAGTCTCGTTGCGCAGTGGAGCGGCGGTGATGGAGGCCTTTGCTCGCTTGGGTATCCCTGCCACCGCAATCGATACCCGCGATGCTGACTGGATGCAGCAGCTTGCGCCGTTCAGTCACTGCTTTCTGGCCTTGCATGGGCCCGGTGGTGAAGACGGCACAGTTCAGGGCGCGCTGGAATGTCTGGGTAAGTCGTACACCGGCAGCGGCGTGATGGCTTCTGCGCTGGCTATGGATAAGTTGCGCTGCAAGCTGCTCTGGTTAGGACACGGCCTGAGTACGCCAAAGTTTGTTGAGCTGGATGAGCACAGTGACTGGAAGGTCATCAGTAAAACGCTGGGGCAGGCGATTGTGAAGCCGGCCTGCGAGGGCTCAAGCATTGGCATGTCCCGTGCCGATAGCGCGGCGGAGCTCGAAGCGGCGTGGCATACCGCGAAGCCCTACGGTCGGGTGTTTGCGGAACAGTGGATAACGGGTGGCGAGTACACCGTGGCGGTACTGGATGGTCAGGCTTTACCGGCGATCCGGCTGGAGACCGATGCAGCTTTTTACGATTTCAATGCCAAGTACCTGTCTGACACTACGCGCTATCACTGCCCGGCGGGGTTGAGCGAAGACGACGAGCAGGGTTTGCGAAAGCTGGCGGTGCAGGCCTTTGATGCGGTCGGCTGCAGAGGCTGGGGACGGGTAGACGTGATGCGCGATGAGCGCGGCCGTTTCTATTTACTGGAGATCAATACCGTGCCGGGGATGACCGATCACAGCCTGGTCCCGATGGCCGCCAAGCAGTCGGGGTTGAATTTTGATCAATTGGTGCTGCGCATTTTACAGAGCAGCCTGAACGACACTGAGGCGGCCCATGGCGGCTAAGCAGAACCGATTCAAGCGCTCCCGTGGCGGCGAAGAAAAGCGCCGCATGGGAAGTCGCCGGGAGTGGGGGCGAATTTTTAATCGCCTGTTGCTGCTGTCGGCTGCGTTGGGTTTTGTCTACGGCGTGGAAAAACTGGGAGAGCGTCTCGACGGTATTCCCGTTGAGCGAGTGGTTTTTGCGGGTGATCTGCACCACGTGAATCGAGAGGTACTCGTTGAACGGGTGACCAGCCATTTGGCTGTCGGGTATCTGGGCTTGGATTTGCCTGCGATTCAGGCCGAGTTGGAGCAGGAACCGTGGGTATACCGAGCGGTGGTGGAGCGGCTGTGGCCGCGTGAACTGAAAATCACCATCGTTGAAGAAACGCCAATTGCTGTGTGGGGGCGTGGTGGCTTGTTAAACCATCGCGGCCGTATTTTCGAACCGGAAGAAGGGCGTGCTTACCGCGGTGATCTGCCGGTGCTGGACGGTCCAGAGGGCAGTGCGCTGGAGATGATGCGCCAGTACCGATTGATGAGCCAGCTGCTGGGTGATGAAAATCTGCAGCTCAATACGCTGGAAATGAGTGCGCGGGGTAGTTGGACCGCTCGCATCGAAAATGATGTGGAGCTGGTGTTGGGGCGGCAGGAGCCGCTGGAGAAGTTGCGGCGTTTTCTGTGGGTATACCGCCAGTCTCTGGCGGCAGATTTCGCCAAAGTCGCGCGTGTGGATATGCGCTATGTAAATGGTCTGGCCGTTGCCTGGGCCGAACAACAGAACAAGGGATAACCATGCACATTGAGTTGCTAAAAGAAGGTCGACGTCACCTCGTGCTCACATCGTGCATCGCTTGGGGGAAGTGCAGCAATGTCTAATGCAAATGCCGGAAGAATGGTGGTCGGACTGGATATCGGTACCTCGAAAGTGGTGGCGATTGTGGGTGCGATCAACGATGAGGGCAAGCTGGAGGTTGTGGGTATTGGCTCGCATCCCTCTCGTGGCCTGAAGAAAGGCGTGGTCGTCAATATTGAGTCCACCGTCCAGTCCATTCAGCGGGCCGTGGAAGAGGCGGAGTTGATGGCTGGCTGCGAAATCCACAGCGTGTATGTGGGGATCGCCGGTAACCACATTCGCAGCCTCAACTCTCACGGTATCGTGGCGATCCGTGACCGCGAAGTCTTTCAGTTGGATCTCGACAGGGTGATTGATGCGGCTCAGGCCGTGGCGATTCCTGCCGATCAGAAAGTGCTGCATATCCTGCCTCAGGAATTTGTGATCGATGAACAGGAAGGCATCAAGGAACCATTGGGCATGTCAGGTGTGCGCCTGGAAGCCAAAGTGCACCTGGTGACCTGTGCGGTGAATGCCGTGCAAAACATCGAGAAATGTATCCGTCGCTGCGGCCTCGAGGTCGAGGACGTGATTCTCGAGCAGTTGGCGTCCAGTTACTCGGTGCTGACAGACGATGAGAAGGAGCTGGGGGTGTGCTTGGTGGACATCGGTGGTGGTACCAGCGATATCGCCATCTTTACCGACGGGGCGATACGCCACACTGGCGTAATCCCCATCGCGGGTGATCAGGTGACCAATGACATCGCCATGGCGCTGCGTACGCCCACCCAGTACGCCGAGGAAATTAAAATCAAATATGCCTGTGCGCTGACTCAGCTCGCGGGTGAAGGTGAAACCATCAAAGTGCCCAGCGTGGGTGAGCGCGCGCCGCGTGAGCTGTCCCGTCAGGCCTTGGCAGAGGTAGTTGAGCCCCGCTATGACGAGCTGTTCACGCTGGTTCAGGCCGAATTGCGCCGCAGCGGCTACGAAGACCTCTGTGCGGCGGGCATTGTGCTGACTGGCGGTACTTCAAAGATGGAGGGCGTCGTTGAGCTGGCGGAAGAGATATTCCACATGCCTGTGCGCATTGGGTCTCCGCAGGGTATTCGCGGCCTCACCGACATTGTGCGCAATCCAATTTATGCCACTAGCGTGGGTTTGCTGCAGTACGGACTGAAGCATCAGGAACAATCCGGCGGGCGCGGGCGCGTTCGTCAGGACGGTTTTGTATCCCGGTTGAAAAACTGGGTGCAGAACAATTTTTAACACAACAACACTGTTTTTAACGAAGTAGTAACCGGTCGTGTTTGGCAGCACGGCTGATCATGCAAAAGGGAGAAAAACCATGTTTGAACTCGTAGATAACGTTCCTCAGAACGCAGTAATTAAAGTGGTGGGTGTCGGTGGTGGCGGCGGCAATGCCGTTAAGCACATGATTGCCAACGATGTTGATGGTGTGGATTTCATCTGCGCCAACACCGACGCGCAGGCGTTGACGGATGTGATGTCAAAAACTGTTCTGCAGCTTGGCACCGCCATCACCAAAGGGCTGGGCGCAGGTGCCAACCCCGAGGTGGGGCGTCAGGCGGCTATTGAAGATCGCGATCGCATCGCGGAAGCACTGGAAGGTGCCGATATGGTGTTCATCACCGCGGGTATGGGTGGTGGTACTGGTACTGGCGGCGCGCCAGTGGTTGCAGAAGTGGCGCGTGAGCTGGGTATTCTGACCGTGGCAGTGGTCACCAAGCCCTTCCCCTTCGAAGGCAAGAAGCGGATGACCGTTGCTGAAGCGGGCATGCGGGAACTGCGTCAGCACGTTGACTCGCTGATCACGATTCCCAACGAGAAGCTGCTGCCGGTGCTGGGTAAAAACACCAGTCTGCTGGATGCTTTCAAGGCGGCCAACGACGTATTGTTGGGGGCGGTGCAAGGCATTGCTGACCTTATCATCCGTCCGGGTATGATCAACGTCGACTTTGCCGATGTGCGCACCGTGATGTCTGAAATGGGTATGGCGATGATGGGCAGTGGTATTGCCAGCGGTGAGAACCGTGCCTGTGAAGCCGCTGAGGCCGCGATTCGCAGCCCGCTGCTGGAAGACGTTAACCTCGAGGGTGCCCGTGGCATTTTGGTAAATATTACCGCGGGATTGGACCTCTCCCTAGGCGAGTTCAGCGATGTCGGGGATACTATCAAGGAATTTGCGTCTGAGGACGCTACCGTGGTGGTTGGTACGGTGATCGATCCGGATATGAGCGACGAGCTGCGAGTCACTGTCGTGGCAACTGGTCTGGACGGCATCGCGCAGGAAGCCCCGCTGAAAGTGGTCGAGAGCAAGCCCGTTGAGCGCGCTAGTGACTACCGCAAGCTGGACCGGCCGACAATTATGCGTAACCAGCAGGCAGCTGCCGCTCGTGAAGCCGTTCCCGCTTCGCCGGTGGTGGAAGACAAAGACATGGAATATCTGGATATTCCTGCGTTTTTGCGCCGCCAAGCTGACTGATACGCAAGTACGGCAGCGGTAGCAGTTGGCGCCACCCGGTCGGTTACGGCCAGGGTGCTGCGCTAGGCGGCGTTTTGCGTCTTTAGTAAGAGTGTGAACCATGATCAGACAACGAACATTGCGCAATACCATCCGGGCGACCGGTATTGGTTTGCACACCGGAGAAAAAGTCTTTCTTACCCTGAAGCCCGCACCGGTGGATACCGGGGTGATCTTCAGACGAACGGACTTGAACCCGGTCGTTGAGATCCACGCTCACGCGGAAAATGTCGGTGATACGACCCTGTCTACCACGCTGGTGAACGGCGATGTCCGGGTATCAACGGTTGAGCATTTGCTGTCAGCGATGGCGGGGCTGGGCATTGACAATGCCTACGTCGAGCTGAGCTCATCGGAAGTGCCGATTATGGATGGCAGTGCGGGCCCCTTCGTGTTCCTGATTCAATCAGCGGGCATAGAGGAGCAGGATGCACCCAAGAAGTTCATCCGTATCAAGCGGCCGGTTACGGTAAAAGATGGCGATAAAGTTGCCAGTTTCCTCCCTTTTGACGGCTTTAAAGTCTCTTTTACCATCGACTTTGATCACCCGGTTTTTCGCGACCGTACCGGCCACGCCGAGCTGGATTTTTCCAGCACCTCCTTCGTGAAGGAAGTGAGCCGGGCCCGCACCTTCGGTTTTATGCATGAGATCGAGTACCTGCGTTCCAAGGGCCTTGCTCAGGGCGGCAGTGTGGACAATGCCATCGTGGTAGACGAATACCGGATTCTGAACGAAGACGGTCTGCGCTACGAAGATGAGTTTGTGAAGCACAAGGTGCTCGACGCCATCGGCGATTTGTATCTGTTGGGTACCAGCCTGATTGGTGAATTCAAGGCGCACAAGTCTGGCCACGGCTTGAATAATGCGTCGCTGAGACAGCTCATCAAAGAAACCGACGCTTGGGAATGGGTGACCTTCGAAGATCCCGCCGACGCGCCGATTACCTACGCGGCAGCCGCTGCTGCCAGTGCTTGATGGCACTCCTCTTTCCCATCCGGCACCTCGCCGGGTGGGAATAGCAATCTTTTTCCATGTATGCGATATTGCCCCACGGTAGCGCAGCGTGCGCGACTCCTGCCGGCCATGTCATTGCGACATCGTTCTGACAGTGCCACCCAGATGCCCTTGAAATTTTGTCATCTGAACTTCATTGACGTAGTTTAGCGTGACGCGCGGCGCTGTCGCTCTGTCAGGCAGGACCTGAAATTCCTCTGAGAACCAACGGCTCAACATGATCACAGCAGTAGTCAAGAAGATATTTGGAAGCAAAAACGACCGAGAACTCAAGCGCATGCGCAAGGTCGTGGCCCGTATCAACGCTTTAGAAGAATCCCTGACCGCGCTGGATGATGCGGCGCTGCGAAGTAAGACTGAAGAGTTCCGTCAGCGGGTGGCCGCTGGTGAGACGCTGGATCAGATACTGCCGGAGGCCTTTGCTGTCGCCCGTGAAGCGGGACGCCGTGTGCTGGGTATGCGGCACTTCGATGTGCAGATGATCGGTGGTATCAGTATGCATGAGGGCAAAATCGCCGAAATGCGTACCGGTGAGGGTAAAACGCTGGTTGCGACATTGCCGGTTTACCTTAATGCCATTGAAGGTAAAGGCGTGTTTGTCGTTACGGTTAACGACTACCTGGCCCAGCGTGATGCGAACTGGATGCGTCCGCTGTATGAATTCCTGGGGTTGAGCGTCGGTGTTGTTCGTGCCGGGCAGGGCAGTGATGAAAAGCGCGCTGCTTATCAATCCGACATCACCTACGGCACCAACAATGAGTTTGGTTTCGACTATCTGCGCGACAATATGGCTTTTGCGATTGAAGATCGCTATCAGCGTAGCCTGAACTTCGCCATTATCGACGAAGTCGACTCTATTCTGATCGACGAAGCGCGCACACCACTGATTATTTCCGGTCCAGCCCAAGACAGCTCGGCGCTGTACCGGCAAATCAACAAGTTTATTCCCAAGCTGGAACCGGTGCCTGAAACGGATGAGCCGAAAGTGGCCGGTTCGGAGCCGGAAGAAGGCCACTACAGCGTCGATGAAAAAATGCGGCAGGTGGAGCTGACGGAGGCCGGTCACCAAGTAGTGGAAGAGCTGCTGATTAAAGAGGGCTTGCTGGATGAAGGGGACAGCCTTTACTCCGCCAGCAATCTGAACCTGCTGCACCACGTGAACTCGGCCCTGCGCGCTCACGTACTGTTCCACAATAATATCGAATACATTATTCAGAACGACCAGGTTGTGCTGATTGATGAGCATACTGGCCGGACGATGCCGGGCCGTCGATTGTCGGAAGGTCTTCATCAGGCGATTGAAGCCAAGGAGGGAGTAACTATTCAGGCGGAAAGCCAGACGCTGGCATCCACCACCTTCCAGAATTACTTCCGTCTGTTTGACAAACTGGCCGGGATGACGGGTACCGCTGATACGGAAGCCTTTGAATTCCGCCAGATTTACGGTTTGGACGTAGTGGTGATTCCCACCAACAAACCCAATGCTCGTCGGGACCACAATGATCTGGTCTATTTGAGCAAAGAAGAAAAATACGACGCCATCGTCAACGATGTGAAAGCCATTGTCGAAACCGGTGCGCCGGTGCTGGTGGGGACGGCGTCGATAGAAACCTCTGAAGAAATGTCCAAGCGCTTCAAGCAAGCGGGCATGTCTCACAAGGTGCTAAACGCCAAATACCACGAGCAAGAAGCCGAAATTATTGCCCAGGCGGGGCGCCCCGGCGTAGTGACTATCGCCACTAATATGGCCGGTCGAGGTACCGATATTGTCTTGGGTGGCAGCGTCGATGCCGAGCTGGAAAAGCTCGACAACCCGTCAGAGGCGATGATTAACGAGCTGCGCGAAGCCTGGAAAGAGCGTCATGAACAGGTGATTCAGGCCGGTGGCCTGCATATTATCGGCACCGAGCGCCATGAATCCCGCCGTATCGACAACCAGCTGCGCGGTCGTGCCGGCCGTCAGGGCGACCCGGGTGTGTCGCGTTTTTATCTGTCACTCGAAGATAATTTGATGCGGATCTTTGCCTCTGATCGCGTGCGCAGCATTATGCAGGCGCTGGGTCTGGAGAAAGGGGAAGCGATCGAGCACCGTATGGTGTCCAATGCCATCGAGAAAGCCCAGCGCAAAGTCGAAGGCCGCAACTTCGATATCCGCAAACAGTTGCTGGAATACGACGATGTGGCAAATGACCAGCGCCAGATTATTTATCAGCAGCGTAATGAACTGCTGGAGTCGGAAGACATCAGCGAGATGTTGGCAGCGATTCGCAGCGATGTGGTTAATGACGTCGTCAGTGAATATATTCCCATGCAGAGCATGGTTGAGCAGTGGGATGTCGACGGACTGGAGCGTCGGCTGGAGAATGACTTCGAAGTCAAACTGCCGATTGCCCAGTGGCTGGAAGAAGACAAAAAGCTGCAAGAGGAAGGCGTTCGTGAGCGCATTCTCGATGCGGTAACGGCGGGTTACGAGGCGAAGTGTGAGAAGGTCGGCCCGGATATGCGCAAAATTGAGCGACATATCATGTTGCAGGTGCTGGATACGTTGTGGAAGGAGCATCTGGCTACCATGGATCACCTGCGCCACGGCATTCACTTGCGCGCATTTGCCCAGAAAAATCCTAAGCAAGAATACAAGCGCGAGGCGTTTGAGCTGTTTCAACAAATGCTCGACAGCCTCAAGCACGAGGTTGTCCGTTTCCTGGCTCACCTGCAGTTGCAGCAGGATGAAAGTGCGGAAGCACTGGAGCGTAAGCGTCGCGAAGAGCAGGCGCGCCGTGCGATGGAATTCCAGCACGCTGAGGCGTCTGCGATGAATGCAGAGCCTGAGGAGGACGTTGGCGAAGCACCTGAACAAGCTGTCCCCGAAACCTTTGTGCGCGAAGGGCGTAAAGTGGGGCGCAATGAGCCTTGCCCTTGTGGGTCGGGTAAAAAATACAAGCAATGCCACGGTAAGCTGGGTTAAGGCACAAGGAGTAGCAAAGCATGGCGGTAGGGTCTGGTGACTTTGGCGTGTTGCACCCGGTTGATGGCGTGCGCATTGGTATCGCCAGTGCGGGAATCAAGAAAGCCGGTCGCAAAGATGTGGTGGTGTTTGAGCTTGCCGAGGGCAGCACGGTTGCTGGCGTGTTTACCAAGAACGCGTTCTGCGCTGCGCCGGTGACGATAGCCAAGTCCCATCTTCAGCAGTCCGGTGCACGCTACTGGCTGGTAAATACCGGCAATGCCAATGCCGGTACCGGGCCTTCAGGGCTTGAGGCTGCCAAGCAGTGCTGCTCGGCGCTAGCTGATTTGGCCGGCTGTCCGACTGAGCAGGTGTTGCCGTTTTCTACCGGTGTGATTGGCGAGCCCTTGCCCGTCGATAAAATTATCGCGGCCCTGCCCGCAGCGCTGGCTGATTTGTCTGCCGAGCATTGGTCTGATGCAGCCAGCGGTATCATGACGACCGACACCCGCCCCAAGGCATGCTCCCGTCAGTTCGAATGGCAGGGTAAGACCATTACCGTCACCGGTATCTCCAAAGGCGCGGGCATGATTAAACCCAATATGGCGACCATGTTGGGCTATGTGGCTTGCGATGCGGTTATCGCGCAAACTCTGCTGCAACGCCTTGTTAGCGACGCGGCGGAGCAGTCTTTTAATCGCATTACCGTTGATGGCGATACCTCCACCAACGATGCCTGCATGCTGGTGGCAAGCGGTGCATCGGGTGTCGAGATATCAGAACGTGAGCCTGAATTGCTGGCTGCCATGACGGATTTGATCAACGAAGTCTTTCTCGATTTGGCGCAGGCGATTGTGCGTGATGGCGAGGGGGCAACCAAGTTTGTGGAAGTGGCTGTCTGCGGCGCCAAGTCCAGTGAAGAAGCATTGAAGGTGGCCTATACGGTTGCTGAATCGCCGCTGGTTAAGACGGCGCTATTTGCCAGCGACCCGAATTGGGGGCGCATTCTGGCCGCGATTGGTCGCGCAGGCATTGAGGGTCTGGATGTCAGCGGCGTACAGGTTCATCTGGGCGATGTATTGATTGCCGACAAAGGCGGTCGGGCTGCGTCCTATACTGAGGAAGCGGGCGCGGCGGTGATGAAGCAGGAAGAGATTGTCATCGCCATTGATCTCGGTCGGGGCGATGTGGCTGAAACCGTGTGGACCACCGATTTTTCCTACGATTACGTCAAAATTAATGCCGAGTACCGAAGCTAAAGCCTTAGTGAGAGTCGCTGTTGGCGTGGTGTGTGATGACGAGCATCGCATACTCATTGCCCGACGCGCAGAGCAACGCCATCAGGGCGGGCTGTGGGAATTTCCCGGTGGAAAGATTGAAGAGGGAGAAACTCTCGCTCAGGCTTTAGTTCGTGAGTTACATGAGGAGCTGGGGATTGATGTCGCCCCGGAACGCTGTGAGCCGCTGATGACGATTGAACATGATTACGGCGACAAGGCGGTGCGGCTGGAAGTCTGCTGGGTGCGTCAGTTTCAGGGAGTGCCCACGGGCAAAGAAGGACAGCCACTGCGTTGGATCGATGTGGCGGACCTGAATGACTATGCATTCCCGAAAGCCAACGACGCTATTGTAGAGGCCATTCAGGGCGCTTGATTACTCCCGTTCCGGGGCCATTTCTAGATCCCCGCTAAGAATATCTTCATAGTCCGCTTGTCCCGGAATGCTGTGTTCTTCATTCGACCAGGCAATGAAGTCGCGGTTCTTGCATTGTTCCGAGCAAAAAGGACGAAAGGGGTTACGGCTGTCCCACTGTTGAGCTGTCCCGCAATTCGGGCAGGCTACGGCCGGACGGTTTGATTGGGTAAGCTTAGCCACGATTGGCTTTCTCCTGCGCCAGCTGTAAGTATTTCCGGTGAAGTTCTTCAACGCGAGCATCGAGTGTGTCGATGGCTTGGCTGTTGTCCAGAATATCATCAGCGGCCGCCAGCCGCTGTTCCCGGCTGGCCTGACTGGCCATTATGCGCTCCACCTGTGCGCGTTCATTGTCATCACGCGCCATGGTTCGTTCAAGCTGCACCGCTTCCGGCACATCGACCACGAGTAATCGGTCGCACAGGGCCTTCTGACCTCCCTCTACGAGAAGGGGAGAGACGTACAGGCCGTAGGCACTTTGAATATTGCCGAGCTGTCGCAACGTTTCCTCGGCAATAAGCGGATGCAGCAGCGCTTCCAGCCATTGTTTCTCGTCGGGGTTACTGAAAATGCGTTTGCGTAGCTCGGCACGGCGAAGCTGCCCATCACTGTCGAGGATGCCGTCGCCAAAATGCTCTCGAATTTTTGTCAGTGCTTCGGTGCCGGGTTCGACCACAACGCGTGCGATGACATCGGCGTCAATGACGTCAATACCCTTTTCCGCGAAACGGTCAGATACCGCGGTTTTACCACTGCCGATACCACCACTCAGACCGATAATGACCTTGCTCATAAATACTGCTGTTTCCTTTGAGATTACAGGCCTGCAAAGCCCATATACGCGCCGAGGATATCCTGGCCCCAAAACATGGCGATCCAGCCGGCTGCTGCCAGATAGGGGCCAAAGGGGATGCTGGTGTTACGGCCTTTGCCCTGAAGGCTGAGCAAGGTTATTCCCAATACCGCGCCCACGACGGATGACAGTAGAATAATCACCGGCAACATCTGCCAACCCAGCCAGGCGCCTAGGGCAGCGAGTAGCTTGAAGTCTCCGAATCCCATGCCTTCCTTGCCGGTGATTAGTTTAAACAGCCAGTACACAGACCACAGTGAGAGGTAGCCGGCAATGGCGCCCCACACGGCATCCATTAATAAAACGCTGCCACTGAGGCTGTTGTAGGCCAGACCGAGCCATAACAGCGGCAATGTGAGGCTGTCGGGCAACAACTGATGGTCGATATCAATGATGCTCATAATCAGTAGCAGCCAGCTAAACAGGATGACCGCCAATGCTTGCCAGGTGAATCCGAACTGAAGTGCCGTGAACACGGCAAGAGCGGCGGTTGCCAGCTCAACCGCGGGGTAGCGGAGTCCAATCTTGTTTTGGCAGGAGGCGCAGCGGCCGCGCAGCAAGATATAGCTGAGAACAGGGATATTTTGC
Source organism: Spongiibacter tropicus DSM 19543 (assembly GCF_000420325.1). Classification (NCBI taxonomy): domain Bacteria; kingdom Pseudomonadati; phylum Pseudomonadota; class Gammaproteobacteria; order Cellvibrionales; family Spongiibacteraceae; genus Spongiibacter; species Spongiibacter tropicus. Next base: position 194,452 of record NZ_ATUS01000002.1, on the reverse strand, counting down.
CAGGCTTTGACGGCTGCGCCGCATTGCGGGCAATGAGAGTTCGGCAGGGCCAGATTAAAGCTTTCAGGTGGAGATGTTGGTTCCTGTTCGAGAATCAGCTGGCACTCGTGCTTCCAGTGTGCCTCCATCATCTTGGGCAGGCGATAAATTACCACATTGAAAAAACTACCCAACAGCAGGCTGAAAATGCCGAGCAGGCATAACGCGAGCCATGGATTACTGTCCAGATACATAAGAGCTGACATGGATTCGATTCCGAACTCGGGCGGCAATGTCATGCCGCCACAGAAGTGTTAGATGGCGGAGCCCAGCATGAAGATGGGCAGGTACATTGCAATCATCAGGCCGCCTACCAGTACACCCAGTATCGACATGATGAAGGGCTCCAGTAGCGACGTCAGTGAATCCACCGCATTGTCGACGGCTTCTTCATAGTGCGTAGCCACCTTGTCGAGCATCTCATCCAGAGACCCCGATTCTTCGCCGATCGACACCATTTGCAACAGCATGGTGGGGAAAAGGTTGGTGAAGCGAATGGCGGAGTACAGTGTCTGGCCGGTGGTGACGTCATCGCGAATCTGGATGATGGCTTTGTTGTAAACGGCATTGCCTGCCGCGCCTGCCACGGAATTGAGCGCGTCCACCAGCGGCACACCGGCGCCGAAAGTGGTGGCGAGTGTGCGTGAAAAACGCGCTATTACTGCGTTGTATACAATGTCGCCAATCGCCGGAATTTTCAGTGAGATTTTGTCGACCCAGTCAGAGAAGGCCTGTGAGCGTCGCCTCGCTTGACCAAAAGCGGCTACCGCCAAGCCGATGGCGCCGAATAAAATAAACCAGTTGGCCTGCATCCACTCCGACATACTGACGACCAATTTAGTAAAGGCAGGCAGGTCTGAACCAAAGCTTTGGAAGGTTTCCGCAAACTGGGGAACGACCTTTATCAGCAGGATCGCGGTGACTACGACGGCCACTACAATAACGGCAATCGGGTAAGTCAGCGCCTTTTTTATCTTGGCTTTCAAGGCCTCTGTTTTTTCCTTGTAGGTTGCCACGCGGTCCAGCATCAGCTCGAGCGTACCGGATTGCTCGCCGGAATCGACCAAGCTGCAAAACAGATTATCGAAGTACTTGGGATGCTTGGCGCAGGCTGCAGCGAAGCCGCCGCCCGCGGCGACATCATTGCGAATGTCATTGATCAGCTCGGTCATCGTCGGGTTGCCCGCACCTTCGGCGACAATGTCAAAACTTTGGACAAGCGGTACACCAGCTTTCAGCATCGTCGCCATCTGGCGAGTGAAAATGGCGATGTCGGCGGGTTTGATTGCCTTCTTTGACGAAAACAGGGGTTTGGGTTTGCGCTTGACGGACTTGGCGGCAATACCCTGCTTGCGAAGCTGTGCCTTTACCAGTGCTGGTGTCGATGAGGTCATCTCCCCACGGGTTTTGCGGCCTTGCTTGTCGGTGCCTTGCCAGACAAAAACGGCATCTTTATTTTTTGCGGCCATCGTAATCTCTATTGTCGCTTAGTCTTTGGTAACGCGGTTGACTTCACTCAAGCTGGTGATGCCCTGGGCGCACTTTTTCAATGCTGATTGGCGGAGGTTGTTAAAGCCTTCCTTTTGCGCCTGTTCGGCGATCTGCAATGAGTTGCCATTTTCCATGATAATACGGGAAATATCCGGGGTGATGCGAACGACTTCGTAAATCCCCACCCGGCCTTTGTAACCGTTATTGCAACGTTCACAACCCACGGCCTCCATAATAGAGGCTGACTCCAGCAATTCCTCACTAAAGCCTTCCTCACGCAGTGTCTCGTGGGGGATGTCGGCGGGTACGGCGCATTCCTTACACAATCGTCGGGCTAATCGCTGAGCGATGATCAGACTGACCGAGGTCGCAACGTTGAATGCGGGAACCCCCATGTTCAGCAGTCGTGTCAGCGTTTCTGGGGCGCTGTTGGTGTGCAGGGTGGACAGTACCAAATGACCGGTTTGCGCTGCTTTAATACCGATTTCCGCCGTTTCCAAGTCTCGAATCTCCCCCACCATGATGATGTCGGGGTCTTGGCGAAGAAAGGAACGCAGGGCCTCGGCAAAACCCAGTCCCACTTTGGTGTTCACGTGAACCTGGTTGATACCCTCAAGGTTAATTTCAACCGGATCTTCCGCCGTAGAAATGTTCAGCTCGGGCGTATTCAGGATATTCAGGCCGGTATACAGCGACACGGTTTTACCTGAGCCAGTGGGGCCGGTAACCAGAATCATGCCTTGTGGTTGATTCAGCGCTGAGAGGTACATCTCTTTCTGTTCGGGTTCATAGCCCAAGGCATCGATGCCCATCTGTGCAGACGATGGATCCAGTATCCGCAGTACGACCTTTTCACCCCAAAGGGTGGGGAGCGTGTTAACCCGAAAGTCGATAGCACGGGTTTTGGACAGCTTCATCTTGATCCGCCCATCCTGTGGCACGCGTCTCTCTGAGATATCCATCTGCGACATCACTTTGAGGCGCGCCGCGAGTCGGAAGCCGAGTGATGCCGGCGGGCGGGCGATTTCCTGCAAAATCCCGTCGGTACGAAAGCGAACCCGGTACATTTTTTCATAGGGCTCAAAGTGAATGTCCGACGCGCCACCGCGAATCGCGTCTAGCAGTACCTTGTTTACAAACTTTACAACGGGGGCTTCATCGGCGCCGCTGGCATCCCCATTAGCAGCGGCATCCTCATCGACGGCCTCAACATCCAGGTTGTCCAGATCGAGGTCATCCATATCGCCCAAACTGTCGGTCAGCGACTCCTCCTGAGACGCCATATATTTCTCAATGGCCTGGTTGAGCGCACTTTCTTCGACAATAACCGGTTCGGTACTCAGATTCGTGTGGAACTTGATCTGGTCTAGAGCATGGAGGTTTGTGGGGTCCGACATGCCCACAAATAGGCGCTTACCGCGTTGCCATAGTGGAAGTGCTCTGTGACTTTGAATCAACTTGTTGTCCACAATTTTGCGTGGAGCCAAGTCCAAGTTGTAGGCACGAAGATCAAGAAAAGGAATGCCAAATTCGTCAGAAGCTATTTGCGCGAGTGTTAAACCATCTGCCAATTTACTTGTGACAAGCTGAGCGACGAGGCTCCTTTTATCCTTCTTGGCAGAATCTTGAGCTTTGCGCACAGCTTCTTCCTCAAGCAAGCCATCAAAAACTAAGCGACGAGCGAGGCCGGTGAGGGGAGGGGAGCTGTTCATCAAAGGTTCGCCATATTCCGTTGTCTGTTTGCTGACCATTATGGCAGAGGCACAGACTAAGCAACACCGTAATTCTCGTAGCGGCGAATGGGAGCGTGAGTGACGATATTTGTCGGTTGCAGAGTTTGGGGTTGACCAATTTTGTCAGTGTTGGCGGATGTTTTGTGCTTTGGTGCTCACTATCAAGTGAAATAGCTTGGCGGGTAGAGTTGGCATAGTCTTTGAAAGCAACCCGATAGGCATAGGCCTTTTGAAATGACTCATTGGAGAAGATCATGAAAAAAGCACAACAGGGTTTTACCCTTATCGAACTGATGATCGTGGTAGCGATCATCGGTATTTTGGCTGCGGTGGCGCTGCCTGCGTATCAGGACTATACCGTTAGGGCTAAAATGTCAGAAGCGATTGGCTTCGGTGCGGCTGCTAAAAGTTCGGTTTCAGAGTGCTTGATATCGGCTGCAGGCGATGCGGCTGATTGCAATACCAACGTCAAAGTTGGGCTCAGCGCTACGGCCACCGATATCAGTTCCACTTATGTCGAGTCTGTTACAGTCGGTAATAATGGTGTGATTACTATTGCTATCAAAGACACCAATGTTACTGATTTGGATGCGGGCTCCCTGACGTTTACTCCAACGTACAACGAGGATGCCGGTGTTCAGTGGGATTGCGTTATCAGTAGTAACACCCTTAACAAATATGTTCCGCAAAACTGCCGGGCTACCTGATAGCAGCTTCTACGCTGTAAGCTGAAAAACCAGCCCAATACGGGCTGGTTTTTTTTTGGTGTGAATTCTCGGTCAAAGGGGTGGTGTGGTGAGGTTTGTATACGCAATAAATGGAAGGCCTTTGGCAGTGTTGTTTGCCGCTGCCATTTTCGCCACGTTCTTTGCACATTATTTTCTTGGTTTTACCTTGCTAGGGGGCATTGATGCGCAGAGAGTGGCAGTTATGGCATTTTCATGTCTGTCAGCTTTTTTTCTATTGCTCAAACTAAGTTATCGCCTGGTATTTCTTTTTTTTGCCGTTCTGTTTTTTACCCTTTTATTCAAAGGGTTTTTTATGATGAACGGATATATTAAACACATATCTTACCTACTAATGTTGCTTCCTTTGCTGACCGTTTTTTATGTGTTGGGGGCTACAGTTGGAGGCAGATTTTGGGAGGTGGGGATCTCTTTGTGTTGTATTTTTTCGATGATTTTGGTGTTTGTATGTGCAGTAGCATTTAAAAATTCGGGGGTAGATTTTAGCTGGAAGGAAGTGTTCTCTTATGCCTCTCATGCTCGTTTTGTTAATCATTTTCAAGTTGGTATTGTTTTATTGCTAGCATTTTCCGTCGCAGAGGGGAGTGGCTGGCGGCGAGCTTTATATTTCTTTGCTTTGTGTGCGTTGGTGTTTGTTGTGATCGTGACCGCTGGGCGCGGTATTTGGCTGTCGATGTTAGCGGGTGTGGCAGCTTTATATGTTCTAATCGAGTTTGCTGCGTTTCGGCGAATCCTCATTTGTCTTTTGGGTGGTGGCCTCTTGGGGTTTCTTCTTTTCGAAGCGTTCGATAGGCTGTTTTTTGAACAGAAGGATATGGTAGGGCTTTCGGCGCGGGCGAATGTGCTTGTAGATAACCGAACAGCTATTTGGTCTGCAACAGTAAATGCTATTTTCGAGAGGCCGTTTCTTGGTTATGGCGCTTATTCTTTCGCTAAAGGCGAAGGGCTTCCTCCTTCTCTTCCCGCTCACCCGCATCAGCATTTCCTTCAAGTTGCCTATGAGTATGGGCTCCCATTGGCAGTTTCCCTTTACGCCTTGTTGGTTGCGTTTGTCGTCAGCTTGGGGAAGAAAATAAAAAAGAGTCGAGATGTTTACAGTGCTGTATTGCTAGCATCATTTGTAGCTATTGTTGTGAACGCTCAATACAGCGCTGTCTTTACTATGCCTGTGGGACAGGTAGTAGGTGTTATCCTAACAGGGCTTTTGTTGGGTAGATATAGCCAAGTTCCGCTGCTTGGATATTCGGGGATTAGTCGTGATCGGCGCGTATCATTACTAATTTCAAGCATGTCTTTTTTGGTGGCACTATCCTGCGCATATTGGCTTGCAACAGTTGACGACTATTACAGAGGGCTTATGGGAGAGGAGTTTGAACTGAATTTTTGGCATGAGAAAAGCCGATATCTCCCGCGTACATGGGAAAACGCTTCTTAATGCCCGTTTTTAATAGAGCTACCGCGCCAGTCGCATTGACAGGTCAATCGCTCGCGCATGCTTTGTCAGCGCGCCAATCGAGATGTAGTCCACGCCGGTTTCCGCAATCGCAGCCAAGGTTTCTTTGCTGACATTGCCCGAGGCTTCCAGTTTTGCCTGTCCGTCCGTCACTTCCACGCCTTTTCGCATATCCGACAGCGAGAAGTTATCCAGCATGATGATGTCGGCGTTGGCTGCCAGTGCGGTGTCCAGTTCCGCCAGCGTTTCCACTTCCACTTCTACCGGTTTGTCCGGAGCGATGTCACGGGCGCGCTGCACCGCTTTGTCGATCCCGCCGCAGGCCGCAATGTGGTTTTCCTTAATAAGGAAGGCGTCGTAGAGACCGATTCGGTGGTTGTGGCAGCCGCCGCAGGTGACCGCGTATTTTTGGGCTGTTCTCAGGCCCGGGATGGTTTTTCGTGTGTCCAGCAGTTTGACCTTGGTGTGCGCCACAATATCGGCGTACTCGCGGCAGGTCGTTGCTGTGCCGGAGAGTAGTTGCAGGAAGTTGAGAGCGCTGCGCTCGCCAGTGAGCAGTGCGCGTGCCGGGCCTCTCAGTTCGAAGAGGACGGTATCCGGAGCGACTTTCTGTCCATCGGCGACGAACCAGTGAACTGTGACGGAGTTATCAACTTGGCGGAAAACTTCGTCAACCCAGTCACGTCCGCAGACAATGGCGCTTTCCCTGCTGATGATTTTAGCGCTGGCGTACTCTTTTTCGGAGATGAGCATAGCGGTGATATCTCCGGAGCCAATATCTTCGTTCAGTGCCGCGCGCACTGTGGCTTTGCGGTCGTTGCTCAAATGTTCAGAAAATTCCATCGCGGTGCGGCACCTTTCCGATAATACTTGTTTGTATAGCGCTACTATTTTAATGTCGATTGCACAACGGCACAGAACCCGTATATGCCCTAAGTAGTTTCCCCCGCTGGCTGTTCGCGCTGACCGGCTGCTATAACGTCAGCGTCGGCCTTTGGATTGTCATATGCGCGTAGTGAGTAAAATGGACACTAATCGCTCACACAGGGAAAGCACTGAGGCGCGCGAGTTTAGCAAGTTCGGTGCTAGGCGTGTAGCGTTCAGGGGAATGTATGGGAAAATCGCTACTTACAAGCGCAATTGCACTCTGGTATAAATGTGTGATGTATAGGCGGGAGGCCGAAGCCTTTGTCAGGCTCGCTGAGCGGGTGATGACGAAGCGTTCAGAAAGGGAAAGAATAGTCACGCCCGGTGAGTTTGGGCCACGTATGCAGCATAGAAGGGTAATCGGTGGCGGGTCAGTATGGCTGATAAGTCAGAGAAAATTGTCGATATTCGCGCGAAACTTGCAGGCGCGAGGCAGCAGGAGGCGGCAAGGCCGTTGCCTCCGGTGATCGCAGCTTTACAGGAAAAAAGCAGCCTGTTCCTCACCGAGCGTCTTACCAGTTTGCTGGATGACGTCGACGACACCCTGTTTGAGCTGGCCGACGAGGCCTCCAGTGCAAAAGAACAGCACCTCTATTTCGACTCCATGCGGGAAATTCGCATTCACCGGCAGCAAGTCGAGCAGAATTTTTCCCAGCTTTTCAAAAAGAATTTCCAATCGCAGATTCCCGGCGGCCAGTTTGCTGCCGAATCTCAGGGAGTGGCCAAGCTCAAGTTGCTCGAATCCGATGCGCTGGAAGAGTTGGTTGCCATCGAAGGTATGGCCAAAAAGGCCGAGCGGCGCTATCTGAAGGAGCTTTGGCAACTTTCGGCAGCCTGGCAGCAAAGCTTGGGCGGAGACGCAGTAACGGCAACAGAGCTGCCGTTGGGGCCCGCGCAAATTGCCAAGGCACTGGGGCAGGCATGCAGTGAGCTGAATATTGATCTCAAGGCGCGTCTGGTTCTCTTCAAGCTGTTTGATGCCCAGATCATTTCCCGTTTTGACGAACTGTTTGCAGTATTGGTTCCGGTGCTGGAATCACAGGGGCTGTCTCTTGATGCGCTCACCCAAAAGCCGAAACCGGCCGATAAGCGTGTAGACGGCGTCAAATCTGAGAATGCCCAAAAAGCGTCTACTGACGAACGCGTTACCCAGTTGATCGATGAGCTGGAAGCCTTGCTGACCAGCAATGGTAGTACTCAGGAGGCGGCGACGCTTTCCAAGCCGTCGCTAATGGTGGCTTTGCAGGACATTCAGAATGAGCAGTTCAGTCATTTGAAGAACCGCGATGCGGCGAATGATGACGGGGATGCCTATCAGCTGGTGACTCAGAAACTGGTGTCCCGACTCAAGCAGGTCGGTCGTGTCGCGCCGGGCGACGCTTCGGCGCTTTCGGTAGAGCGTGATCGAGACACTATCCATCTCGTGGGCACCTTATTTCAGTACATGCTGGAAGGTGATGGACTGGCAGACCCTCTTAAAGGCTTGATGGCACAGCTTCAGATTCCCATTTTGAAGATGGCGATGCTGGACAAGAGCTTTTTCAGCCGCGAGGAGCATCCTGCGCGTAAGTTGCTCAGTGCGATCATGAGTGCCAGCATCGGCTGGGCGCCGGTCGCTGCTCCGGAAAAAGACCCTCTGTACCGCAAGGTTGAGGACGTCGTCCTCCGGGTGCTGGGTGATTTCGGTGTAGACACTCAGGTGTTTGTGGATGTTCTGAGCGAGTTCAGCAAGTTCCAGGAAAAAGCGCAGCGTCGGGCCGAGCTGGTTGCGCAGCGCACCGTTAGTGCGGAAGGCGGTCGTGCGACGGCCCAGGCGGCCCGGGGCTACATCGCCGGCCTGCTGGACGAGAAACTGGCTGGCGGTAATTATCCCGTCGCTGTCGAGCGTATTCTCAAAGAGGGCTGGTCCAAGGTTCTGTTTCTCAGCTATGTCCAGGCCGGACCGGAAAGTCCTCGTTTCAAGGACGAAGTGGAGTTCGTTGATCGCCTGTTGTGGAGCGTCGCCGCCAATGACGATGTCGGGCATCGCAACGAGCTGATTACCGCGCTACCCGTGCTGGTAGAAACACTGCGACTGGGCTTCAACCGCGTCTCGCTGAATGCCTTTGAAACAGGCCAGTGGTTTGAGCAGCTTGAGCGCCTGCATATGGCGAAGCTAAATCGCAAACCCAAGATACCTGATGATGCGCCCCAGCAAAACGCGCCGTCGACTGCAGATGACGTAGATTTAGAAGACCTTGATGCGGCACTGGCCCGGGAGCTGGACGAGCCCATGCCGCATTCCCTGCCGGTGTCGGGCGAGGCCGTTACTGGAAAATCTCAGGCTGCTGCGGCCTCGGTTGACCCATCTTTGCTTGATTCCTTGCGTGTGGGTAATTGGGTCGACTTGCGTCAGGATGATGGCAAAATGCTCCGCTGTCGTCTGGCGGCGGTCATCAATGGTATTGGGCGGTACATCTTCGTTAATCGCGCGGGTATCAAGGTCGCCGAGTATAATCGCGACAGCCTGCTGGAGGCGGTGAGCGATGGCCACTTGCTGATGATTGATGATGACCGCATGTTTGATCGTGCCCTGGAGTCGGTGATCAGTAACCTTCGGGATATGGACGACAAGCCGCTAAGCTAAGCTGGATATCGCGCCTGTGCCAAGGCTCCCCTGTTTCTCGTCGGCCTGATACACTCTAGCCAGCGATTCAGGACTCCCCATGTATCTTATCGATAATCTCGGCTGGTTTTCTCACGCACGCCGCTGTCCCAGCGACAACTTTAACCCACGCCCTGACAGCAACGATATCAGCTTGCTGGTGATCCACAATATCAGTCTGCCACCAGGCCAGTTTGGTACCGGTTGTGTCCAGGCTTTCTTCTGCAACGAACTTGACTGTTACTCGCATCCGCAGCTGGAGGAATTGACTGGAGTTCAGGTGTCTGCCCACCTGTTTATTGATCGTAATGGCGACTGTTTTCAGTTTGTTTCTCTTTTGGATCGTGCGTGGCATGCGGGCGTTTCGTGCTTTGATGGGCGAGAAAACTGTAATGATTTCAGCATCGGCATCGAGTTGGAGGGAGAAGATTTTCGACCGTATACTGACGCACAGTATCGAGAGCTGGCCGCTGTCACCCAGGCGATGTTGAGGCGGTTTCCGGGGCTTGTGCCGGAACGCATCACCGGGCACAGTGACATCGCGCCAGGACGAAAAACGGACCCCGGTCCGGCGTTTGACTGGGTTTATTACAAGAGCCTGATATCAATTTAGGCAGACAATCGCCTTGATCACGGATAACACTATGGAGTTTTTTGCGATTCTTATTGCCTGGGCTGCCGTTCAGTTCTGGGGCAGTGGGGTGGTAGTACAGAAAGATGACTGGATCGCGCAGTTCAGGCGGGTGCTTCGCTATGTGCAAACTGTGCGCCTGCGTTTGGTGATTTTTCTGGCGGCGCCGGCGCTGCTTGTCGCCGTTATTCTCTGGCTGCTGGGTCCCCTGTTATTCGGTCTGCCATTCTTTTTGCTGTCGGTGCTCATATTGTTGTACAGCTTGGGGCGTGGCGATTTCCAAACCCGGCTGCGTCTATATTTGAACAGTTGGCAGCGAGGGGACCTGGAGGGCGCGTACCTTCATGCCCAGCAGTTCAGCCCGGAGCTTTGTGACAGCGGCGCTGAAAATGCGGAAGAATTGCATAGCGCTGTGCGTAAGGCGGTCTTCTATCAGGGCTTCGAGCGCTGGTTTGCTGCGGTATTCTGGTTCTTCGCTCTCGGTCCCGCGGTCGCCTTGTTGTACCGTTTACTTTTTATCGCCAGTCGTCACGACAGCTTCGATCAGGAAGAGAGGGATCAAGCGAAACTGTGGCTTTATTATGCCGAATGGATTCCAGTGCGCCTGCTGGGTTTCGCATTTGCGCTGGTGGGGGATTTTGATGGCAGTTTCAGAAAGTGGCGGGAGAGCCTGATGTCAGACTTGCCCGCTGAGGACTATCTGGATGCGTTGGGTTGTCTGTCGCTGCCATGCACAGCTCACACTGACGACGGACAGTTTACGCAGAACGCGGCGAAAGAATTGCAATGCGTTCAGCAAATGCTCTCGCGCAGTCTGCTTTGCTGGATTGCTGTCATGGCGCTGATGCAGTTGTTCTGATGCGTCTTGGCATTGACTTGGGCGGCACCAAAATAGAAGCCGTGCTGATGGATGCGCAAGGTGACTTACTGCATCGTGAGCGCGTCCCGACCCCAAGTCATTCCTACGAGGCCATTCTCGAGACCATCGGGCAGCTGGTACGTAAGCTGGAACGGGCGTTCGCTGTTTCTGCGAATATAGGGATTGGTACGCCGGGCAGCCTCTCTGCGGAAACGGGGCTGATGCGAAACAGTAACACCCTTTGCCTAAACGGCCGGCCGCTGCAGCGGGATCTTGAAAAGGTGTTGGGGCGTGAGCTGCGCCTTGCCAATGATGCCAACTGCTTTGCATTGTCAGAAGCAACAGATGGTGCGGCCGAAGGGGCTGAGTCGGTGTTTGGTGCCATCCTGGGGACAGGCGTTGGCGGCGGTTTGGTATTTCGCAGCCAATTGCTTTCAGGGGGCAACGGGATTGCCGGGGAGTGGGGGCACAATCGCCTCAGTGAAACCGACGAGCAGCGCTTGTGTTATTGCGGCCGTCGCGACTGTATTGAAACTCATCTTTGCGGTGCGGGCCTGCTGCAAACCTATCGGCAATTCGGCGGCACGCTGACTTCCGTGCCTGAGCTGGTAGCGGCCGCTGAGCGGGGTGACGGGGTTTCTTGTCGCTCGCTGGAGCACTACTGTCACGACTTGGCCAGAGCGCTGGCGCAGGTTATCAATATCTTCGACCCCGAGGTCATTGTGCTCGGTGGCGGTCTATCGAATATCCCCTGCCTGTATCAGCGGGTGCCAGAGCTATGGATGCACTGGGTGTTCAGTGATCACTGCCGCACCCAGCTTCGAGCCAATCGTTTTGGAGATAGCAGCGGCGTGAGAGGCGCTGCGAGATTGTGGCCGTAATCCGGGCTTATTTGCGCTGATCCGCAGGCAGCCAAAGCACCTCTTCTCCATCTCCGCGCCTTGCCAGTAGCCGAGCCATCACAAACAGCAAGTCTGACAGCCGATTCAGATATTGGCGGGTGGTATCGTTCACCTCATTGTCGCGGCTCAGGGTTACCACAGCGCGCTCTGCTCGACGACAGATGGCGCGGGCGAGGTGACAATGCGCGGCGGCCTTGCTGCCGCCGGGCAGAATGAAATTCTTCAGTGGCGGCAGGTCGTCGTTCATGGTGTCTAGCGAGGCTTCCAGCTCGCCGATGCGCTCGGCACTCACCAAGGTGTAACCGGGTATGGAAAGTTCTCCACCGAGATCAAACAGGTCGTGCTGGATGCGCGACAACAGTCCGATGCTGTTGTCGCCAGATTCCAGCTCGGTAATTAACACCCCGATTTGAGAGTTCAGCTCGTCGACAGTGCCAATGGCTTCCATGCACGCATGATCTTTGTCGATCCGCGACCCGTCGCCGAGCCCTGTGGTGCCGTCGTCGCCTGTGCGGGTGTAAATCTTGGATAAGCGGTGGCCCATATTTCCCTCTGCTTACTGCTGTCTTGTAGAATAGTGCGTCAAACGCGACGCCCCACGATTCTCGCGGAGTATACGTGACTTACACAGCGCGGGCAGCCGGCGGCATAAAATCATAAGGAGTCAGGGTGCTGGAACTGTATTTGGGTGGTGCGCGCTCCGGTAAGAGTCGTCTTGCCGAGGCCAGGGCTGTCGCCAGTGGTAAAACGCTGGTGTACATCGCGACGGCAACAGCCGGTGATTCGGAAATGGCTGAGCGAATCGCCCATCATCGCCAGCAGCGCGAAGGTGGTGGCTGGAAAACGATAGAGGCTCCCGAGCAACTTGCCGATGCGATAGCGGCCCATGCCAGCGACGAGTCCTGTGTGCTGGTGGACTGTCTCACGCTGTGGTTGAGCAACTGGCTGATGAAAGATGACGATGCGCTGTGGCAGCGGGTCAGGGCCGAGTTTTTATATGGCATACAGCGGGCGCCGGGGCAGCTTATTCTGGTCAGCAATGAAGTGGGACAAGGTGTCGTGCCAATGGGGGCATTATCGCGCCGTTTTGTGGATGAGGCCGGGCGGCTTCATCAGGAGCTGGCGGCAGTGTCCGAGAGAGTGGTGCTAGTAACGGCCGGGTTGGAGCAGGTGCTGAAAGCGCCTCATTAATCAATAAAAGGATGAATTGTGACAGAGTGGTATCTGGAGCCGGCGCGCGAGCCGGATGAGGCGCTGCGTGAGCAGGCGCAGGCGCGTCAGGACAATCTTACCAAGCCAAAAGGATCGCTGGGCCGCCTTGAAGATGTGGCGGTGCAGCTCTCGGCGTTGCAGGGAACATTGACGCCCCGCGTCGACAAGCCACTCATTGCGGTGTTTGCCGGTGACCACGGCGTCGCAGCCGAAGGCGTATCTGCCTACCCTCAGCTGGTAACGGCGGAGATGGTGCGCAACTTTGCCAACGGTGGCGCCGCCATCAGTGTATTGGCCAAGCAACTGAAGGCGCAGTTTTCGGTGGTCAATGTCGGCACCGTCTATGCAATCGAAGACTTGCCCAATGTGGTCGATCGTCGAGTGGGTGCCGGCACGCAGAATATGTGTGTGACGGAAGCAATGACTCGGGAGCAGTGCCTGGAAGCGTTTGATGTCGGGCGCGATACATTGGATGGCGCCGACGACATCAATATCTTCCTCGGGGGCGAGATGGGGATCGCCAACAGTACGTCTGCGGCGGCGCTCGCGGTGGCTCATACGCGCTTGTCGGCTACGGCCATGGTAGGGCGTGGTACCGGGATAAACGAGCAGGGCATGGCGAAAAAAGCGGCCGTCGTCACCCGCGCCATGTCACGCCATTTGCCGCATATGAAAGATGGTGTGGAAACTCTGCGCCGTATCGGCGGCTTTGAAATTTGCGCGTTAGTGGGTGCTTACATTCGCGCTGCACAGAATGGCGTTGCTGTTCTGGTCGATGGTTATATCTGTACCGCCGCAGCCATCTCTGCCGTGAAAGTGAACCCGAGTATTCGCCCCTGGCTGTTTTTCTCTCACTGTTCCGCTGAGCCTGGTCATAAACGTCTGCTCAATAAAATGGATGCAGAGCCTCTGCTCGAGCTCGATCTTCGACTGGGTGAGGGCAGCGGGGCTGCGGTGGCCCTGCCAGTCATGCAGACTGCCTGTCTGTTACAGAATGAAATGGCCAGCTTTGAGCAGGCTGGCGTCAGCCGCGGCAATGATTGATGAGCGTACAGCGCAGTCGTATAGATTTACTTCGTCATGGCGCCTGTGAGGGCGGAGAAATTTTCCGTGGCAGTACCGATGTGGCGCTCAGCGAGGAAGGTTGGGCGCAGATGAGTGGCAAGGTTGCCACCGTCGAGGATGCCCATTGGGACCGGATTATTTCCTCCCCGCTGCAGCGCTGCGCGAGGTTTGCAGAATCGCTGGCGGGGGAGAAGGGTGTTCCTCTGGCCATTGAAGACGCGCTCAGAGAAATTCATTTCGGTGATTGGGAGGGGCTGCCTCACAGTGAGGCGCAGCAGCGAGACCCCGAAGTGTGGCGGCGTTTCTGGGAGTCGCCCGATGAGGCGAGTCCCCCCAATGGCGAGAATATGGCGGACTTCAGTCAGCGGGTTTGTCGAGCGCTGGACGAGATTGCCGAGCGCCATGCCGGTGAGTCGATATTACTGGTGGTGCATGGCGCGGTTATTCGCGTGATGATCTGCCACTGGCTGGGCATGCCGATGGGGGCGATGACTCGCCTGTCGGTCCCCTATGCGGGTTTTAGCCGCTTTCATGTTTACCGACAGCAAGGGCGCGAGCCCTGGGTGCAGCTGCACTTTCACGGCTGATGGCGATCATGGCTGTGGCGGCATGATCTCCGGTGGTGACATTGCCTGGCTGCCGCTGATCAGCCATTTTCCATCCCGTCTCACAAACTGGTACTTGGCGTGGTGACGCTGGCGCTCGCCGGCGGCAAATTTGCCGAAGCTGCTTTTGTACTGTTTGTACTCCATGTTGAAGGGCTGAAGCTTGCGCATGGAAATCACGGTGTCGAAGTCTTCGGGAAACACCAGTGTGACGTAGACTTCCGCTTCGGCAGCGTCGCCTTCTTCACTTTTCTGGATAATCTCCAGCTTCTCTGTCTCAAAAAGTCTTGGCTCGGTGAGCTCGCTGAGATTTTTCTTCAGCAGGTTCTCAACCGTGTAGTCGGTAAAGGCGACCGGCTTGCTGCAGGCAGTCAGGAATACACTGAGGCAAAGCATAATTGCTGCACGGCAAGCGAAAGGCTTGGTGATATATCGCATCTTTAATTACTCGTTAGAAATAGAATTGTAATCTTTGTGTAGTAAATTATTGGCGTTGTGTGAGCTGCACGACGTCCCGCACCGAAGATCAATCACCACGAGTACACCCATGGATCGCCGACTTTTCCTGAAAGCCATTACGACCGCCAGCCTGAGCATCCCAATACTGACAGCCTGCGGAAGTGGGAGCAATAGCAGCAGCGGCGGTTCGCCTGATCCCGACAACGGCGGTGGGCAGGGGCAGCCCCTGAGTAGCGGTATTTCCTTTGAGCACGGGGTCGCCAGTGGTGATCCGCTGGATGACCGGGTGATTTTGTGGACGCGGGCCACGCCGCCAGCGGGCAGTTCGGCGTTGACCGTACTTTGTGAGATTGCGGAGGATGAGGATTTTGAGACGCTGGTGCTCTCAGAAACCCTCACAACCACAGCCGAGAGTGACTACACCATCAAGTTCGACGCCGCCAGTTTATTGGCTGATCGTCGTTACTGGTACCGTTTCCGCGGTGCCGACAGCAAATCACCAGTGGGCCGTGCCCGCACACTGCCGATGCGCGGCCAATATGCCGACCGTCTGCGTTTTGCCGTGTGTTCCTGCAGCAGCTACCCCCACGGCTATTTCTCTGTCTATCGAATCATCGCCAACCGCAGCGACCTCGATTTCGTGCTGCATCTCGGTGACTACATTTACGAGTACGCCCAGGATGGCTATGGCGATAACCCGAACCGTCTGCTTGATCCGCCGCATGAAATTGTCGCGCTGGATGACTACCGTCGTCGCTACGCCCTCTACCGCCGCGATACAGATTTGCAGGCCGTTCACGCCATGCATTCCTTTGTCACGATTTGGGATGACCACGAATCGACCAACGACTCCTACCGCGATGGCGCGGAAAACCACAATGAAGGTGAAGGCGATTGGTTTGAACGCAAGGCGGCGGCGATTAAAGCCTACTTTGAATGGTTGCCGATCCGGCCGCCCACAGCCACGCAGGACAGTATTTACCGGGCGTTCCACTTTGGAGACCTTGCCGATTTCACCATGCTCGATACCCGCCTTGAGGGACGTGAGCAGCAGTTGAGTAACCCCGTCGACCCGGCGCGCGCTGAGCAGCGTGATCTGCTGGGTGAGCCCCAGAAAACCTGGTTAAAGAATGAACTGGCCACCGGCACCGGTATCTGGAAATTTATCGGGCAGCAGGTCATGTTCGCTCAGTTGCAGATTCTCGAATTGCAGCGGCTGCTGCCTGGCGTACCCACCAATGAATTCAGTCCGCTGATTGCTATTAATATGGATCAGTGGGATGGCTATCCCAGCGAGCGTGAAGAGCTGCTCGATTTCATTGAAGAGCAGGGCATTCAAAACACCGTGATCCTGACCGGTGACATTCATACCAGCTGGGCGAATGAGGTATACAAGAGCAGCGCCATTTTGACCGGCGGTGTGCTGGATGATCCGCTAGCGGTTGAATTCGTGGCCCCCAGTGTTACGTCGCCGGGTTTTCCCGACGGTGCCGCGCAACTGGTGTCGTCGGTGTTGCCCCTGCTTAACCCGCATATGAAATATACGGATCTGGTCAACAAGGGATTTATTCTCGTCGATGTCACGCGGCAGCGTGCCCAGGCGGAGTATTACTACGCGGCGAGTATTGATGATCCGGAGCAATCCGGTGTGGAAATGGACAAGGTCAAAACCGTTGCGGTTCAGGTCGGCAGCAGTCGTCTGGTAGAAGACACGCCTGTGTCTCGGCCGCGTGTTTAAGTTTTGCCCCGGGAGAGACAAATGACAGCAAAACCGATTCTTACCTCTCTGTTACTGGCCGCTAGCTTGCTAGGCCTGTCAGCTTGTGGAGGTTCTTCTTCATCAGGCAGCAGTGGCAGCGATAGTGTCGATAATGGCGGTGACAACGGCGGGGATAATGGTGGCTCAACACCGCCGGATAACAATGTCGTTCGCTTTATTTTGATGGGCGACAGCGGCAGCGCCAGTAATGGCGCCTATGCAGTGGGTAAAGCCATGGCGGCGGTTTGCGAGGCTCGTGGTTGTGATCTGGTATTGGGGCTTGGCGACAATATCTATGAGTCTGGTGTGACGTCCGTAATGGACCCCCAGTTCGAAGAGAAATTTGAACTGCCATTCGAGCCCGTTGATCTGCCGTTCTATTTTGTCCTCGGCAACCACGACAACACCGGGTTTTTCGGTGGTGATGGTGCCGGGAATGCCACTGGTGAGTATCAGGTGGATTATCACTATCGGGACGCAGAACACCCCGACGCCCCTCGCGCTTCGCAGCGCTGGAAAATGCCTGATCGCTACTACCGTTTCTCTGAGGGTGAGCAGGATAACGGCAAGCCGCTGGTGGAATTCTTTGGCATCGACTCCAGCCAGGTGGCGGGTGGTTTCCCGGACAGCGACGAAAACTATTCCTACAACAACTTCGGCCTGGCGCAGGCTGAATGGCTGAAATCGTCTATCGAGACCAGTCAGGCCAAATGGAAGTTTGTTTTTGCACACCACCCCTACGTATCCAATGGCAGCCACGGAAATGCCGGCAATTACGACGGTGTGCCGGGCTTCCTGTTGCCGGTGCTGGCCGGTGAGCGCTACAAGGCATTTTTGGAAGAAACGATGTGTGATCGCGCCGACTTCATGTTCGCCGGGCATGATCACGATCTCCAGTGGCTGATGAGTCAGCCGGACTGCGGTAAAACCGAGTTTATTCTATCCGGTGCCGCGAGTAAGACTCGCAGTCTGGAGGGGCGCAACAGTAATCCTGTCTTTTACGAAAAGGGCGACTCCTACGGTTTTGTGTGGGTGGAAGTGAAGGGCGATCAGTTTTATGGCGAGGTCTATGAAGTCGACCCCGACGACGGTGCGTTGGGTATCGGCTCGTTGACTGATCCGCAGCCCGCGTTTATTCGCAGCACCTTGCAGCAGCCTGCCGAAGGGATTGCCAGCAGCGATGCCTTCACCAGCCCGTTGCAGGCTAACCCGGAATTCGATGTGTATGGCGAAGAGGGTAATCTCGACGAGGTACAAAGCACCTTTGCCGAGGGCTTCACGCAGCTGGCCGGTGCCGTTAATGACCCCACAATGGCGGCGTTGATCAATGCCATGGCGCAATCCAGTGTCGGCCTGATCGAAGTTCTGGATGCGCTGTCTACCGGCGTGCAGAAGGCGGCTGAGGAGCAGAATCCCGATCTGCTGATGGCGGGTTCGGCCCGGGCCTCGCAGGCGTTGCTGTACTCATTGCAGCAACTGCAGGCTGTGGTCGACAGCAATGAATCCCTGCCGGCACCGTTTGATCAGTTGGGCGGTATTCTTGACGAATTTCGTGCCAGTGTTCCCAGTGCCGATGATCAGGGCTCCGGGGAGGGCTCGGCCGATCTGCGCAGCTTGACCGATCCTGTTAAAGCGCTTGCCATGAATATTCAAGGGCTGGTCGATGCAATAGAGGAAGAAACAGGTGTTGTGCCCGTGGTTGGCGGTAGCTTTGCACTGTTGTCTGAGCTGCTGTTCGACGTGGGACGAACGCTGGATGCCGTGGGCAATGCGAGCACGGCCGAACTGGGACAGGTTTTGGTCTCACTGGTTGAAGATTTGCTGAACAATATCCTCGTCGGCATTATCCCCATTGAACAGTTCGCTCCGGCAGAGGTGACCAATGCTATTGGCCTGGGTCCCAAGTTCCTGAGCAGCGTCCTGCTGGTGGTAGTGCGCGAAGTGACCTTCGTCCTCGACAACACCTTGCTTGCCTTGTTGGCACCGCTGATCGGCGCGCTGGATGAGCTGTTGTTGACCCCGTTGTTTGACGGCCTGGCCAGTCTGGCAGATTTTGAATTTTAACTGCCCAGGGAGAGCAGCGTCTCCATGTCGAGATGCTGCTCAACACAATCTGCCAGTCGCTCCAGGTTGGCCTCGATAATGCCGTTGTAATCGACGGCCTCCAGGCTTGAGGCGCCAGCCCATTGCAGAATCAAGGCGCGGGCCTCATCGTCATCAAACAAGCCGTGTACATAGCTGCCCAGAACGTGTCCATCTGCTGAAATTGCGCCGTCGCAGTGCTCATTTACTTCTGCAAACGGGGTTTCCAGTGCGCGGCCCTGACTGATCCCCGCATGAATTTCGTAGCCGCGCAGCGAGGCCTGGCGCCCGTTTAGTCGGCAATGACCACTGACTTGACGCAGGGTTTTCTCGGCGGCGAGGGTGGTTTCCATATCCAGCCAAGCTAGTCCCTCGCTGCTGCCGGACGGTCCCTCAATGCCCAAGGGGTCGTGGATGAGCTTACCCAGCATTTGAAAGCCGCCGCAGATGCCCAGTACTTTACCGCCGTAGCGCAGGTGTCTGGTGAGTTGTTCTGCCCAGCCATTGTCGTGCAGCGCCTGGAGGTCAGCGCGCACGCTCTTGCTGCCGGGAAGAATGATCAGGTCGCAGGGGGGAAGTGGCTGACCCTTGCGCACAAATTGCAGGTCTACATCCGGTTGCAGCCGCAGCGCATCAAAATCGGTGTGATTGCTGGTGCGAGGCAGCACGGGTACCGCAATTCGCAGAGCGACTTTGCTCAATTGCTGGTCGGCATTGATGGCGTCTTCGGCTTCCAGATGAAGATCGTGCAGGTAGGGTAAAACGCCAATCACCGGCTTGCCGGTGTAATCTTCAAGCCAGTCCAGACCCGATTGCAGCAGGGCAATATCGCCCCGAAAGCGGTTAATGACGAAACCCTTTACCCGCGCTTTTTCCGTTTCCGACAACAGAGCAAGGGTGCCGACGAGGTGGGCAAACACACCGCCGCGATCGATGTCGGCAATCAGAATGACCGGGCAGTCGACGGCTTCGGCAAAGCCCATATTGGCAATATCGTTGTCGCGAAGATTGATCTCCGCCGGGCTGCCCGCGCCCTCAACCACAATGTGTGTGTACTGCTGTTGGAGGCGCGTGTGGGAGTCGAGTACCGCCTGCCGCGCTGTGCGTTTGTAGGCGTGGTAATCCGCCGCCTCCATGTTGCTAAGGGCCCTGCCATGAATGATGACCTGCGCGCCGGTATCGCTATTGGGCTTGAGTAAAACCGGGTTCATATCGCTGTGAGGAGGCAGCCCGCAGGCGCGGGCCTGTACCGCCTGAGCACGGCCAATCTCCCTGCCATCAGGGGTTACTGCGCTGTTCAGGGCCATATTTTGCGGCTTGAACGGTGCCACGGCCAAGCCGCGCCGGGCCATTGCCCGACAAAGGGCGGCCACCAGTACACTCTTGCCTGCGTCGGAGGTGGTGCCCTGTATCATCAGCGTTTTGCTGCGCTCAGTCATGCCAGCCGTCCTCCATAATCAGGCTATCGAGTGGACGGCGGCTGTCCCAGTTTTCCTGCTCAAGCATGGGCTTGTCGTAGAATTCATGGACGGGTCCGAGGCACAACAGCGCAATTGGGTGGCTGTCCTCGGGCATTTTTAATAGCGGCTTGATTTCCTCGGGCTGGAAAAGTGAAACCCAGCCCATGCCCAGCCCTTCGGCCCGGGCGGTCAGCCACAGGTTCTGGATGGCACAGGCGGCGGAGGCCAAATCCATTTCCGGCAGCGTGCGGCGACCAAAAATATACCGCTCTCGATGATCGCAAAGTGCGACCACCAGCAGTTCAGCGCAATCGCGAATGCCCTCGACTTTCAGGCGCAGAAATTCTTGTTTGCGGTCTCCCAGCGCCTCGGCCGAAGCGGTAATTTCCCGTTGAACGGCCTCGTACAAGGCATCGCGAAGCGCGGGTCTGCGAATGCGGATAAAGCGCCAGGGCTGCATAAAGCCGACGCTGGGGGCCTGGTGAGCGGAGGCGAGCAGGCGCCGCAGCGTCTCGGGCGCCACGTCGCCACCCGCGAAATGACGCATGTCTCGACGCGCGGCGATCACGCGGTAGATGGCGTCGATATCGGCGGGGCTGAATTCGCTGTTCATAATGGCTTATTTGGTCGCTCGGTACGCGGCAGAAAAATCCGCTCGCCGCCGTCTTCGATGACTCGCAGAGGCTGGCGATAGAGTCTCTCCAGCGCTTCGGTTTTCAACATGGTAGACGCCTCTCCCCAACAGGCACTGCCGTCGGGATAAAGGAGCAGCAGGTGACTGCAATAGCGAGCGGCCAGGTTGATGTCGTGCAGGCAAAGTACCACGGCACAGCCATTATCAGCCTGCTCGCGAAGCAGCTGCATCACGGCGACTTGATGATGCAAGTCGAGGTGGTTGCCGGGTTCGTCTGCCAACCACAACTGCGCCTGTTGGCAGAGCGCAGTTGCGACAGCCAGCCGCTGTTTTTCTCCGCCCGACAGCGTACTGACCAGACGCTGCTCCATATTGCCCAGCTCCATTCTGTTCAATGCCTCGCGGGCAATACTCAGATCGTCGCTGGATTCCAGCTCCCAGGTGCTCAGAAAAGGGTGTCTACCGATCATGGCCGATTCCAGCACGGTGGAGGGAAAGCTGTCACTGCGCTCCTGAAAAATCACCGCCAACTGCTGGGCGATCTGGCGGCGTCGCCAGCGATCCAGGGACTTTCCAGCCAGCAGAATGTTGCCGCTTCGCGGCTTTCGCAGTCCGGCCAAGGTATGCAGCAGCGTCGTTTTACCCGCGCCATTGGGGCCGAGTATTCCCCAGATTTGGCCCTGCTGTATCGTCAGGTCCAGAGGATAAGCATCGTCGCGTCCGGGAACATCGATGACCAGTTGGCGAGTGCTGAGCAGACTAGAAGGCGTATCCATTATCGGCTCCGATACAGCAGGAACAGAAAGCTCGGTACGCCGAGCAAGGCGGTGATCACCCCGACCGGCAATTGCTCCGGAGCAATAATGGTTCTCGCCAGCGTATCTGCCAGCGTAAGCAGGGTGCCCCCGGCCAGGGCGCAGGCGGGCAGGATCAGGCGCTGATCATTGCCCAATACCAAGCGCAGTAGATGAGGCACCACCAGTCCGACAAAGCCGATGCTGCCCGCCGTGGTCACTGCCATGGCGGTCAGCAGGCTGGCGGCGATATAGATCCCCCACTCCAAGGGCTTCACCGCGACACCCAGCGCGGCAGCCTGAAGAGGGCCGCGAGCCAGCACATTAAGGCTGCGACCCAGAGGGATCAGCAGTAGCGATACGAGTGACAGCGCGATCAATGCCGGCCAGGGGCTGCGCGCGTAGGCGAGGTCGCCCATCAGCCAGAACAACATACCCGGAAGGTTTTCTGTCGGCGCAATGGCCAGCATAAAGGTGACCACGGCGCCCCAGCCAGCGGCAATGACGACCCCGGTCAACAGCAGGCGGGTCGGTGTCCAGCTGCCACTGCCGTGGGCCAGCGTAAACACGGTGACGGCGGAAACGATGGCGCCGACAAAAGCGGAACCCGACACCACCGCACTCCCCAGTCCGGCGAGCATCGCGCTCAGCGCGCCGACAGCGGCTCCCCCGGACAGGCCGAGAACATAGGGGTCAGCCAGTGGGTTGCGCAGCAACACCTGCATTAACGCGCCGGCGACGGCCAGTAAGCCGCCCGTGGCAAACGCGGCGAGGCTGCGCGGCAGGCGTAATTCGAAAATCAGCGTTCGGTGCAGGGGTTCGCCATCGCCTAACAAGACCGCCAGCAACTGAGCGAGGTTAATGTGCAGGCTGCCGGTGGCAATGCTCAGCCCCATCGCGGCGCAGGCAAACAGGCCGAGCAGTAAGAGCGTCGGCATCAGTCGTGGAGCGGCGCGTTCAGCGCCGCGCACGGGCGGTCTCCAAGTGCTGACAAAGCAGGCGCGTGCCTTCCAGCAGGCGGGGAGTGGGTCGTTGCAGCGTCGATGGCGGCACAAAGAACAGGTTGTTCCGCTGTACTGCAATCAGACCGGAATAGGGCAGCCAGGCGTCGAGCCAGTCTCGATTTTCCTCGCCCATGCCACCGGCTATGATGGCTTCAGGGTCGGCGGCCAATACGGCCTCATGGTCAATGCGCGCGGCCAGTCGGGGCAATGCGCCAAACACGTTCACCCCGCCACACAGGCGCGTTGCTTCGCTGATCAGGTGTTCATCGTTGACGGTCATCAGCGGATTCTCCCATATCTGCTGGAAGACTCGCACGGGCTTGGCGCTGGAATAACGGTTGCGCAGCTCGTCGATCCCGTTCTCAAACTCGCTGGCGGCGGTCTCGGCGATTGCTTCCGTCGCTGCGAGTTTCCCGAGACGCCGCAGCGTGCTGGCAACATCGGCAAATCCGCGCAGTTCACTGTAGTACACCGTCAGCCCCAGCGATTCCAGTTGGGCTAACTGTTCGACCGGGTTGCCGCTGTGCCAGCCAATCAATAAGTCGGGCTTCAGACTGAGAATGGCTTCCAGGTCGAAGCGGTTGTAGCTGCCTACGCGAGGGAGTTTCTGAGCCGCGTCGGGATAATCGCTGAAGGTGACGGCGGCAATGAGATGATCGCCTGCACCGGCAGCATAGACCAGCTCCGTTGCCCCCGGTGACAGGGCAATAATCCGGCTGGCGGATTTCTCCAGGCAAAGGGTTTTGTCCCGGTCGTCCTGCACGCAAGTCGCGTCGGCATAGCCGAGCAGGGGAAAACAGCAGGCGACGATTGCCGCCAGTACAAACCGTGTCACCAGTCGACGCCCTTACGGGCTTTCACGCCGTCGCGGAAAGCGTGCTTTTTGTCGTCAATCATCGACACAGTATCTGCCAGTTCCTTGAGGGCTGGCGGCGCGCCACGGCCGGTAATGATTACACTCATTTCCGGCGGGCGCTGTTTGAGAGCGTCATAGACCTCATCGGCATCGATATAGCCGTACTTGAGCATATAGGTCAGCTCATCCAGCAAAAGCAGATGCAGGCTTTCATCTTTTAAAAGCGCCTTTGTCTTTTGCCAGGCTTGTTGTGCCGCTTCGCGGTCCCGCGCCTTGCTTTGGGTTTCCCAGGTGAAGCCGGAGCCCATTACGATGAACGGGGTGTCGGGGCAGAACTGCTGGAGAAAATTCCGCTCTCCGCAGTCCCAGGTACCCTTGATGAACTGCACTACCGCTGCTTTATAGCCGTGACCAATACAGCGAATGACTGTGCCGAAACCCGAACTGGATTTACCTTTGCCGGGACCGCTGAGTACGATCAGTACTCCGCGCTCTTCGGTTGCCTTGGCAACGCGGGCATCAATCAGTGCTTTTTTCTTGGCCATCCGCTCGCGGTGGCGCTGTTCTTCATCCGTCATCGTATGTGGGCTCCTGTTGGTGCTCAGGGATTATAGGTGATACTCAGCAGCGCCTCGCGTCCGACAGACTGGTAGTCGCCAAGACTTCCGCCACGCGCACTGATGTACTCCTTGTCGAGGGCGTTCTTCACGGCAAACTTCAGGCTGAGATCCTCGCGCAGACGATAGGAAATGCCAGCATCCAGCAGGCCATAGCCACTCAGTTCATCGTTGTTGGCGGCATCTTCATAGCGGCTTCCCACCAGTCTCAGGCTGGCATTGACGCCCCAGCGATCCCATTCGCGATCAACATTGATGTTGGCCTGGCGGTCGGGGCGGCGGCGCAGCTCCTTGCCGAGGTCGCGATCTTCGGTATCCAGCAGCGTGATATTCGCATCGATATGCCACAGGGCAATCACGGTGGAAACACTGGCTTCTACACCCTTGATGCGCGCAGAATTAATCTGATCCGGACCAAAAGTGATTGGATTGTACGCGATCAGTTTTTCGACATCATTGGTGAAATAGTTCAAGCTCCAGCGTCCCCATGATTGCTGGCCGCGAATCTCGACTTCACGGTTTTTTGAGTGCTCGGGCTCAAGGTCGGGGTTACCGTAGCCTGGGTAGTAAAGGTCATTGAACGTCGGGGCGTTAAAACCTTCGCCATACGACAAGACCATTTTTATTGACTCAGTCAGGTCGATGCCTGCTGCCGCATTGCGGGTGTTGTGGCTGCCGAACTGCTCATTGTTGTCGTGGCGCCAGCCCAGCACATAATCAATCAAGCCGTGGTCGGCCTGCCATTGCAGGTAACCCGCGCTGGCATCGCGTTCACCTTGATCATAATTTTGCGTGCTTTTCACTTTGTCGCTGAAGTATTCGCCGCCGAGGGTCAGGGTATAGGCTTTGCCCAGCGTGAAGTCGTTTTGAATACCGCCTTGCTTGCGGGTGGTTTTAAAAATGTCACCACGCGGAGCGGCAGGATCTACGTAGCGATACTCGGTTTCACTTTCATCCCCTGAGCGGCCTGCGCTGAGGGTGAGTTTCCAGTTATCGGTAAGCAGGAACTCGCCACGCAGACTGCCGACGCTGACGGAGTTGTCACCATAGGGTGCGCACTCGACAGTATTCCAGGCGTTGTCATAGCAGTTCGCATCGTAGTCGTTTTCCGAATCACTCTGCTGATACATCGCATAGAGGTTTGCACGCTCGTTGATGCGATGAACCAGGCTGAAGTTTAGGGCTTGCTGTTCAAAGGCGTCGTCATCGCCATGGCGGCCCGCGGTGCTGGTGGTATTGTCGACACCATCGGTTTCGTCATGCAGCAGGCTCAAGCTGAACTGCGTGTCGGCATTGCCGCCGTTCAGTGCCGCCAGTGCTTTCAAGGTGTTGTTCGACCCCGCGCTCATCTGGACGAAGGGCTTCACGCCATCGGTATCATGAAACTTCTTGGTGATAATGTTGACCACGCCGCCAATGGCTTCGGAACCGTAAAGCACCGAGCGGGGGCCGCGCACAATTTCCACTCGCTCAATCAGCTCCGGGGGAAGGTTGGTCAATGCCGGGCTGCCGCTGGTAGCTGAGCTGACACGCACGCCGTCGACTAGCACTAGCGTGTGATTACTGTTGTTGCCGCGCAAGAACAGACTGGTGGCAGAGCCGCGACCACCATTGCGCAGCATGCTGACACCCGTTGCGCGGGACAGCAGTTCCTGCAGGTCTAGCGGTGCGATGCGTTCAATGTCAGCGCGCTCGAAGACACTGACCGGCGCCAATACTTCGGCCAGGCTTTGCTCAATCCGAGTGGCGGTGACAACCGTAGTTTCCATTTCCGGTGAACCGGCATGGGCGAGACTAATAAACAGCGGCAGGCAGCCGCCAATAGCGAGTTTTGCGAGTTTCATGATAAACCTCAAAGCTTGTGAACGTCAGCAATGAGGGAGGGATAGAGGTGATATACGAATATATGACCACTGATGAAGCCCTCCGCTACATCGGGTAAACAACTGATCAGGCCGGTTCCGGGCTCTCACCATGGGGTGATTACCGTTGCGGGGGCAGCGTCGGTCTTGTCGAGGTCGACTCACCGAACTTCCCGTTTAACCCTTGAGCGTGACACGCTTCAGGGCACCTGTTTCAGGCGGCGCAACTGTATGCCGGGCGACAAGGCTTGTCAAATTGCGATGGCCGACGCTTGTTGACCCAAGCCTTGTGGTTGAGGGAGTACTAGTTGAAATATAACCATAGCGGCTGGGCATCGCTGCCGAAACTGCCGAGGTACTGTCGCTCGACAAATTTGCCGTTGGTGTCGCGCAAAGGATCTGTTTCAAGCTCTGTATAGAGGGGGAAGGGCGTGTTGGCGTGCAGTGCTGCTTCGCCGAGATGGATGGCGGCTTCATACTGGCGGTGGCCGCTGTACATTGATGAGCTACCTTGGGCGTATTGATAGAGTCCCCAGTCGCTGATGGCGTATTTTTTCCAGCGCTCCTTGTCGCTGCTGGGTGGTTCGCCCTGCCAGTGAAAGCGAGTTTGTCGAATGCTGGTTATCCCGGGGCCACGGCCGATATGAATCCTCTCGTTGACCAGTGTGTCGAACAGGCCCATGTGGAGATACACGCGCAGTTGGTCATAGCCACTGGCCGTCCGTTCAGCGGTGGCGTCGCAGGCGATAAATAACCAGTCGCCGACAACCTTGGCATACAGTGTGGTTTGGCTGCCGTCATCGCTAGTCAGGCGAAGCGCGTCGCGCCATGCATCCGCTTCCAGAATGCCGTCGATGACGGGGGCGTCGGTATCGCGAGGGATTGAGAGGGTGCTCGTGCCCTCTGGCGGTGTCCTTGTGGCAGCCTGTTGGCTTCGGGCCGTTTTAATTTTGCGCTCCAGCAGGCTGTCATCATACTGGCGGCTTGCCGAGCTGCCTTTGCGCCGGATGTAATGGCGGTCGGCAATTTTGTCGAGATACAGCGATTCAAAGCGCTCGCCGTCAGCGAGCGTTACGGAAAAGCTGCCGGTATCGATCTTGCCCGACAGCTTCAAGCGTTTGGGCTTGGCATGTGCGGAGGTGGTCTCAAGCGCATTGGTAACGGCGGTGCTGTCTCGCTGCGACGATGGCGTGTCGCGAAGAAAAAAGTAGTAAATCACACCGGCGAAAATCACGGCATCGACCAGCATAAACAAGGCGAATGCTTTGACATTGATGACCGACTTGCGGATGCCCTTCGGTTCAGGTGGTGCCGTGTGTTTAAACAGCCAGGGCTTTTGCTCGCGCAATTCATTGCTGATGCGATCAATGGCGGCTTTTGCCTCGGCCAGGTCACAGTGCGTGGCCTGGCGGTACTGTTTGATGGCCTCGATCTGTCGGCCCGCCGCAATGGCTTTTTCTATGTTGTACGCTTGCAGGGCTGTCAGCGTCATATCTGGGACTCGCATGGCGGCCCGCAGCATCGCAGGCAGGTTTGATTTGCTGTTCACCGTATTAAAACGGCGCTGCAGCGCGCATGGCAAGCGGATTTACGACAGTGCGCGAACCTGTTCCAGAAGCTGTTGGTTGGTGTCCAGTGTCAGGCCCACGTCTGACGCATAGCGGCAAAGGTAGCCGGTAATATAGTCAATTTCGCTGGGGCGCCCATTTTCAATATCCTGCAGCATAGACGAGCGATTCAGCGCGGTTCCTCTGACGACGGCGAGCACTTGCTCACGCAGTCCGTCGAAGCGCGCGGGCTGGCCCATGTATTCGCCCAGTTCGAGTATTTCGTCGATAACCTGGTGTAATTGCTGGAGTGCCAGCGGGTTGTCCAGTAGCTCGCCGTTACGACAGCGATAAAGCGCGGTAAGGGGGTTGATCGCGCAGTTGACCGCCAGCTTGCGCCAGAGTGCGGCGTCAATGTCTTCGGTCGCGCTGACATCCAGTGGCCCGACACTGAGACTGTTGGCGAGCAAATCGGCATTCGGCCCGCCGCCCAGTAAGGTCTGGCCGCGACCGGCGTGAACCACTTGGAAGGGGGCCGGGCGATAGGCGCCTTCGGTGGTCACTGCTTGGTAGCAATGCAGATCGGGTCGCCTTTCCAGCAATTCTTCGCGCACGCCAAGGCCATTTTGCAATAGCACCACGGTTGCGCCTCTGCTGAGACGACGGTCGATTCGGCTCAGTGCTTTAAGACTGTCCGGGGCTTTGGTGGTCAGCAACAAGTGGTCGATGGGGGCGCCGTCTTCCTCGCAGGACTGCGCTGGCAGCGGCAGCAGTTCGGCGCTGCCGCCGAGGGTAGCGAGAATACCCCGCGCCCGCCGATAGTCTTCCAGTCGGGCGTTATCGCGCAGCAATAAAGCGGCGCTGCGGCCTTGTTTGAAGGCATAAGAAGCCCACAGCGTGCCGATAGCACCTGCACCGAGAATAGACCAGTGAAGCTCGTGTGTATGCATGGGCGCAGCTTACGGGATAGGCCTGCGCTGCGGCAATGTCCGATGCTGTTGACTTGCGTCGGTGCTTGCTACACTTGGCCCGCTAGAATTGTTAAGGAACGACCCGATGCCCTCATTTGATATTGTTTCTGAAGTGGATTTGCACACGTTTACTAATGCTTTGGATCAGTCCAACCGTGTGATCGAAACGCGCTTTGACTTCAAGGGCGTCGATGCCAAGTTCGAACGAGATGGCCTCAATGCCGTCATCTACGCAGATGCCGAGTTTCAGCTGACTCAGATGGAAGACATGCTGCGCAGCAATCTGATCAAGAACAAAATCGATCCCAAGGCCATGGAGCTCGACAAGGTGGAAACCTCTGGCAAGCAGGTGAAGCAGCGCATCACCATGAAAACCGGACTGGAAGGTGATCTGGCGAGAAAAATCGTCAAGCTGATTAAAGACACCAAGATTAAAGTACAAACGCAGATTCAGGGCGATCAAGTACGGGTGACCGGCAAAAAGCGTGATGACCTTCAGCAGGTCATGGCTATGCTCCGTGAGGCGGATCTTGAACAGCCACTACAGTTTAATAACTTCCGTGATTAAGGCCTTACTGTTGTCTTTGTTCCTTTACGCGGAGGTCGTCGGATGAGCGATGCCGACACGCCACTGGCAGAACAGCCCTGGCATAAAGCGATTTTCACCCGGCAGATGTTTATCTGTGTATTGACGGGAATCGCCTCGGGGCTACCACTCTATTTCCTTATTCAGTTGGTGCCTGCCTGGCTGCGCAGTGAGGGCGTCGGGCTGACGGAAATCGGTCTGTTTGCCCTGGTGGGTTTTCCCTACAACTGGAAGTTTATCTGGGCGCCGTTAATGGACCGCTACGTGCCGCCTTTTCTGGGGCGTCGCCGTGGCTGGATGCTGATTACTCAAATCGCACTGATGCTGTCGATGGCGGCACTGGGATTTATTGATCCCAAAGTGTCAGTGGGCTTGGTGGCCTATGTGGCGGCGGGCGTGGCGTTTTTCGGCGCCAGTCAGGATGTGGTGCTGGATGCCTATCGTCGCGAATTGCTGAAAGATGAAGAACTCGGTCTGGGCAATGCCATACACGTGCAGGCCTACCGACTGGCTGGCTTGGTGCCCGGTTCGCTGGGCGTCATCATGGGCGATTACCTGCCCTGGAGCACGGTGTTTATGGTGATGGCCGGCTTTATGGCAATCGGCGTTGCCATGACGCTGTGGGTCAGCGAGGCCTCTGATGCCAGTGTTGCGCCGCTGACTTTGCGGGCGGCCGTCGTTGAGCCGTTCCGGGAGTTTGTATTGCGCCGCGGCTTGGGCAGTGCCCTGTTGCTGCTGTCGTTCCTGTTTCTCTACAAACTCGGCGACAACATGGCCACGGCGCTGTCATCGCCGTTTTATCTGGATATTGGTTTCAGCCTGACCGAGATTGGCACCATCGCCAAAACCGCCTCGCTGACGGCGGCCATCATTGGCGGTCTGGTTGGCGGTGTCATCATGATTCGCCTGGGAATTAACCGGGCACTGTGGGTATTTGGCTTTGTCCAAGTCGCCAGTATTTTGGGCTTTGCTGCATTGGCGGAAATCGGCCCCAACCGGCTGGCGCTGACGCTGGTGATTGTTTTTGAATACCTCGGCGTTGGCTTGGGCACCGCGGCCTTTACCGCCTTTATTGCCCGGGCAACAACGCCGGCCTATGCCGCCACGCAGTTCGCCCTGTTTACCGCACTTGCCGCATTGCCGCGCACCTTTGCCAACGCCACCACCGGCTGGATTGTCGAGGCGATTGGCTGGACCAATTTCTACCTCTTCTGCACCGCGTTGGCGGTTCCGGGCATGTTGATGTTGTTTAAAGTGGCGCCGTGGTCTGAGCCCAGCGATGCTCAGTCTTCGTGAAGGGGCCAGCGACGCTGCCGCCAGTAGAGTTTGCCGGCGGTATCGGCGCTGCCTTCTTCTAACAGGCGCTGAAGTTGCCGCTGGTATTGATCACTGCCCACCGGGAAACTGATTCGGCCCTGCGCATTGACGACCCGGTGCCAAGGCAGAGCCGTGTCCTCGGGTAACTGTGACAGCTGTCTGCCCACCCAGCGTGCCCGACCGGGCAGCCCGGCTTGCCGGGCGAGTTCGCCGTAGCTGCACAGCCTGCCATGAGGAATGTGGCTGAGCGCCAGCCTCAGTTGCTGGCGCGCCCGGTCACTGAGGTCATTCGTCGAGATTGCGGATGCGCTCCCAGTAGTCTTCATAGAAGAAGTCCACCTTGCCGGTTTCGAGGGAGTACTCGGCACCCACAACCATCAATTTGCCTTCGCTGATCAGGCTTTCAAGGGTCGATGAGCCGCTGGAAAGGTGTTCAACAGAACTGCGGACATTCGCGCGTACCGCTTGCTCCACCAGCTTGTCATGGTCGTGTTTCAACTCCGTGGCCAGCAGGCTCTCTACCGCCGGGCGAACACGTTTAACGATCGAATGAAGGTTGGACGTCGGGATTTTTGAGTTGCCGGTCAGGGCATTGACGGTGGCGTTGATTGCGCCGCATTTTGAGTGGCCCAGCACCACGACCAATGGTGTGCCGAAGCTCAGTGCGGCAAACTCAACGCTGCCAATGCCAGACGGTGCAACGATATTTCCTGCCACGCGGATAACAAATAAGTCGCCCAGGCCCTGATCGAATACCAGCTCGGCGGGAACGCGTGCATCGGAACAACCCAAAATAATCGCGAAAGGGCTCTGCTCGGCCACCAGCTCAGGGCGGTTGACCATGCAGGTATCTTCATTGGCGCTGAGTTTTTCAACGAAACGCGCATTGCCCTCTTTGAGCCGCGCTAAAGCTTGCTGTGCAGTGATCATGTCTTACCTTCAGTGTTTTGATGATTGTTGTTGTAAGTGTTTTGCGCGGACCGGCTTAGAGCCAGTCACTGATCAATACGCCGATGCCGACGCTTTGCAGCGAATTATTATATTCGATCAGGCTCTCGCCGTAGCCATTAAAATACTTCACATAGGCTTTGATTTTTGAACTGATCGGGAAGCTCCAGCCCAGCTCTATTGCGCCTCGACTGTCGCTGCGCAGATTGTTACGGACCATAATACTCAGGGTGCGGTCGTGCCACTGATAGAAGCCCATCCACTCGAAATGACCCATATAGTGCTCGATGTCCGGGTTGTCATCGTCATCCCGGTCTTCGGGAATGCGATACCACGGCCGAAACGACATGGCGAAGCGGTCCTTTTCGAACAGGAAGTTCAGCATGACACGGTTCCAGCTGCGCGATAGCGGCTCGCTGCGACCGTTTGACTGGTGGTTGAAAATCAGCTGATTGCCGACATTGCGAAAGCCCAGCCACTCCCAGTCATTGGTATAACTCAGAATCAGTTCGGGCTCGTGATTGGTCTCCCTGAACGGTGCGGAATATTCTTTGTTGTAGGCCTGCCAGAAGGAGCGGCCAGTGTAGGCTCCGCTCAGTGTGCCGTCGCCGAGAATGCCCCGGGCGATATGAACTTTCACACTGAGTTGGAATTCCACCTCGGTATTGTCGACGCCCTCTTTATCCACGCCGAGACTGTCACTGAAGTCGCTGGTGTCGTCGCGCCATGAGATCGGCAGCAGATAGTTGATGCGGTGAGGGGTGAGAACAAAGGGGTTCTCACTGGCGACATCTTCAAGCGCTTTGCGCTCGTTGATGACGCCACTCTGATTGCTGCGCAGCTCCTGCTCTGCGCTTTCTACCGGATCAATCTGTTGGCGGCAGCGTTCGCGCAGGTCACCGATAGAGGTGTCGTTGGCGGCATCCTGGCTCAACAAGGCCAGACACTGTCGCATGGACACGATTTGCTCCTGCGTTTCCTGTACTTTGTCCTGAGCCAGGGCTGGCGCGCACAGCAGGCCGCCGAGCAGGAGTGAGCATATAATTTGGGCGTGCAGTTGGCGCATGGCTTGTCGCTAGTCGTTGAGTCTGAAGAGCTGACATAATAGGGTGACAAGCGGCGATGCACTAGGGGTGAAGTCTCCGAATGTGGCTGTGTCGCCGGGATGAGAATTTGGCGCCGCCGGGGCACCTTTGCAGGAAAAACGGGTCTGCGTAAGCATGAGAATACTGTTTGTTGTTTTTATTTTGGCGCCGATTCTGGAAATGTGGCTGCTGATTGAAGTGGGCAGTGCCATTGGCGCGCTGCCAACCATCGCCTGCGTGGTGTTAACGGCCATGGCGGGCGCCGCACTGCTCCGCCAGCAAGGCGTATCGACGCTGCTCCGCGCGCGTCAGCGCATGGATCACGGTGAAGTGCCTGCCCGGGAAATGCTGGAGGGGATGTTGCTGGCCATCGGTGGTGTACTGCTGCTGACGCCCGGTTTTATCACTGACGCATTGGGGCTGGTTTTCCTGCTGAGACCGTTGCGCGGGGCGCTGATTGATGCGCTGCTGCGTCGCGGTCTGGTGCAAGTAAACACCGCCGGTTTCGGCAGCTACGGAGCGGGTCGCAGCGCTCAGCGTGAAGATTCTGCGTCAAATGTCACTATTGAAGGCGAATACCGCAAAGAAGAGTAAAAAAAATCGCCCCCCGCTCTTGAAAAGTATTTTATAGCCCCCAACTCCCTGAACAGCCCGCGGGCACTGGCCTCGCGGGAACTCTGATGAGTCCCGATCTGCGTGAGAGGGAAGTCGTCGTGCGGCGTAAGCCGTGTTGCGGCACCGGAAGACCGGTGAAATAACAACATGTATTCATTGATTTAATGGAGATCGAGCAAGATGAAAATTCGTCCCCTATACGACCGCGTAGTGGTTCGTCGTAGCGAAGAGGAGCAGACCAGCGCCGGTGGTATCGTGTTGCCCGGTTCTGCGAAAGAGAAGCCGAACCAGGGTGAAGTGCTGGCTGTGGGCGAAGGCAAACTGCTGGAAAACGGTGAGCTGCGTCCCGTCGGTGTCAACGTCGGCGATCGCGTGATCTTCGGTCAGTACTCCGGCAATACCGTGAAGGTAGATGGCGAAGAGCTGATCATTCTTGGTGAGTCTGAGATTTTCGGCATCATTGAAGCCTAATTCTCAAAACCATAATTGAATCAACGAATTAGTGAATTAAAGGTAAGACGATCATGGCTAAAGACGTAGTATTTGGCAACGAAGCTCGCCAGCGCATGGTGGCTGGTGTCAACACCCTGGCAAACGCCGTTAAAGTAACGTTGGGCCCCAAAGGCCGTAACGTGGTTCTGGACAAATCTTTCGGTGCGCCGACCGTGACCAAAGACGGTGTATCTGTGGCGAAAGAAATCGAGCTGGAAGACAAGCTGGAGAACATGGGCGCCCAGATGGTGAAGGAAGTGGCTTCCAAAGCCTCTGACGACGCAGGTGACGGCACCACTACCGCAACTGTTCTGGCACAAGCTATCGTTAACGAGGGTTTGAAAGCCGTTGCTGCTGGCATGAACCCGATGGACCTGAAGCGCGGTATCGACAAAGCGATTGCTGCCGCCGTAGAGCAGGTCAAAGCCCTGTCTATCCCCTGTGCCGACAGCAAAGCGATTGCTCAGGTCGGTACTATTTCTGCCAACAGCGATAGCCATGTTGGTGAGATCATCGCAGAAGCGATGGAAAAAGTGGGTAAAGAAGGCGTTATCACCGTTGAAGAAGGCCAAGGCCTGGAAAACGCGCTGGAAGTGGTTGAGGGCATGCAGTTCGACCGCGGCTACCTGTCTCCTTACTTCATCAACAACTCTGAAAACATGAGTGTTGAGCACGACAGCCCCTTTATCCTGCTGGTCGACAAGAAAATCTCCAACATCCGCGAGCTGCTGCCGCTGCTGGAGCAAGTGGCCAAGTCCAGCCGTCCGCTGGTTATTATCGCTGAGGATGTTGAAGGCGAAGCGCTGGCGACACTGGTGGTTAACACGATGCGCGGCATCGTGAAAGTGGCTGCCTGTAAAGCGCCTGGTTTCGGCGATCGCCGCAAAGCCATGCTGCAGGACATCGCTGTTCTGACCGGCGGTACGGTTATTTCTGAAGAAGTGGGCCTGGATCTGGAGCAAGCGACTCTGGAGCACCTGGGTACTGCCAAGCGCGTCACCATGGATAAAGAAAACACGGTGATTGTTGACGGTGCGGGCGACAGCGCGGCCATTCAGGCGCGTGTTGGTGAAATCCGCACGCAGATCGAAAACACCAGCTCTGACTACGACCGTGAAAAACTGCAAGAGCGCGTAGCCAAGCTGGCTGGCGGTGTTGCTGTGATCAAGGTTGGAGCGGCCACCGAAATCGAAATGAAAGAGAAGAAAGCCCGCGTTGAAGACGCGCTGCACGCTACTCGTGCTGCGGTTGAAGAAGGTGTGGTACCTGGCGGTGGTGTTGCGCTGGTTCGCGCTATTTCTCAGCTGGGTGAAGTGGCTGGCGACAACCAAGACCAGCAGGCCGGTATCAAAGCGGCACTGCGCGCGATGGAAGCGCCTCTGCGTCAGATCGTCACTAACGCTGGCGACGAAGCCTCTGTCGTGCTGGACAAAGTTCGCAGTGGCGAAGGCAACTTCGGCTACAACGCTGGTAACGGCACCTACGGTGACATGATGGAAATGGGTATCCTCGATCCCGCCAAAGTGACCCGTACTGCTCTGCAGGCTGCTGGCTCTGTTGCCGGCCTGATCATCACCACCGAGTGCATGATCGCCGACGCACCGAAAGACGATGCCCCGGCAATGCCTGATATGGGCGGCATGGGTGGTATGGGCGGCATGGGCGGCATGATGTAAGCCTCCGCGCTCTACCGAAAAGCCCCGCAATGCGGGGCTTTTTTTTGCCTGCGAGATAGGTTCAAGACGCTCGCGAAAGGCAGGAGGTCGGAAATGGCGGCTTGTCGAAAATCCGTTTTAATGTTGTAGTAGTAAACATATTAAATAAATGTGACATAGCGATGGCTTCGGCGATCGCCAATAACAATAAACGGTGGTTCCCATGTCTATTCAACTGCGTCTTGGCATGCTGTGCGTGCTTTTAGCTCTGCTGCAGGCCTGCGGTGGCTCAAGCTCATCCTCCAGTGGTGGTTCGACACCCGAAGCCATTGATACCGACAGTGACGGTATTCTTGATGCGGATGATAACTGCCCGACGGTGGCTAACCCGAATCAGCAGGATACCGACGATGACGGCGCGGGCGATGCCTGCGACGCGGACGACGCCCGAGACAGTGATGAAGATGGCATTGTGAACAGCAATGACCTCTGCGCGGCGACGCCTGCGGGGGCAGCGGTCGATGATCGCGGCTGTGCCGATACGCAAGTCAATGCCAGTTGCGGCGACAGCTTCGCCACGCAGTCGGCGGGTCGCCACTATCCGGTAACGCTGCAATCGGCCAGTGGTGAAACCATCAGTTTTGAAGTGTTTGAGCCCGCCACCCTGCGTTGCGGTGCCCGCTCGCTGGGGGCGCACCCTCTGGTATTGCAGGGGCACGGCTTTGGGGGAAGTCGAGTCAGCGATCCGGCGTCTGGAGACTACGCGTCTACCGGTATTGAGACGCTGGTAAATGCCGACTACGCGGTAATCAGTATCGACTTGCGCGGCTTTGGTCAGAGCAGCGGCACCGTGCGGGTGATGGACCCGGATTTTGAGGGACTGGATCTCGTACAGATTGTCGACTGGGCAGAGCAAAACCTGGATTACCTGGCCTGGCGTGACAACGCCAGTGGGGGCTATGCTGGCCGGCCTGACAGTGCCGAGAGCACAGCAGACGGCGTGAACCTGTTGTTGGGCTCCATTGGCTCCAGTTATGGCGGTGGTTATCAGATGCTGCTGCATGCCGTGGACGAAAAGCAGCGACTGGACGCGATGGTGCCTGACATCACCTGGCATCACCTGCCCTACAGCCTCAACCCCGGCGATGCCATCAAGGCGACCTGGAGCCTGCTGCTCGTTGCCGGTGGCGAAGCGGGCAGCTACGGCCCCGGACTGGAGGGGCAGGATTCGCCCTTTTCTCGTGGCCTCGACCCCTATGTAAAAGAAACGCTGCTGCGGGGAATCACGCTGAATGAATTCCCCCGCGACGCGATTGACTGGTTTGCCTACCACAGCCCGAGTTACTGGTGCGGGCTGAACAGTCAGCCCACTATGCCCTACAGCGTTGCGGAAAGTGAGTTGAATAATAATCTGACCGGGCAGATTGAAGTGGCGCCGCCCGGCAGCAATACCTACACCGGCCAGCCGGGTGTCGATGTGCTGATTACGCAGGGTATCCGCGACACGCTGTTTAATTTTAATGATGCCTGGTGGAACTACCAGTGCCTGAGTCAGCGCGCCGAGAGCAACGGCGCCGAGGTGCGATTGCTGACCCACGAGAGCGGTCACATTATCTCTGGATTCATTGGTGAGACGCCGGAGCCGCTTTACTTCCAGGCGCCCGGCGGTAATTTTGCCTGTGGCAGTCTGTCCCAGCGCGATGCGCAGTTTGCCTGGCTGCAGGAAAAGCTGCGTGGCGTCGATTCGGCGGGTTTGTTGGGCGAGGGCCTCTGCCTGTCGCTGGCCGATGACGACGCTGTCTACATCGACGACGGGGATTTTAAAGCGCGGCGGGCAAACGGTGTGCAGCCCGCATTCTACGGCGTTGCGGACGTAGCGGTGGACAATGTCCCCAACGGCGTGGAGGCGCAGGTAGCGCATCTTCTGGGCCAGGCGGCGCAGATTGTGCCGCTGTTGACGGTGGACGATGAGCAAGGCGTGATTCTGGCAGGAATTCCCCAGTTGGATATCACCTTGAGTACGCCCCAGATGCTTAACGATGAAATATGTACCATGGGGACGATTCCCACGCTGCGCCTTGGCTGCGACGCCATTATGTTAGTGGGGCTTGCTGTACAGCGCGATGGCGGCGACTGGGCGCTGATTGACGATCAGATGATGCCGGTACGCGGGCTGGGTGAGCATGTCGATATCGATATGGTGGGGATTGCCGAGCGCCTGTTACCCGGCGATACCTTGGGCTTTTGGGTCAGCGGCTATCACCCGCAGTACATCGAGTCCTTCTCGCGGGATGTGACAATTCCGCTGGTTAATGTCTCGGCCGACCTTCGCCTGCCGCTGTATGCGGTAGACAGTGCGGGCCAGCCTGATCCGCAGATGGCATTGACCACCGCGGTCAGTGAACTCAGCGAAAACTGAGGTCGGGCGACATGGCATGTCGCCCCGTTCAGGCCGTATACTTCGTCCTTCAGAGCCCGCACCGCGGGCTTTTACCGTTAAGGGCGGAGTGAAATACATTGGAGTTGTCATCTGTTGTGCCTTGGGGGCGCTCGTTCGAGGAATATCGGGCGATGTTTTCCCTCAGTGACGAAGATTTAGAACGGATAATTTTGGGCTGTGGAGATGGCCCTGCCAGTTTTAATGCCGAGTTGACCGCGCTGGGAGGCCGGGTACTGTCGGTTGACCCGATGTACTGCTTCAGCGTCGAGGACATCCAACAGCGTATTCGCCGCGTCTACCCCGGTATGCTCAGTCAGCTCGCCCGGCAGCGCGACGAGTATCTTTGGCGGCATTTCCGCGACCCCAGCCACGTCGGGTCGGTGCGCATGTCAGCGATGAACCGATTTCTGGAGGACTACCCCAAAGGGCTGGCTGACGGTCGCTATATTGAGGCCAGCCTGCCGGAATTACCCTGCCTGGATCGGGAGTACGATCTGGCTTTGTGCTCGCATCTGTTGTTCCTGTATGGCGAACAGATCAGTCTGGCGTCGCATATCGCTGCCATTAAAGAACTGTGCCGGGTTGCCCGGGAAGTGCGGATTTATCCGCTGGTCGACTTGGAAGGTAGGCCCTCCAGTCATTTGCCAGGGGTGATTCGCGAGCTGGCGGCCTGCGGCTACGAGCTGGGTATGGAAAAGGTCGACTACCAATTCCAGAAGGGCGCCACCGATATGCTGTGGATTCAATCTGTAGGAGAAAACCTTGAACTTGACGTGTGAGTTGCCCGCCGGCGTCAGTCTGAGCGACAGTCGGAACGAGTATGCAAGCGAGTCATCCATACCGTTGATACGTATTGAAACCCCTTTGTGCCGCGCCGTACTCGCCTTGCAGGGGGCGCAGTTGCTGTCCTTTGTGCCTGAGAGCGGGCGCGATTGGCTGTGGTTGAGCCCACAGGCTGAATTTGCGCCGGGCAAGGCGGTTCGCGGCGGCATTCCACTCTGTTTGCCTTGGTTTGGCGTGAATCGCCGTCGGCCCGAGCTTCCCAAACACGGTTGGCTGCGCCAGCGTGACTGGCAGTTGCAGGCGGCGAGCTGCGATGCAGAGGGTGTGGTGACCCTGCAGCTGGCAACCGCATCATTGCCCTCCGAACTGCCGGATTTTCCCTGGGTGTATGAGGTCGAGGTGGAATACCGCCTCGGCCGTAAGATTGAGCTTGAGCTGCGGGTTCGCAATTGCAGTAACACCGTTATGCCACTGAGTTTTGCCGCGCATAGTTATTTTTCGGCAATCATAGAGCAAGCACAGGTCTTCGGCTTGGGAAGTGGTCGTTTTCTCGACAATACCGATAGCCTGCTTGCCAAGCAGCAGGTCGAACCGCAGACATTTTTTGGCGAGGTGGATCGTGTTTTTGAGGGCGCTGGCGGCCGTCAGCGACTGTTAACCGGATCGCAGACCCTGGATATCAGAGGTGAGGGTTGCGATACCCTGGTCATCTGGAACCCCGGAGAGCGTCTGGCCGCTGACATGAAGGATGTCGGTGGGGGCTATCGAGACTACGTCTGCGTGGAGCGCGGTATGGCTTTTGCCGATGAGCTTGCATTAGCGCCGGGCGACGACTGCGTTGCGAGAATGGTGATCTTGCCAGCTACGTAGTTATACCTATTCAGTTTCAGTTAATACGATTCACGTAAGCTTTCTCTCGTCAGTAAAGAGCAAACAGGCCAGCGAAACGACTGGCCAGCATTCGAGATGAGGAGAGACCATGCGTATTCAGACGATGTTGATTGCAGTGTTGGCGCTGTTCATGGCCGCCTGCAGCAGTACAACCACCTATCAGCCTGCGGAGAAGCGGGGCGGTTACGGCTACACCGAAACTGAATTGGGCAAGGATCGCTACCGAGTCACGTTTACCGGTAATACGGTTACCGACAAAGAGACGGTGAATGACTATGCGCTGCTGCGCGCAGCGGAATTAACCCTTCAGCAGGGTTACGACTGGTTCCAGCTGGTCAACCGTGATACCGAAAGTAAGAGTCGCACCAGCAGCAGTATTTCCGGTGTGAACGACTTTGGCGGTGGTACGGCCGTTTATCAGCGTTGCGGGCTGTTGAGCTGCGACACGGTGGTGGCGCAAACGCCCGGACGCCTCAGTGGTGGCTACGCCACGTCCACCACGCGTACGTCCTATCAGGCATCGCTGGAAATCAAAATGGGCAAAGACCCCATGCCTGATGCGGCAGAGGCTTACAATGCGCAGGAGTTGGCATCTACACTGCGCCGATGGATGGGCAGCAACCAGCCGTAAGCTGAGCACTGCACGAACGTAAACCGGGCCTTGCCCGGTTTTTTATTGCCTGCCATATTTGCCTCAATATCGGATCTATTCAGGAATATAACTATGGTAGTTGCGGTACTGGGAGCCAGCCCGAAAGCCGAGCGCTTTTCTCACAGGGCCGCGGTGATGCTGCAGGACTTCGGTCATCGGGTTGTGCCGGTAAACCCTTATCACCCCAGCGTGGCGGGGCTGAATTGTGTACCGTCGCTGTCGGCGCTGGATGAGGGGAGTGTCGATACGGTAACGGTGTATATGCGCGAAGCGCTGCTGGCACCTCATGCTTCCGAGTTGTTGGCGCTGATGCCACGTCGAATCATTTTTAACCCTGGCAGCGAAGCGCCAGCATTGGCGAAGACACTGCGTGAGGCGGGTATTGAGTGTGTTGATGCCTGCACCCTGGTGATGCTGCGAAGTGGGACGTTCTAGCGCGGGCGAAGGGAGATTTTGCGGGGATTTGGGAACTAAAAAGGGAGCCAGAGGCTCCCTTAAAATTATCAACGTCGTGCTGGCTCAGACAAACTGCAGCAGACCGATCATGCCCAGCGCCAGTGCGAGACTCAAATGCACTACGCCAACCACAGTGGTCATCGGGCCGGGTTTGCCGAACATGGCGTTAAGTTGCAGCAGGGCAATAATACCCAGGCAAATCCACAGGCCGAGGCTGATGCCTCCCTCGGCGGTCTTGCCAACGGCGGCCAGTGCCGCGTTGCCAGTGCCGTGGAAAGAACCCAGCATGCCGATCAGCATGGGGGCAGAGAACAGCGTGTTGGTACGTGAGGCCACGGCGGCGCGAGGCGCGGCCTTGGCGGCGTCACCGGGCTTGATGCCGCAAATAACTTTCTGGTTTGGCCAGATGATCAGCCATACGTTGAGGAACATCAGGGTGCCGAGCAGGGCGCCGACAATAATGTAGCCATTCAGGCCGCCGGTGCGGCTCATGGTGAAGTGTAGAAGGGCCAGACCGGTCAGGAAGGTAAACATGGCGCCCCAGCGGAACCACGCCAGCGCGCGGGGAGCCAATTTTTGTACCGCATCGGCTTTGGCGGCGGGCTCGGCTTCTTTGAAGTATTCGGTCTGTACAAAGTTGAAGTAGTACAGCAGGCCGATCCAGGTAATGCCAAACAATACGTGCAACCAGCGCAGTGCGAGGTCGACAGAAATATACGCGTCCATAAGCCCCTCTCGAAGAGTTGTTGTCATAGTTGTAGCCCGCAGACAGCGCGTCCGGGGGCGGCAGCAGTATAGCAAAATGCCCGTCGGCCGAGCGACTTTGTACAGTGGCACTGGAGGCTGGACGGGCGGCAGTTCATAATGCGGAGCATTGATGCCTGGGTGGCGATGTTTAAACAGCGATGGAAAGGTGAATAGTGAGTACAGAACGACAGGAACCGCGTATTTCGATTGCCCTCGAGGAAGAGGACATTGCCCAGCGCGCGCCCGCTGGCAAGGGAGGTAACGGCGGGGCTGATTTACCTCCGCCGCCTCCGCCTGCCTCGGGTGGTAGTGGCTTTATTCTGTTTATGCTGGCCTTGTTGATTGTTGCCTTGGCCGCGGCGGCGTACTACCTGTTTGATCGTTTGCTGCTGACTCAGGGCGAGTTGAAGCAGGCGCAGTCGCGGCTGGATGCACTCGAACAGCGATTATCCTCAGCGGATGAGAGCCTTGAGCAGAACAGCGTGACAACGGCGGTAAAACTCAAAGAGCTGGATTCCGAGGTGCGCAAACTTTGGGATAACGTCTGGAAGCGACAGAAAGCGGAACTGGCCGAGCACGATGCCCAGATTGCCAAAAACGAAAAACGTCTGGCGAGTATCGAAAGCCGCAATACCACGCTGAGCGCGGAGCTTAAAAAGGCGCTGGATGGCTACAAGGCCGACCGCGAGTCGCTCAAATCGATGTCGGGCAAG
This sequence comes from Spongiibacter tropicus DSM 19543, assembly GCF_000420325.1. NCBI lineage: Bacteria > Pseudomonadati > Pseudomonadota > Gammaproteobacteria > Cellvibrionales > Spongiibacteraceae > Spongiibacter > Spongiibacter tropicus. The sequence goes on along the minus strand of NZ_ATUS01000002.1, from coordinate 152,720 downwards.
CTGGATAGAGTCATCGCTCAAAGTGAGGTGAACAAAAAAACCTTACTGGACGTGAACAAGCAGCTTGCCGCCGGGGGCAGTCTCGATGCGCGCGTCAAGGATCTGGAGAAACGCATGGAGCAGAGCGAGCAGTGGCTGGATTCTGTGAATGCGTTCCGCCGTCAGGTCAATCGTGAAATCGATGCCCTGCGCCAGACCATTACCCAATACCACGCAGGCAGTCCCGAGGCCCGCTGACGCCGCCGCGCTGGCTGGTGTATAATCCTGCGCCACATTATCGGCACTGGGCGAGGGCCCGGTGCCGAGCCTGACTGGCCTGCGGGTCGGTCTGCGCCACGGCGCTCAACCCCAATGCAAACCTTGGCCTGAGGAACCTGCCACATGACTGTTATCCGTCAAGACGACCTGATTCAGAGTGTTGCCGACGCCCTGCAATACATTTCCTACTACCACCCGGTCGATTTCATCAAGGCAGTGGACGAGGCTTACCAGCGTGAGCAAAACCCGGCGGCCAAAGACGCCATGGCGCAGATTCTCATCAACTCGCGTATGTGTGCCGAGGGGCACCGCCCGATCTGTCAGGACACCGGTATCGTAACCGTCTTCCTGACCGTGGGCATGAACGTGCAGTGGGAAGGTGATATGGGCGTTTCCGATATGGTGAACGAAGGTGTTCGCCGTGCTTACAACCTGCCCGACAATGTGCTGCGTGCCTCCATTCTGGCCGATCCCGACGGCGCTCGCAGCAACACCAAAGACAACACGCCTGCCGTCATTCACTACGAAATCGTGCCCGGTGACACCGTTGACGTGCACGTGGCAGCGAAAGGGGGCGGCTCCGAGGCCAAGTCGAAATTCGCCATGCTTAACCCCTCTGATTCCGTAGTGGACTGGGTGCTGAAAATGGTGCCGACCATGGGTGCGGGCTGGTGTCCGCCGGGCATGCTGGGCATTGGTATTGGCGGTACGGCCGAAAAGGCGATGCTGCTGGCCAAAGAAGCTCTGCTCGACCCCATCGACATTCACGACCTGCAAAAACGTGGCGCATCTAACCGTTCAGAAGAGCTGCGCCTGGAACTGCACGAAAAAGTGAACCAGCTGGGCATCGGTGCTCAGGGATTGGGCGGCCTGACGACGGTGCTGGATGTTAAAGTCAAAGACTACCCGACCCACGCAGCGAACAAGGCGATTGCACTGATCCCGAACTGCGCAGCCACCCGTCACGCTCATTTTACGCTGGATGGCAGCGGCCCGGTTGCGCTGACGCCGCCGAAGCTGGAAGAGTGGCCGGAAGTCACCCGTGAAACCGGCGGCAATGTGAAGCGTGTGAATCTGGACACTGTGACGGCTGACGAGATCAAGACCTGGAAGCCCGGCGATACACTGCTGCTGAATGGCAAAATGCTTACCGGCCGCGACGCTGCGCACAAGAAGATGGTCGATATGCTGGCCAAGGGCGAGAAGCTGCCGGTCGATCTGAAAGGCCGCTTCATTTATTACGTTGGCCCGGTTGATCCGGTGCGCGATGAGGTGGTTGGCCCCGCTGGTCCGACCACGGCCACCCGTATGGATAAATTCACCCGCACCATGCTGGCCGAAACCGGCCTGATGGGCATGATTGGCAAGTCCGAGCGCGGTGATGGCGCCATCGATGCCATTAAAGAGTTCGAAGCTGTCTATCTGATGGCGACCGGCGGCGCCGCATACCTGGTGGCGCAGGCGATCAAAAAAGCTGAAGTGGTTGCCTTCCCGGAACTGGGCATGGAGGCGATCTACGAGTTCACCGTGGAGGACATGCCGGTCACCGTGGCAGTGGATACCGAGGGTGAGTCGGTACATAAACTCGGGCCGCAGATCTGGAAAGCCAAAATCGAGGCTGAAAAGATTAACGTGGCGTAAAACAGAACGGGGGCTAGGCCCCCGTTTTTGCAGGGTGGTGTTGGACAAACGGCATGAGCGAAACCTTTTACTGGCATGACTACGAAACCTGGGGCACGGCGCCTGCGCTGGACCGTCCCTCACAGTTTGCCGGTGTGCGAACCGATGCCGATCTGAACATTATCGGCGAGCCGCTGGTTCAGTTCTGTCGCCCCACGCCCGACTACCTGCCCAATCCCGAGGCCTGTCTGGTCACCGGCATCACGCCTCAACAGGCCTTGGAAGAGGGGCTGAGTGAAGCCGAGTTTGTTGCCAATATCCATGCGGAACTGGCCCAGCCCGGCACCTGCACTGTCGGTTACAACAGTATTCGCTTCGATGACGAAGTGACTCGTTACGCGCTTTACCGCAATTTCTACGACCCCTACGCCAGGGAGTGGCAGAACGGCAATTCGCGTTGGGATCTGATCGACGTGGTGCGTCTGTGTTATGCACTGCGCCCTGAGGGAATTGAATGGCCCCGTCGCGAGGATGGCAGCCCGAGCTTCAGGCTGGAGGAGCTGACAGCGGCCAATGGCCTGAGCCACGAATCGGCTCACGATGCGCTATCGGATGTGCTGGCAACGATTGATCTGGCGAGGCTGATAAAAACCGCGCAGCCCAAGCTCTATGACTACGCGCTAAGCTTGCGCAACAAGCGCACGGTGTCGGCGATGCTGGATACCGACACGCAGGTGCCGGTGGTGCATGTGTCAGGTCGAATTTCTGCGGCGCGGGGTTGCACTGCCTTGATGATGCCGCTGGCGCCGCACCCGGTGAATCGGAACAGTGTGATTGTTTACGACCTGTCAGTTGACCCGCAGCCCCTGATTGAGCTCGGCGTTGAAGAAGTTGCTCGGCGGCTGTTCAGCAGCAGTGCCGAACTGGGGGAGGGCGTTGAGCGTATTCCTCTGAAAGAAATTCATCTGAACCGTGCGCCGATCGTGGCGACCCCCAAATTGCTGGACGACGCCAGTGCCGAGCGGCTGCAGATTGATCTGGACGTCTGTCGTCGTCACTGGCAGCAATTGCGTCATGCTCAGGGCCTGAAAGAAAAGCTTCAGCAGCTTTATCAGCAGCGGGAGTTTGAGGAAAACCCCGATGTGGATACTCAGCTCTATGGCGGCTTTTTCGGCGATAGTGACAAGCGCGCAATGGATCGTATTCGCAGTTTGTCGCCAGAAGCATTGGCCAGCGAGTCCTTTCAGTTCAGTGATGCCCGTCTTGGCGAGCTGCTGTGGCGCTATCGCGGCCGAAACTTCCCTCAGAGCCTGTCCGCTCAGGAGCGTCAGCGCTGGTTTGCTTTCTGTAAGCAGCGTCTTCGTCAGCCGGGAAGCGGTCTGCTGGGTTTCGACGCCTTTCGTCAGCGCCTGAGCGAGCTGGCTGAGGGAGAACTGGACGACTTCCAGCAGCACATTTTGCAGGAACTGAACGACTACGCTGACGCGCTGGAGCAGGAGGGGCTTTGAGCGATTGGTGGGTGTATATGGTGCGCTGCCGCAGCGGGCGGCTGTACACCGGCATTACCACCGACACCGAGCGACGTTTTCGGGAGCACTGCGGCGAAGGTGGACGTGGTGCCCGGTTTTTTCGCAGCGACCCGCCAGAGGCGATGGTGTATACCGAAGCGGCGGTGGATCGCTCGGCGGCCTCAAAGCGCGAGGCCGCGATCAAAAAACTCAGTCGCCAGCAAAAGTTGCGGCTGATTGACGGGGCGCTTTTACCGGATGCAGATCCGCGCAATAATGCGCGCCCATAACAGGAGGGTCCATGGCTGATCAAGGTGGCGACGAGCGCGGCAAGGCAAACATCGGCGTGTTGCGCGCCATGCTGGGCTTTCTTCGTCCCTATCGTGCTCAGGTCTTAGGCGCCAGTGTCGCGCTGGTGTGCACGGCGGCCATCACCCTGTCTATTGGTCAGGGCCTGCGGATGCTGGTGGACAGCGGCTTTGCCAGCGGCGCAACGGAAGACGCGCTGAATCAGGCGCTGCTGCTGTTTATGGGCATGGTGGTCCTTCTTGCCTTTGGCACTTTTATTCGCTTTTATCTGGTGTCGTGGATCGGCGAGCGGGTGAGTGCCGATCTTCGCAAAGCGGTGTTTGCCCACGTTGTGACGCTGCACCCCGGCTTTTTTGAAAACCAGCTCAGCGGTGATATTCAGTCGCGCATCACCACCGACACCAGTTTGCTGCAAACGGTGATTGGCTCGTCGGTATCGATTGCCCTGCGCAATGCGCTGATGTTTTTCGGTGGCCTGATCTGGCTGTTTATCACCAACCCCAAGTTGACCGGCGTAGTGCTGTTGAGTGTGCCGCTGGTTATCGGCCCCATTCTTATCTTCGGCCGCCGAGTGCGTAGCCTGTCGCGCAGCAGCCAGGACAAGATCGCCAGTGTTGGCAGCTTTGTGGGCGAGGCGGTAAAGAACATCAAACTGGTGCAGGCCTTTAATCACCAGCAGGCGGATAGAGCGACGTTTGATCGTCATGCCGAGACGGCCTTTGATGTGGCTATTGTGCGCATTCGCCAGCGTGCCTGGCTGACCACCATTGTGATTGTGCTGGTACTGGGCGCGGTGACAGGTATGTTGTGGGTCGGTGGTCATGACGTATTGGCCGGTCGGATCAGCGCCGGTGAGCTGACTGCGTTTATTTTCTATGCCGTGATGGTGGCCGCGTCCGTCGGCGCAATCTCGGAAGTCTATGGCGACTTGCAGCGGGCCGCAGGCGCGGCAGAGCGGCTGTTGGAACTGCTGGCCGCTGAGAACCGAATTTTGCCGCCCGCACAGCCGGTGTCGCTGGCGCAACCCGTTCGTGGCGAGATTGCCTTTGACGCCGTGGATTTTGCCTATGCCTCCCGGCCTGAGGTACTGGCCATCAAGCAGTTCACCCTGAACGTCCCCGCTGGCAGCAGCCTGGCGCTGGTGGGCAGTTCCGGTGCCGGTAAGTCGACGATGATTGATTTGCTGTTGCGATTTTACGATGTCAGCGGTGGCGCTATTCGTTTTGACGGCGTCGATATTCGCGACCTTGATCCTGCCGAATTGAGGCAGTACATCGCCATGGTGCCGCAGCAACCGGTGCTGTTTACTGGCACGGTCGCGGACAATATTCGCTATGGTCGTGCGGACGCCAGCGACGAAGATATTGAAGCGGCGGCAAAGGCGGCCTATGCCCACGAGTTTATCGAGCGTCTGCCAGAGGGCTACCAGAGTTTTGTGGGCGAGGGCGGGGTGCGCTTGTCAGGCGGCCAGCGCCAGCGCATTGCGATTGCCCGTGCACTGCTGGCTGATCCGCGCTTGCTGCTGCTCGACGAGGCGACCAGTGCGCTGGATGCCGAGAGTGAATATCAGGTACAGAAGGCGCTGGAACGCCTGATGCAAGGTCGCACCAGCATTGTGATTGCCCACCGCCTGGCCACCGTCATCAATGTCGATCGTATTGCCGTGCTGGATCACGGTGAGCTGGTGGCTTGTGGCCGCCACAGTGAATTGCTGAGTCAGTCGCCGCTGTATGCGCGCTGGGCCAGTTTGCAGTTTGATGAAGCGAACCATCAGGCGTCGGCAGCGGACGAACGTCCCTTGTCTGGCGCTGCACAGTAAATATGGGAGAACAGTCTTGAAATTTGCCGGTAGTCATATTCTCTCCATCGGTCAGTTCGAGCGCGAAGATATCGAGCGCGTCTTTACCGTGGCCGACCGCATGGTGCCCTACGCGCACCGGGAACGGGTCACCAAGGTGCTGGATGGTGCCATTCTCGGCAATATGTTTTTCGAGCCTTCTACCCGAACGCGGGTCAGCTTTGGCTGCGCCTTTAATCTGCTGGGTGGCGAGGTGCGCGAGACCACCGGCTTCGAAAGCTCGGCGATTGCCAAAGGCGAATCCCTTTATGACACGGCACGGGTGCTCAGTGGTTATAGCGATGTGATTGTGATGCGCCATCCGGCATCGGGGTCGGTCAGCGAGTTTGCTCAGGCCAGCCGCGTGCCGGTGATCAATGGTGGCGATGGTGCGAACGAGCACCCCAGTCAGGCGTTGCTTGACCTGTACACCATCCGCAAGGAGCTTCGTCATCAGGGCCGCAATGATATCGATGGCTTGCGCATCGCGATGATTGGTGACCTGAAATATGGCCGTACTGTGCACTCGCTGTGCAAGCTGCTGGGGCTGTATCGCAATATCCATCTGGTGTTGATCTCACCTGACGAATTGCGCATGCCGGGGGAAATTGTCGAGGCGCTGCGCATGGACGGACACACCGTGGTGGAGTCCGACGTGATGGAGGCGAGTCTGTCCAATGTGGATATCGCCTATTCCACTCGCATTCAAGAAGAGCGTTTTGCCAGCAAGGCCGACGCCGATCTCTACCGTGGTCGCTATCGCCTGAATCAGTCCATTTACACCCGCTACTGCGAACCCAATACCGTCATCATGCATCCGTTGCCCAGGGATTCCCGGCAGGAAGCCAATGAGCTGGATAACGACCTGAACGACAACCCCAATCTGGCGATTTTTCGTCAGGCCGACAACGGCGTACTGGTACGTATGGCGCTGTTCGCGATGATTCTCGATGTTGTTGACCAGGTCGACAAATCGGCTCGCGACGTTAACTGGTATACCGAAAGGCGGTTCTGATGGCGGACTTCGATCGCGACGATGTCGAGGTAATCGACAGCCGCAGCGCCTGGCGGGGCTTCTTCGAGATCCGCGCGCTCAAGTTGCGCCATCGCCTGTTTGCCGGTGGCTGGGGCAAGCCGATTTCTCGCGAGCTGTTTGTGCGCGGTCCGGCCGTGGGACTGTTGCCCTACGATGCCCGGCGCGATGAAGTGCTGCTGGTAGAGCAGTTTCGTGTGGGCGCGCTCGACAGCGGTCAGTCGCCCTGGCTCACTGAACTGGTGGCGGGGATTATCGACACCGATGAAAGCCCGGAAGACGTCGCCCGCCGTGAAGCCCGAGAGGAAGCGGACATCGCGGTGGCTGAACTGGAGGCCGTGGCCGAGTATTTCTCTTCGCCCGGTGGCAGCGACGAGTACTTTTACCTCTACTGCGGACAGTGTTCTCTCGATGGTGCTGGCGGTCTTCACGGCCTTGCCACCGAGGGGGAAGATATCCGCGCCAGCGTATACGCGGCCGAAACGGCTTTTGCCATGCTGGATCGCGGCGAAATCAACAATGCCCATTCGGTGATTGCCCTGCAGTGGCTGCGCCTGCATCGGGCGCGTTTGCAGGCGCAATGGTCGTGAGCGTAACGGAAGAAGCGGCACTTTCTAAATCCTCATCCGGTGGCGGACTGCTGCGCTCCAGTCTGGTGGTCGGTGCCATGACCATGTTGTCGCGGGTACTGGGGCTGATTCGCGACGTGGTGATTGCGGTAGTGCTGGGTGCCACGGCCAATGCCGACGCCTTCTTTGTTGCCTTTAAAATCCCCAATTTTCTGCGCCGCCTGTTTGCTGAGGGGGCGTTTTCTCAGGCCTTTGTGCCAGTGCTCTCCGAGTACCGGGAAACCCGTGATGCCGCGGCGGTTAAACAGCTGCTCGACCGGGTGGCCGGTGCCTTGGGCGGCACATTGCTGTGCATCACGCTGCTGGCGGTCATCGCTGCGCCACTGGTGGCAACGGTATTTGCGCCGGGATTTCGCGGCGACCCGCTGAAGTTTGCGCTCACCACGGAAATGATCCGTATCACCTTTCCCTATCTGATGCTGATCTCCCTCACCGGCTTTGCCGGGGCGGTGCTGAACAGCTATGGCCGCTTTGCCGTGCCCGCGTTTACGCCGGTGCTGCTGAATGTCTGCCTGATCACGGCGGCCGTGGTGGCCGCGCCGTATTTCGATGAGCCCGCAATGGCTTTGGCCTGGGGGGTACTAACGGCGGGTTGTGTGCAACTGGTCTTTCAGCTGCCGTTTCTCCAGCGCCTGCATTTATTGCCGACGCCGCGTTGGCAGTGGGGCGACGAGGGTGTGCGCCGGATCGTGCAACTGATGATCCCGGCGATGTTCGGGGTCTCGGTCAGCCAGATCAATTTGCTGCTCGATACCGTACTGGCGTCCTTCCTGCCTACCGGGAGTATCTCCTGGCTCTATTATTCCGACCGGCTGGTAGAGCTGCCTCTGGGGGTGTTTGCTATCGCCATTGCCACGGTGATTCTGCCCAGTTTGTCGCGCCAGCGGGCGGGGGGGGACCAGCAGGCCTTTTCTCAGACGCTGGACTGGGCGATTCGCGGCGTGTTGCTGATGGCCCTGCCCGCTGCCGTGGCGTTGCTGATTCTCGCCGAACCGATTCTGATTACGCTCTTCCAGTACGGTGAGCTGCAAAGTCGCGACGTTACCATGGCGGCCCTGAGCCTGAGGGCTTACACCTTGGGTCTGTTGGCCTTTATGCTGATCAAGGTATTGGCGCCGGGCTTCTTTGCCTGCCAGGACACTCGCACGCCGGTGCGCATCGGCATCTATGCGATGGTGGCGAATATGGTCTTTAACATCGCGCTGGTGCTGCCACTGCATTTTTACTGGCAGATCGGTCACGTGGGGCTGGCACTGGCCACCGCGGCGTCAGCCTGGCTCAATGCGGCGCTGTTGCTGCGCGGGCTGCTGAAGCGCGATGTGTACCATCCCGCAGCGGGCTGGTTGCGCTATAGCGTGCAAGTGTTGCTGCCGGTGGCGGCGATGGCGGCGGTGCTGATCGCCGCGCGTCTGGGTATTCACGACTGGGCCCTGTGGTTTGCCTGGCAGCGTGCTGCCGTGCTGTTGGCGGTTTGCGCGGCGGGGGGCGGTGTGTACCTGCTCGGTTTGTGGATGATGGGGATGCGCATCGGCGATATTCGCGGCGCGCGTTGAGGCGTTTAGTCGCGACGGTGACTGCGCTATAATCAGGCGCTTTGTCACTGCTCCGGCTTCGGCACGTTTCTCTGTGTTCAATAATGATGTTCAACAGTGTCGGCAATGAGCGCAACGATGGGAACAGCCGAAGGCATGGAGTTAATCCGCGGATTTCACAATTTCCGCCCGCGACACGGGGGCTGTGTGGCGACGATAGGCGCGTTTGATGGCGTGCATCGCGGCCACCAGGCGGTGTTGCGCCAGCTCGTGGAAAAAAGTCGCGAATACGGCCTGCCTTCCACTGTGGTGCTGTTTGAACCGCTGCCCCGCGAATACTTTGCCCCGGATTCTGCGCCGCCGCGGCTGATGTCGTTTCGCGAGAAGTTTGAGGCCATTCGCGAGCTGGGCATTGATCGCGTGGTGCGTATTCGCTTCACCCCTGCGCTGCGCAATATGAGCGCCGACGAGTTCATTAATACCCTGTTTGTGAAAAACCTCGGTGCCAAGTACATCGTGGTGGGTGACGATCTGCGCTTTGGTCGGGATCGCAGCGGCGATTTTGACTTGCTGCGCAAGGCCGGTGCCCGCGATGGCTTTGACGTGATGGATACCGCCACGCTGCAATACGATGGCGAGCGTGTCAGCAGTACCCGTATTCGCGAGGTGCTGGCAGCGGGGGATTTCGCGCTGGCGGAAGCGCTGCTCGGGCGACCTTACAGCATTTCCGGACGCGTGATTGTTGGCCAGCAACTGGGGCGCACTATTGGTGCGCCCACCGCTAATCTCCAGCTCCGCCGTCTGCGTTCGCCGTTGGCCGGGGTGTTTGCTGTGGAAGTGGAAGGGGTTGAGGCACAGCCGCTGCCGGGCGTGGCTAACGTCGGCGTTCGGCCCACTGTGGGCGACTTGAGCAAAGCCATTCTTGAAGTGCATTTATTGAACTTCAATGGCGACCTCTATCGGCGTAATATCCGCGTGCTGTTTCGCGAGAAACTGCGCAACGAAATCAAATTTGACAGCATCGACGCGCTGCGCGAGCAGATAGCCCGGGATATTGACCAGGCACGCGATTACTTCTCTCTCTAACCCGACTGCCGGGACTGCAAGAAACGCATTTATGAGTGACTACAAGCACACCCTGAACCTGCCGAAAACGGACTTTGCGATGAAGGCCAACCTGGCCCAGCGCGAGCCACAGGCGCTCAAGCGCTGGTACGCCGAGGATTACTACGGTCAGATTCGCAAGGCCCGCGCAGGACGCGAAAAATTTATTCTGCACGACGGTCCTCCGTATGCGAACGGTGATATCCACATCGGTCACTCATTGAATAAAATTCTCAAGGATATGATCGTCAAGTCGCGCACTCTGAGTGGCTACGATGCGCCCTATGTTCCCGGCTGGGACTGCCACGGCCTGCCGATTGAGCTGAACGTGGAGAAGAAAGTCGGCAAACCCGGTCGCAAGGTTGATGCAGCCACCTTCCGTGAAAAGTGCCGGGAGTATGCCTACAAGCAGGTCAATGGCCAGCGCGAGGGTTTCAAGCGTCTGGGAGTGTTGGGTGATTGGGATAAGCCCTACCTGACCATGAGCTTCGACTTCGAGGCCAATATTATCCGCGCGCTGGGGAAAATTGCCGAGAATGGCCATCTGCACAAGGGCTTCAAGCCCGTGCACTGGTGTCTGGATTGCGGCTCCGCGCTGGCGGAAGCCGAAGTGGAGTACAAGGACAAAACGTCTCCGGCTATCGATGTCGCTTTTGCCGTGGTAGACGAGGCGGATGCTCGCCAGCGCAGCGGCTTGGGTGACGATGTCTGTGGACAGATGAATCTGGCGATCTGGACCACAACGCCCTGGACCATTCCGGCCAATATGGCGGTGTGTCTGAACGCTGAGCTGGATTATGTCTGGCTGGCCTACCAGCGCGACGGCCGAGACGAATTACTGCTGTTAGCGGAGGCGCTGCACGAGCAGGTCATGGCGCGTCTCGGCATTGCCGATTTCCGCATTGTTGGGCGTTGCAAGGGACAGGCGCTGGAAGGGCTGGCGCTGCAGCATCCTCTGTACGACCGTCAGGTGCCGGTTATTCTGGGCGACCACGTCACCACGGAAGCGGGTACCGGCGCTGTCCACACTGCGCCTGCCCATGGTCAGGACGACTTTGCCGTGGGGCAGAAATACGGCCTGGACGTCTACAACCCGGTTGGTCCCAATGGCGTGTACATTGAGGGCACCGAACTGTTTGGCGGTCAGCATGTTTTCAAGGCCAACGAACAGGTTATCGCCGAGTTGGCGGCGCGTCAGCGTCTGCTGCATAACGCCGCCTATCCGCACAGCTACCCCCATTGCTGGCGCCACAAAACGCCGATCATTTTTCGTGCCACGCCCCAGTGGTTTGTCAGCATGAAGCAGAACGGCCTGCTCGACAAAGCGATGCAGGCTGTCGACGGCGTGCAGTGGATGCCTGGCTGGGGCCGCGCGCGTATTGAGTCGATGATGGGTGAGCGACCGGACTGGTGTATTTCCCGCCAGCGTACCTGGGGAGCGCCAATCGCGTTGTTTGTTCACCGCGAGACCGCCGCGCTGCATCCGCGTACGCCTGAGCTTATTGAACAGGTTGCTCAGCGCGTGGAGAAGGCGGGCATTCAGGCCTGGTTTGATCTGGACGTTGGCGAGCTGCTGGGTGACGAGGCCGCGGATTACGAGAAAGTGGGCGATACGCTGGATGTCTGGTTCGATTCAGGCGTTACCCACTACGCGGTGCTGAGTCAGCGCGAGGAGCTGGCTTTCCCTGCAGATATTTATCTGGAAGGTTCCGATCAGCATCGGGGCTGGTTCCAGTCGTCCATGCTGACGTCGGTGGCAATCAATGGCTGCGCACCCTATAAGCAGGTGTTGACTCACGGCTTTACCGTCGATGTGAACGGTCGCAAAATGTCCAAATCCCTGGGCAATGTCATCGCACCTCAGGAAGTGATGAACAACCTAGGTGCGGATATTCTGCGCCTGTGGGTGGCGGCTACCGACTACCGTAATGAAATGACGGTGTCGGATGAAATTTTCAAGCGCACCGCCGATTCCTACCGCCGTATCCGTAATACCGCACGCTTCCTGCTGGCCAATATGACCGGTTTTGATCCGGCTGAAAACGCGCTGGACAGCGACGATATGCTGGCGCTGGATCGCTGGATTGTTCATCGTGCAGCCGTGCTGCAGGACGAGCTGCAGGCGGCTTACAACGACTATCAGTTCCATCAGGTTTACCAGAAGCTGCACAATTTCTGCGTGCTCGAACTGGGTGGTTTCTATCTGGATATCATCAAGGACCGTCAGTACACCACGCAGGAAAACAGCCGTGCCCGTCGCTCTGCGCAAACTGCGCTGTACCACATTGCCGAAGCACTGACTCGCTGGATTGCGCCGATCCTCAGTTTTACCGCTGACGAGCTGTGGCAGGTACTGCCGGGCGAGCGCCAGGGGCCGGTATTTGCGGCTGAGTGGTATACCGGGCTCAGTCGTCTGCCTGCTGATGACGATATGGATGATGCCTTCTGGCGCCGTGTGCAAGCAGTAAAAACGGCGGTGAACAAAGTGTTGGAAAATGCCCGCAACGAAGGTGTCGTAGGCGGTTCCTTGCAGGCAGAAGTGACGCTGTTTTGCAGCGAAGAGCTGATCGATACTCTGGCCAAGCTGGGTGATGAACTGCGTTTCGTACTGATCACCTCAGCAGCCATGCTGGCGCCGATCTCAGCCTCTAATGAGGCGGCGACGACCGATGTAGACGGGCTGGAAGTGCGGGTTCGCGCCAGTGAGGGCATGAAGTGCACACGCTGCTGGCACCATCGCGACGATGTTGGGCAATCGCTGGAGCACCCCGAACTGTGTTTCCGTTGTATTGATAATGTCGATGGTGACGGCGAGGTTCGCCACTATGCCTGATGCGCAGGCCGCGGCTCAGCGCCGCAATCGCCTTTATTGGCTGGTGTTTGCCATTCTGCTGATCCTGCTCGATCAGCTCAGCAAGTATCTGGCCGATACGCAACTGGTTTACGGTCAGCCCAATGCCTTGTTGCCGGTGTTGGACATCACGCTGCACTACAACCCCGGCGCCGCCTTCAGCTTTCTCAGCGATGCCGGTGGCTGGCAGCGTTGGTTTTTCACCGGGATTGCGGCGCTGGTCAGCGGCTATCTGCTTGTCTGGCTGATGCGCCTCGACCAGCAACAGCGCCTGCTGTCGGCGGCATTGTCCCTGGTGTTGTCCGGCGCACTGGGCAACCTGATTGATCGCCTGCTGCACGGCCATGTGATCGATTTTATTTCTGTGCATTGGGGCAGCGCGTACTTCCCCACCTTTAATATTGCTGACTCGGCCATTACGGTAGGCGCCATCCTGCTGGTGCTGGATACCGTATTGAACCCTGAGAGCCGCAAATAGCTGGCATGGCCCTGACCCAGAGAGAAGATAAATGAGCTTAGCGATTGGACCCGGAACCGCTGTTACCTTGCACTTTGCGCTGCTGTTGGAAGACGGCAGTGAGGTGGATTCCACTTTCTCGCGCCAGCCCGCGGTGTTTGTCTTCGGCGACGGCAAGCTACTGCCTGGGGTCGAATCAAAGTTGTTAGGCCTTGTGGCCGGTGATCAGCAGGAGCTTGTGCTGGCGCCAGAGGATGCCTTTGGGCAGCGCAATCCCGCCAATATTCAACGTTTGCCGCGCAGCCAGTTCGGCGATATCGAACTCAGCGAGGGGCTGGTGATGAATTTTGCCGATGCCGCCAATGCGGAGTTGCCGGGTGTGATCAGCGCCATTGACGATGAAATGGTCGACGTAGACTTTAATCATCCCCTGGCTGGGCGTACGCTGGGCTTCAAGGTCGAGATCATCGATGTGCAGCCGCATAGCGGCGAGGATGAGGTTCAGCATGCCGGTTGAGCACAGCATGGAAATCGTTTTGGCTAATCCCCGGGGGTTCTGCGCGGGGGTAGATCGCGCGATTGAAATCGTAAATCGCGCGCTGGATGTGTTCGGCGCGCCGATTTATGTGCGGCACGAGGTTGTGCACAACAAATTTGTCGTCGAAAACCTGCGCCAGCGCGGGGCTGTGTTTGTTGATGAGCTGGACGAAGTCCCCGATGGTAAAATCGTGATTTTCAGCGCCCACGGTGTATCGCAAGCTGTGCGCAATGAAGCGGCGCGACGTGGCTTGAAAGTGTTTGATGCCACCTGTCCGCTGGTGACGAAAGTCCATATGGAAGTGGTTAATTACAGCAGTGACGGCCGTGAGTGCGTGTTGATCGGGCATAAAGGTCACCCCGAAGTTGAGGGGACCATGGGGCAGTACGATGCCGGGAATGGCGGCGCGATTTATCTGGTGGAAGACGTGGCTCAGGCTAAGGCGCTGGAGGTGAATGACCCGCAGCGGCTGTCTTTCGTTACCCAAACTACCCTGTCGATGGATGATACCGCCGCGGTGATTACGGCGTTGCGGGAGAAGTTTCCCGCCATTCAGGGGCCGCGTAAAGATGACATCTGCTACGCCACCCAGAATCGCCAGGACGCCGTGAAGAATCTCGCCCAGCAAGCCGACTTGGTGCTGGTGGTGGGTTCCCCCAACAGCTCTAACTCAAACCGCCTGCGCGAGTTGGCAGAGCGCTTTGGCTGTGAGGCGCACCTCATCGACAGCGAAAATGATATTCAGCCTTCGTGGCTCAAAGAGGGCTTGCGAATTGGTATCACCGCCGGCGCGTCGGCCCCTGAGGTGCTGGTGCGGGCGGTGATCGACCGGCTTGGCGAGCTGGGCGCTGCTGCGCCTGTGGAGCTTGATGGTCGCCCGGAAAACATCACCTTTTCTCTTCCTCGCGAACTGCGCTGGGTCGACGCGTCCTGAGCTTATCGTTCGCAGCTACTCTCTGCCTGATGCGCCCGGCGCAACCTGCCGCCGATACTCAGTACAATGCGATAGACACCCTGATGCCCCGGTTGGCATAGCTGCAGCGTGCCAGCTTGAAAGGCACCGTTCTTGGTCAAGGCGCGTCCATCTGGCATGTACGAGACATAGTCACTGACACTGTTGTTGCCGGAGATAGACAGCCCGTCCGCCGGCGCCGAGATACTGCGCAGCAGGGGCTCGCCACTTTCCCGCTTACCGCTGCCGTCGCTGTCCACAAACATTTCCAGTTCACCGCTCCAGTCACCGTGTTGATTCCAGAGACTGATACGCTGTTGCCGTACAGCAGCTTCATAGCGGGTGGCATACAGGGCGTGGTAAAGATTGTCAGTTGCGCTGCGCAAGCGCTGTTCGTGAAGGAACTGGCTGAGTTGAGGCGTCGCCATCGCGCTCAATATCGCAATCAAGCCAAGCGTGACGAGTATCTCAAGCAGCGTCTTTCCTTGTGCATACATCACGGACTCCTTTCCATGGACTGCTGTTTTAAGGCTATTCTAGCTGACTGATTACAATTGTCCTTTTTTGCAAACAAGGCCGCGCTGGAAATGGAATTAAGTATAAGTCCGCCTTTTCCGATTGCGCTTCTACTGACTACAGTAAAAAATTGCCGTTGTGCTAGGCTAAACGCCTGAATTGGTTTCTGTTTTGCAAGACGTTAGTCTTCGGCGAATTGCCGGAGCGCTGTTGGCGTGGTGAAGGACGGTAGTGTCCAGACGAAGTCCGACTGGGGCGGGCAAATCGGGAGTAAGAATGAGGAAACGGGTACGTTTGCCACAGCGTCAGCGGGGAACCACGCTGATTGAGGTATTGGTTGCCATTCTGGTCACCGCTATTGGCGTCATGGGGGCGGCTGCGGTGCAATTGAATGCCGTGAAATTTAACCAGACCGCCAAGTTTCGTTCGACGGCCGTTTTTCTTGCCAATGATATCGCCGACCGGCTGCGTGCTAACAGAACGGCGGCGCTGAACGGTGACTACGATATTGCGATGGACGATGATGCGCCCAGTGGCACCAGTATCGATGTGGTGGACCTGAGCGAGTGGCTGGGTGAGCTCGCGTTGCGTATGCCGTCAGGCGATGGCGAGGTGGCTCGGGATGACCGCCGCTTTACCATCACTATTCAATGGGATGAGAGCCGTCTTAGCGACACCCGCGAAGCGGGCAGCGGTAACCTTCAATCCTTCCAATTTATCACGGAGCTATAGGCGTGAAATCAAGGCAGCAGGGACTGAGTCTGGTCGAGCTGATGATTGCCATCACGCTTGGCTTAGTGTTGAGCGCGGCAGTGATACAGGTGTTTCTGGCCAGCCGCAGCAGCTATCGCGTGCAGGAGTCGCTGTCTTTGATTCAGGAGAGTGCGCGCTTTGCGATGGATTATATCGGGCGAGAAGTTCGAATGGCCGGTTATATGGGCTGTAACTCCACGGGCGGGATTACACCGAATGTCATCGCCAAACCGCCTGCCGATGCGGAATTCAAGGCCGTGGAAGGCGTCGACAATGTTACCAGCGGCAATGCGCTGGGGGCGCTGCCGGGCACGGATGTCTTGAATATTCGCCGTAGCTCCAATCAGGCTATCAGGCTGACGGGGAATCTGACGCCCAATAATGCCAATGTGCAGATCGAGGACAATAGTCTCGGCTTTATTCAGGGTGACTTTGTGCTGATTTCCGACTGCGCGTCGGCGGATATTTTTCGTATTACCAATTCGCCAAAGGAGTCAGGGAAAGGGCAGACGACGCTGACTCATGCCTCGAACAGTAATACCAGCAATAAACTCAGCAAGATATATGGCGCAGATGCCGAGGTCTTCGGTTTTGTCGCCAGCACATTTTTTGTTCGTGATACCGGCCGCACGACCGGTGGTGGTAATGCCGTCACCTCATTGTACTTCCGCGATCGTCCTATTGCCTCAGGCGGGGTAGCCAGCGCCGCAACCGAGTTGGTTGAAGGCGTGGAGAATCTCCAACTGGCTTATGGTATTGACGACGATGGAGACAGATCTGTTGATCGCTACGCCGGGGCGGCGTCGGTGACGGATTGGGAGGAAGTCCTCAGTGTCAGGGTGGAACTGACCATGGTGGCGATGGACGAGGGCGTCGTAGGCACCACCGGCAGTGACAATGCGCAAACGGTCTACGACTCTGCGGGAAACTTGATTAATAACGCGGATGGGCGAATGCGTCAGGTGTTCACGTCGGTCTTTGCCTTGAGGAATCGCCTGCCATGAACTCTCCCCTTCAGCAGCGGGGCGCGGTATTGATCGTCGCTCTGGTCTTCATGCTTATCATCGCCGTGTTGGGCGTAGCGTCCATGCGCAATGCCACTATGCAGGAGCGAATGGCGGGCAACAATAAAGATGTCAATATTGCTTTTCAGGCTGCGGAGGCAGCCGTTCGTGAAGCGGAAACGGCAATGGCCGCGCTGTCGAGCATCGACTTTGATGGCAGTGACGGGCTGTACCTGTCCTGTCCCGATCAAACGGATACGACGACCGCCTGCAGTGAGCCCGATTGGCAACAGCGAGACTCGGTGGGATGGAAGGTCATCGGTGACGACATTCCTGATGTGAGTCGCCAGCCCGAGTACATTATTGAACAGATTAGCGCGACGATAGATCCGGGCGCGTCATTGGACTCCGATCGGACAATCTCCACGCAAGGGTACTATCGGGTGACGGCGAGGGGCTTTGGTCAGAGCGATCGTACAATGGCGGTACTCACCACCACCTATCGCCGGGAAGAGAACTAGTATGCGTGCTGTTATGGAGACGAAAGGTATGAAGCGTCACTTCCAGTTGCTTTCCTATCGAAAGTGTCTGCTTTCGGTATTGGCGTTGATGGCTATGTTTTCGCCTGTGCTGCATGCAGACGATGCTTGTACGGAGACGGTCACCACAAATGGCTTTGTGGGAAAAAATAACGGCAATGATACTTACACATTTGATGAGTTAGAGAGTATTGATCAAATCGTTGGAATAGAGCTACAAAACGGTTTTTTCGTGTACTGTGGATCTGATTCTTATGTCGCCAATGCCAATATTCTCACCGTTAAAAACAGTCGTTTTGATTTCTATAAATGTAAGGCGAAATTTACGGTAAAAGGGCAAAAGAAAAATTGTACCGCCAACGAGGATCAGGATAACGATATTGCTCAGGTCCCGCTGTTCCTGGCGCAATCGGCAACGCCGAACATCATGTATATCCTCGATGACTCCGGCTCTATGCAGTTTGAGCTGATGCCCGAGCAAAATATTCTTGGCGATGCGCGTTATGTTTACCCTCGTGCTGACGGTATTTACGGAGGCTCGGATTACAGCAACTATGTGGTAACGGTTGATGACAATAATGGGTTTAACGCCCGCAGCCGTTCTCCTCAAATTAATACGGTTTACTACAACCCCTCTGTTACTTATGAGCCGTGGATAAAAGGTGACGGCAGCTATTATCCTGATGCGGATATCGACTGCGCTCCACATAACCCATCCAATGACTCGGGCTACAACAGCGAGTCCAATTGTCGAGATCTCACCGAAGACAACGACCGCTATAACTCCAATTACTGGGTGAGCTGTAACAAAAGTGGCTCTTGCTCATACAGCCAGTGGAATAAGACCTTCTGGCCAGCGACCTATTTCTGGTATGACGGTACCGGAGACAATTGGAGCTGGTCTAATTACAGCAAGATAGAAATCCGGCCGGGCAATACGTATTCCGGCCACGGGCGCGAGAACCGTGATGACTGCGCCGACGCGGCAAACGGCACGTGCAGTTACAACGAGGAAATTCAGAATTTTGCCAACTGGTATAGCTATTACCGGTCTCGCGTCGCCACCGCGCGCGGTGGATCGGGGCGGGCGTTTTCTGAACAAGGGGCAAACCTTCGCGTGGGTTTTGGCAGTCTCAATAGCAGCAGCCGCAATATCGATGGCGAAAATACCAGTGTCATCCTCAGGGGCGTGAGAGAGTTCAGTGGTGAGAATCGCAATGACTTTTTCGAGGAGCTTTACGAGCTGGATATCCCCGCCGCGGGTACGCCATTGCGTCGAGCCTTGAATGCCTCGGGTGAATATTTTGAGCGTTCGGACAACAAGGGGCCCTGGAGTGAAACCCCCGGCGAAGACGGCGGCGAGCAGTTGGAGTGTCGGCGCAACTACACTGTACTGATGACGGATGGCTATTGGTCGGGAAGCAGCCCCGGAGGCGATCCCAGCAACAACAATGACGGCAGTGATAATCCGAGTCACACGTCGACAGGGGGGGCATCCTATACCTACAA
This sequence comes from Spongiibacter tropicus DSM 19543, assembly GCF_000420325.1. Taxonomy (NCBI): domain Bacteria; kingdom Pseudomonadati; phylum Pseudomonadota; class Gammaproteobacteria; order Cellvibrionales; family Spongiibacteraceae; genus Spongiibacter; species Spongiibacter tropicus. The sequence goes on along the minus strand of NZ_ATUS01000002.1, from coordinate 133,771 downwards.
GGCAGTTTCCCCCTTCGAAGACAGTCGCTCTGATACGTTGGCTGACGTTGCCATGTATTACTGGAAAAACGACTTGCGTTCGGACATGCCCAATGCCGTAACGGTCAACAAGAAAAATCCGGCGTTCTGGCAGCATATGGTGACCTTTGGGGTTGGCCTCGGGGTGAGCGGAACGGTTGATCCGGATACGGCATTCGCCGCGATTACCAGCGGTGCAGATATCAGCTGGCCTAGCCCGACATCTAATGAACTGCACAAGATTGACGATTTGCTGCATGCGGCAGTGAACAGCCGTGGACAGTTCTTCAGTGCAACCGACCCGGACTCCTTCGCCAAAGGCCTGTCAGATGCCTTGCAGGTGATCGCCAACGAGAGCAAGTCGTCGGCATCAGCCGTCGCGGCAAACTCCACGCGCCTGGATTCCGGTACTCTGGTCTATCAGGCCAGCTTCAACAGTCTCGAATGGACCGGCCGGATTGTTGCCTACAAGGTGAAAGAAGACGGCAGTCTGGGGGATATTAAATGGGACAGCGATAGCGCTTCTATTGCCTCACCGTCGACTCGAAATCTCTTTGCCGCGGTGGCGGCTCCCGGCACCGCAAGTACCAGCGCGGTCGCCTTTACCACCAGTAACTGGTCGGGCTTGGATGCGGCGCAGCGCAGCGCGCTGAACAATGGCGGTAACAATGCTGCAGGGCAGAACTTGCTGAACTGGCTGAGAGGGGAAGGCAGTGTCAGCAGCTTCCGCAGTCGCAGCAGTTTGCTTGGCGATATCGTCAATTCCGATCCGGTGTTTGTCGGCAATCGTGATGACTATGGTTTCCACACTCTCAGTGGCACTGAGGGCAGCAGTTACCGCGATTATCTGCGCAGTAAAAAGGCTTGGGCATCCATTATTGTGGTCGGAGCGAACGATGGCATGTTGCACGGCTTTAATGCGGAAACGGGCAAAGAGTTATTCGGCTTCTTGCCATCGTCGATTTTTAACCGCCTGCCCTTGTTAGCTGACCCAAACTATGAGCATCGCTATTTTGTTGATGGCTCTCCCCGGGCCAGTGATGCTTACATCAACGGCAACTGGACCACGGTGGCGGTTGGTGCGACCGGCGCAGGCGGGCGGTCGGTGTTTGCCGTGGATGTCAGCAACCCGGCGACAATCAGCCAGAATAATTTCCTCTGGGAGTTTGCTACCCCGTCCGATGCCAGCGACAAGTTGGGTGTGGCGATGAGTGAGCCGACGATTATCCGGGTGGCGGCAGGGAACAAGTGGGTGGCGATTTTCGGTAACGGCTATGAGTCGGGTGATACCGTCAAGCTGATGGTGGTTGATCTGGCGACGGGAAGCTTGATTAAAGCCATCGATACTGAGGTGAGCGGGGAAGGCAACGGCCTGGGTTCGCCGGTGCCGGTGGATATCGATAATGATCGAATTACCGATTATGTCTATGCCGGTGATTTGAAAGGTAATCTGTGGAAGTTTGATCTCACCGGCAGCAATACCAATAGCTGGGACGTGGCGTTCAAGTCGGGCGGCGATCCGGCACCGTTGTTCTCGGCGGTGGATGGTGACGGTGATCCGCAGCCGATTACCATGCGACCCACGGTGGGCCGCCACCCAGCGGGCGGTTATTTTGTTTACTTCGGTACTGGCAAGTACTTCGAAACCGTTGATGCTACCGTCGGCAATGACCCGCAGTTACAGGATTTTTACGGCATTCGTGATAATGGCGCTGTTGTCGATAGAGACGATCTGCTGGTACAGGATGTGTTTTACGAAGCAGTGGGCACCAATCGAGATGGCTCGAGCACGGAGGTATCGGTTCGCCTGGTGTCATCAAATGGTGGGACGGCGCCTGATTACGGCTGGCGTCTGCCATTGCAGCCGCCCAATAACAGCTTGGAGGGTGAGCGCTCTGTCTCGCGTCCACTGCTGAGGAATGGTCGGATTATCTTTACCAGTCTGATCCCAACCGACAATATCTGTGGCTTTGGCGGTCGCAGCTGGCTGATGGAGTTGGATGCCTATACCGGAGGGCGCTATGCTGATCCGGTGTTGGATACCAACAATGATGGCTTGGTCAATGAGCTGGATGCCGTTTTGTACATCGACGGCGAGTACTACCCGATCAGCGGTCGCGGCAGCGATGAAATTATTAAAACGCCGGGTGTCATCAGCAAGGGCAGTCTGGAATACAAATACACCTCCGGCAGTAGCGGTACGGTGGGTGTGATTACGGAGAAAGGCGATGATGGCGGCGATATCGGTCGTCAGTCATGGAGGCAGCTACAGTAATGTGCAGAATAAACGCACGCGGATTCACACTGTTGGAGTTGATGATCACCGTTGCCATTGTTGGCATCCTGGCGTCGATTGCTTATCCGAGCTACCAAGAACATGTGGCCAAATCCCGCCGCAGTGAAGCCGCCAATGCACTAATGGTTGGGGCTCAGGCCTTGGAGCGTTACTACTCTGCGAACGGTCGCTATACCACCACATTGAACAGCGGTGTGTTGCCCTCGGTTTATCCTAGCAAGGTGCCGGATAACGGCACGGCCTACTACGAGATTGTGGTCTCGGGAACGCCGGCGCCAAACAGTTTCACCTTGATGGCTCAGCGCAAAGGCGTGATGGCTGGCGACGATTGTGGTGATTTAACGATCAATCAGGCGGGACAGGTAGGGATTAGCAATGCCAGTCGAACGCTGGCGGACTGTTGGCGGCGGTAACGCGGCGCTGTCCATACGCGTTTTTCCTGAGTGTCGAATAGTGCTCGCTTTGTGCGTTTGCTTTTGTACTTGACTGGTGAAACTGCGTATTCTCGCTTTACACAACCGTTCTATACTGACAGTTGTTGCCGCCACGCGCTGGCATCGAGGAACCACTTCCAATAGAAGTAGGCATGAGGCCGCGCTTTACACCCCCGCGGTGTGAGCCTGCACTCTCTCCTTCGATCGGCCTCTGCGCCAGGCATAACAATAAGCACATCGGTTTGAGGGGGATCGGGCCAAGTGCAAATACACGTGCGAAAGAAGCAAAACGCCGGTTTTACGTTGATCGAGTTGATGGTCACGGTTGCCATCATTGCCATTCTGGCGACAGTGGCGCTGCCGTCTTACCAAAATCACGTGATGCGCGCCAACCGTTCGGCGGCGGCCAGCTTCCTGATGGAAGTGGCGAATATGCAGGAGCGTTACTATCTGGACGCACGCGCTTATGCGGCGGATATGAGCGCGCTGGGCGCATCGACACCGGCTGAACTCAGCGATCGCTACACCATCACCACAGTCGGCAACAATGCGGCGACACCACCCAGCTATTCGGTTAGCGCAGTCCCCAAGGGCGCACAGTCTAGTGACAGCTGCGGTACGCTGACCCTGAACAACAAAGGGGAAAAAGGTCACGCCTCGGGAGCAACGCGATGTTGGGATTGAGGCCGGTGACACGGGGTTTTACCCTGCTCGAGTTGCTGATCGTGATGGCGATTGTGGCGATTGTCGCAACACTGGCTGCCCCATCCTTTAATGGCGTGCTGGAGCGCCAGCGTGTACGTACGGTTGCCGACATGCTGCGCAGCAGTATCGACCTGGCGCGCAGCGAAGCTGTTAAGCGAAATACGCCCATCACGTTCAGTCGCGTCAGTGACGATTGGAATAAGGGTTGGCAGGTTTTGGCCGGTGCGGAAGTTGTCTACGAGGCACCGGCCCAGCCGAGTGCCAGCATCACCGCCAGTCACACCAGTGTCCAATTCACGGGCAATGGCCGGGCTAACGCCTCCGCCAGCTTCAGCATTGTGCCAGCCTCTGGCGATACCACTCACGCGTCCTGTGTCGAAATCAGCTTGAGCGGTCGCCCGCGAAGTGCCAAGGGGGAGTGCTGATGCGAGTGGCTCGCGGTTTTACGCTGATCGAGATTCTGGTTGCCATGGTCATCGGCCTGGTTGCGCTGATGGGCGCCGCCGGGCTGATCGCCCGTTCCGTCCAGCAGGAAGTTGAATCTTACCAGCGCCTGCAGGCACTGAATCTGTTGCAAGATATGGTTGGCCGACTGAATGCGAATCGGCTGGTTGCCGACTGTTACTCCAACGGCGCCAACGGAATGCAGCTTGGATACCAGGCGTCGGCGCCCACCAGCTGTGCGGCAGGGACGACGGAGCAGCGAACCCGCGCCGATGCCGATTTACAGGCTTGGGATGATGCGTTGCTGGGGGCGGCGCAACAGAATAGTGATGATGACAATGTCGGTGCCATGATTGGTGCGCGAGGCTGCATTGATCAGTTGGATGCAGTGGCGAGAATTTACCGTATCAGCGTCGTCTGGCAGGGGCTTAATGAAACGGTGGCGCCGAATGATGCACTGGCTTGCGGTAAGGATCAGTACGGCAGCGAGAAGCAGCGCAGAGTTGTCACCGCGACCGTCCGTATTGGAGATCTGTCATGAGGCGCTTGCAACGGGGCATCTCACTGGTGGAGGTGATGATCGCGCTGGGCGTCGGTGCGTTTATGCTGATTGGCATTATTTCTCTGGTGGCCTCGGTCAGTCAGACCCGCGGCAAATTGTCGGTGGTCTCCGCGCAGGCGGAGAATGGGCGATATGCCATGATGATGCTGGAGGAAGAGTTGTCACTCGCGGGCTTTTGGGGGCGCTACCATCCCGGCGTAGGTGTGCCCAACTATCAAGCTATCAGCCCCTGCGTCAGCAGTAATGCAGCGGTGGACCAAGGCTTTGATGGCTCTGCGCTGAACTTTCCCCTGCCGGTTAGCGGTATCGCAAGTAGCGCCACCCAGCCCAGTTGTATTTCTGCTGCAGGAGCGCCGTCGACCGCGGAGGTGATCACTGTGCGGCGGGTGGGAGTAGGCACTGTTGAGATAGCGGATATTCCCTTGGGCAATACCACGCCTTATTTGCAGATTTCCAACTGTGAGCTGGATCTGTTGCCCTACCGCTTGAGCCACGACCCAAGCCAGCTGACGCTGCGAGCCAAAGGCTGCGGCAGTGTGGAAGTGGCACGGCCATTGATTGTTCGCAGCTTTTTTATCGCGAACTGCGATGACTGTGCCAATGGGGGAGACGGCAAACCCACGCTGAAAATGATCGAGTATGCCAACGACAGCCTCGGGACCTTCTCGATGGTCAGCGGTGTTGAGGACATGCATATCCAGTACGGTCTCGATCTTGATGGCGATGGCGGCCCCGACTGCTATGCGGCTGATCCGGCGGCGGCCACCGTGCCCGCAGGCTGCGCCGCCGCCCTGTGGTCGGCGACAGCCGTGGATAACTGGGAAGATGTGGTGGCAGTGAGTGTCAGTTTACTGCTGAGATCGGAGGAGCCTGCGCTCAATCAGCCCGTGGCCGATACCTTCAATCTGGGCCGGGGGGCGGAGCAGGGGCCCTTTGATGACCGCTTTAAGCGGCAGGTGGTCTCTTCGACTATCCTGATGCCAAATATGGCGGGGCCGAGAGAATGAAGACCAAGGCAAAACAGCGTGGCATCGTGCTGATCGTGGTGCTGATCATGCTCGCTATTTTCACTGTGATCGTGGTGAGTATGCTCACGGGCAGTAATATTAATTTCAAGATCGCCGGCAACCAGCAAAATCGGATTGAGGCCAAACATAGCGCCAGCAATGCTATCGAGTCCTACATCAGCAACCCGGCCAACTTTGCTATTCCGCTGCCGGAAGGAAATACCGAGTTTGGCAGCGACTTTAACGGTGACGGCAGCGATGACATGGTCGCGGTCGTCGCGCCGCCGACGTGTTTGAGCTCCGAACCGATCAAACAATCAGAGCTGGACGTTGCGGACCCCGCTGATGCTCAGTGCCTGGGAACCGCTCAGAACAGCAGTTCCGGGGTGCTGACGGATGACAGTGCGGCGCTGCAGGGTAACTCCTGGTGCGCCAAAATGACCTGGGATGTTGGCGCGACGGTCAGTGATGCCCGTACCAATACAGAAGTGGAGATGCACCAGGGTGTGTATCTGCGAGAGGTAATCGGGACGCCCTGTCTGAACTGACGGTGAGCGCCGAGGCATGAGCAAAGAGTAACGAATATGAAGACGCTGAAATCACTGCTGGGTCTGTCACTGATGCTGCTTGCCATGCAGGGGCCAGTGCAGGCAGAAGATATTGATCTTTTTGCGGGTATTACGCCGGGTGGCGCGAATCCGCCTACCGTCTTGCTCGGTTGGCACAGTACGGCAAATTCCAACGCGAATGTGACTCACGGCTGTGTCTACGGGGACACCGGCAATGCCCCCGCGCTCGGCGATACGGTCGGCGGTATGGAGCAGTGCGCGCTGGTTAACACTATGCTGTCACTGCTGGATCCACAGTATGCCTACCTCAACGGTGCGATCCGTATTGGTTTGATGGTGTTCAATGAGCAGGGCTTCAGTAGCTTTAATAACGGTACTGGCTTGGGCAATGGTAACAATAACTGCGGTTTCCTGTTGGCGCCGCCGGCGCTGATGGACAGTACTGGAATAAACAACTTCATTACCCGACTAAAACAGATCGACAAGAATAAGCTGGCGAACCAGTCCCGCCTGGGTGACCTGATCGCGGAAAGCTGGGCCATGCTTAACGGCCTGTCCACGTCCTGTTCCGGCGTCAATTATTCTGGGCTGGCGGAAGTGGCGACCGAGTGCCGAGATGCGGTACTGGTGTATATCGGCAATGCGACAAAGGAAACCTCCAGTGTTGCAGACGGTACGGGTAACCCCGACACCTTGCTCAAGAATCAACTCAGCAGTGTTTTCGGTTATGCGGCAGGTTCTACCCAGTACAATTTTTACGCCACGCCGCGTGCCGTTACCCAGCTTAATAACTCCGGCAGTGCCAACAACAAATACTGGGGGGACGAGTGGACGCGCTTTATGAATCTGGTGGATGTTGGCGACAGCGCGCAGGCTGATCGCAATGTCACGACCTATTCTATTGCCGTCTATGACCCCGCCCTTGAGAATAAGCTGGCGGGGGAAATTAATTTTCTGGCGGATATGGCTGTTGAAGGTGGCGGTAAGGCCTTCAAAGTCACCGCGGAGAATCACGCCGGTCTGGCAGAAATTCTGCTGCAGATTTTCAATGAGGTGCAGGACATCAACAGCGCCTTCTCGTCGGCCACGCTGCCCGTCAGCGCCAATACACAGGGCACCTTCCTGAATCAGGTGTATATCGCCAGCTTCCGGCCCGACAGCACCGCTTCCCCGCGCTGGACGGGTAACGTTAAACAATATCAGCTGGGGTTTGATGCGGGTGGCAATATTGTCCTTACCGATTCGACCCAGGATATCTCCGGTACGGTCACCTCGGTGACTAACCCCATTACGGGGGCGATTACTGACGATGCGGTGAGCTTCTGGACTACCAACACTCCGACGCGTGCCGATGGCTCCAGTGTCAGCGACTGGCCCTTGGACGGCTTCTGGCGCAACAGCCCGGAAGGGGCGGGTTTTGGTTTGGATTCGCCAGACGGAGAACTGGTAGAGAAGGGTGGCGCCGGGCAGCTATTGCGGATTGATAATCTGCTTAACTCTGACAGCCGCGTGGTCTATACCTGTAACAGTGCTGGTGGTTGCCCTACCGGCACGGAAATGCCCAGCTTCGCCAGCAGCAACAGTACGCTGGTGGCGTCGCTTAATACTCTTCTGGGCGCTGCCCAACAGGGTGGTGGCGCGAGTATCAGTGTAGGGCGTATTGATACCGGCGAGGCGATTTCCACCAGCTGCAGTGGCGGTGGTAATAACACAGTGTGTACGATCACGCATGACGGGACCGGTGGCACGAATCTCGACGCCAATACCGATCAGGTCGTTTTGTTGAACGCCTGGAACGAAGTACAAAACAAACAGGTTTGTACCTTTGCAGCACCCTGTTCGATAAGCAATGTGCAGGACACCAGCTTTGATATCGCCTCAAAGGATATCCCTGATGGCGCGAGCTATAGCAACGCCACTATTGTGGAGGTCAGTCGGGTGGCCACGGTCACCCAGGCCGGTCACGGATTAAACATTGGTGATCAGGTCAAGCTGGAAAACTGCACGGTGGGCAACGAGAGTAATACCTACAATATCGATGCCTTGAAAGGCACAGTGTTGGGGGCCGTACGCAGTAAAATTGATGACGACTCCTATGTGCTCCAGTTGAGCCAGTATGTGCTTGCTGAAAACAATAACGTCAGCTGTGGTGCAAGCACGGTGACGCTGACAGCGGAAAACCTCATTGATTGGGTACGCGGTGAGGATATTAATGGTAACGAGGCGCGCCGAGGCCCCTGTCCGCCTGAAGTTCGGGATGCGAATTGCCCGATTACAGCGCGGGGCTCTATTCACGCCGACGTACTGCACTCCCGTCCGGCTGTTATTAACTACGGTGGCAGCACTGGGGTTGTGGTGTTCTACGGCTCTAACGACGGCCACTTCCACGCCATTAATGGCAATCAGGACAGCAATATTTCCAGCGTGCAGCCCGGTGGCGAGTTGTGGAGCTTTGTCGCGCCAGAGTTTTTTGGCAAGCTCAAGCGTCAGTTCAATAATGACCCCTTGGTCAAATACCCCAATGTCGTCGACCCGCGTGCCTTGAAGCGCGATTATTTCTTCGACGGCAGTACCACAATCTTGCAGGACAAGCGCACGGGAACGGCAACCTCGGGCAAGGCGTTTATCTATCTGTCAGCGCGTCGTGGTGGACGCTTGATCTATGCGATGGATGTCAGCAACCCGTTGGCGCCGCGGTTCATGTGGCGCCTGACAGAGCAGCAGGTACCAGAGTTGGGACAAACCTGGTCACAGGCGCAAGTCGGCATGCTCAAACATCATGACAATCCTGTGCTGATTCTCGGTGCGGGCTATGACCCTGCTGAGGATCATGAACCTGCGCCAGCCAGCAACAGTCAGGGGCGCGGCGTGCTGATTCTGGATGCGATCAGTGGCGAGGTTGTGTGGGCGGCACTGGCGAACTGTTCCGGTGTGGCGATGGCCAGTGGCGGGCATTGTGAAACGGTTACGGGCATGAATAAATCTTTCCCTGCCGATATTACCTTGCTCGACAAAGATTTCGATGGCTATATCGACCGGCTCTATGCCACCGATGTGGGCGGCAATATCTGGCGCGTAGACCTGGAGGCCGATGATCCGCAAACCACGGACTTTGACGAAGTGGAAATCACCAAACTCGCTAGCCTCGGGGGAACCGGTAACAATAATCGCAAGTTCCTGTTCAGCGCGGATGTCGTGCCGACCAACCGCTACGATGCGGTGGTCGCAGTCTCAGGGGACCGTGAGCACCCCTTGTACAGTGCTTCAACCACACCGGGCATTGCCTACAACGTGGAGAATAAATTCTTCATGGTTATGGACAAGAATCTCGGAAAATCGGTGTCGGACAGTTTTACGACCTACACCCTGAACGACTTGGTGAACCAGACCACCTTGCAGTGCAGCGACGATACCGGGGCGGTGGTTGCTTGTGAGACAACAGGGGCAACGAGTCTTTACTTCGGTGGATTGGAAGACAGCTTCGCCGGCTACTACATCGACTTGTTAACGGGAGAGAAGGGCGTCAATGCGCCTCTGGCGGTGGCTGGCAAGGTGTATTTCGGCACGAACCAGCCGGATGTTCCCGATGCGCAAAGCTGTAGTGCAAACCTCGGGAATGCCGGGGCATATATCGTCAATCTGGTGACTGGCGAGCGTCAGCGCAATGAATTCTCGGGGGGCGGCCTGCCGCCATCACCGATTGCCGGGCTCGTCACTATCGACGGAAAAACGGTGCCGTTTATCATTGGGGGGGCTGGCCCGTCACCCTTTGACCCGACTACGCCAACGCTGGATTTGTCCGGTGGGCGCAAACGCAGTTACTGGTACTACGAGTAACTGTAATCGGGGCCTGTTATGGGCCCCGCTATTCCATTTCGTACTTTTTCAGCTTGTAGCGAAACTGCCGGAAGGTGATGCCTAGCATGCGGGCGGATTCGGTTTTGTTGCCGTCATTGGCTTCCAGCGCTTCGAGAATAATCGCCTTTTCAATACTCGACACATAGGCCTCGATATCCCCTGTGGCCTGAGCGAGATGATTCGGCTCGCTTATTGCCTCAGGGAGTTGCCCAGGGCTGTCGGGCAGAGACAGGTCACTGGCACGAATGACATTGCCCTCGCAAAGCGTGGCGGCGCGCTCAATGATGTTCTCCAGTTCGCGAACATTGCCCGGAAATTGGTAGGCGTTCAGAGCTGACAGCGCCTCGTCACTGAGCTGCGGCGCCGTGATATCCCACTCCCGCGCTATTTTTTCCAGCATGAAACGGGCGAGCAGTGGGATGTCCTCCTTTCGCTGGCGCAGGCTGGGCACCTGGACCTCAATCACATTAATCCGATAGAAGAGGTCGCTGCGGAAGTGCTCGGCGGCCACTTCTTTGGCGAGATCGCGATGGGTGGCGCTGAGAATGCGCACGTCCACGGGAATCTCCTGGTTCGAGCCGACCCGGCGGATGGCCTTTTCCTGAATGGCACGCAACAATTTCACCTGCATGCTCAGCGGCAGGTCCGCGACTTCGTCAAGAAACAGGGTGCCGCCATTGGCGGCTTCAAACAGACCTTCCTTGTCACCATAGGCGCCGGTAAAGCTGCCTTTTACATGGCCGAAGAATTCGCTCTCTACCAGCTCGCCGGGAATCGCGCCGCAGTTCACTGGCACAAAGGGCGCATTGCTGCGCGGCCCATTGGCATGAATCAAGCGCGCAACCACTTCCTTGCCGCTGCCCGATTCACCACTGATGTACACCGGCGCCTGACTGCGGGCAAGTTTGTTGATCTGCTCACGCAGTCGCCGGATCTGTTCACTCTCTCCGAGCAGGCGAGTGTTGCGGCTGCTGTCTACCGGGCTGGCCTGGCTGTTTTCCAGACGCAAAGCGGATTTGATCAGATTACGCAGTTGATCGACAGCGAGTGGCTTGTTAATGAAGTCGAAGGCTCCCGCTTTCAGTGCTTCCACGGCCAACTCGGTGCTGCCGAACGCGGTAATGACTGCCACTGCAGTATCGGAACAATGCTGTTGTATATGCCGGACAATATCGAGTCCGGTGCCGTCGGGGAGTTTGATGTCGGTTAAACACAGCTGTATCGGCTTACTGGCCAGACAGTGCAGTGCGTCGGCCACACAGCCTACCGCTTCAGTATGGAGTCCCATGCGGCTGATGGTGATTTCCAGCAGTTCGCGAATATCGGGTTCATCATCAATGATCAGTACGGTTTTGCTATTCATCGGTGCCGTGTCGATTATTCTGGAATGGTGCCGCGTTCGGGATGGGCAAATTGTAACCGAAAACAGCTGGCGCCGTTGTTGTCGCGACGGTAAGAGATGGCGATCTGGTTAGCGAGGCAGAGCTCGCGACAGAGATACAGACCAAGGCCATTACCCTGTGTCTGGGTTGTGAAAAAAGGCTCAAATATCTTGTCTTCGTCGTCGCGATCAATACCCGGCCCGTTATCGATAATGTCCAATGTCAGGCCGCCGCCGGGGGATGTGTGGCTCAGTTGAAACTGGATAAGCGCTTCGCCATGGGCGGCAATGCCGTGGCGGATGCCATTTTCCATGATATTGCTGATGATCTGCGACAGCTGACTCTGGTCGACGTTAATCGTGTCGTGTTCGGTGTTGGCGTCGATCTGTAGTCGGGTTTTATCAGGATGATTGCCGTGCCAGTCCCGGCAGAACGTTTCCAGCCACGGCCGCAGGGCAAACTGCCGGGGTTGCGCGAGGCGGCCCCGCGAAAGCTCCAGAATGTTTTTGATGATGTCGTTCATGCGGTTGGCATGACTTTGGATAATGGCAACAAAGCGTGCGTCGCTGCTGATCAGGTCCGGCGATTCGCGCAGTAGCTGCGCGGCGTGGCTGATCGCTGCCAGCGGGTTGCGAATTTCATGGGCGATACTGGCGGTGAAGCGGCCCAGGGAGGCCAGCTTCAGGTTCTGGGCGCGTTGATTGATCTTGCTGATATTCTCTATATACATCAGCACATCGTCGCCGTGTTGAGGCGCGAGATAGGTCAGGTTTACATGCAGTTCTACGCCTGAGGGCTGCAGTTGAATAATCGTCGAGTGCCCGTTGCCGCTGTTGCTCATGGCGATGAGCTGGGGCGGCGCATATTGCTGTGTTTTTTCGGGGTCGGCGGGTAACTGCAGCAGTTCAATGGCGGCGGCATTGCTGAGCTTGATGCGCCCTGTGCGCGACATCACCAGAATGCCGGTTTGCATACGCTGAACAATGCTCTGGTTAATCTGCGAGAGCTGTTCCAGGTCGTTGCGTCGGCTTTCAGCCAGCCCCTGGGCTTTAACGATTCGGGCACTGAGGTGGCGAATGGCGATGGCGGTAGAGAAGTAGGCGATCCCCATCATGCCCGAGGTAACGAACTGCTGGGTGGCTACCCGTTCGCTGAGCGTGTGTGCGGCGACTTCGCCTATGCCGGCAATGGTCGCCAGTGAGGCCAGCGACAGACACAATCGCGCAGGCAGGGTCATGCTGGCGGCGCTGATGCTGACAATCAGTAATAAAGTGAGGCCGCTGTCGGTGCTTGTCGAGCAATAGCTCATCAGCATAATGCTGCCGATATCGACAAAGAATTCGAAAAACAGTCCGGTGTCGCTGTAGTCGCGGGTGATCAGCAGGTGTTGCAGAAATACCAGCAGGCTGAAGCCCAGATAGGCGGTGACGGTTGCCATGAACACGCCGGGCAGGTTGCTGCCGAGAATGCTGTTGCTGGCGCCCAGCAGGTAGCTTAAAAACAGGGTGCCAGCGAGCAACAAGCGGTAGGTAGCATAAATGCGCATGACCGCGCGGCGCTGGTTGGGGTCGTAGGCAGTGGGCATGGTGGACTCATTAATTCGGCTGTTGCCAGTGTATCTGCCAATTCCTGCGGATGCACACCGCGAGTTTTGATAGAATACCGCGTCGACGGCGAGCGGTGCCCGGTTGGGGCGTGCCGCTACAGCAACACGGAATCCCTTTAATGACCACGCTTCGCATTGTGACTGCTCAGATTAACCCCGTGGTGGGGGATATCGAGGGCAATACCGACAAAATTCTCGATACCATTGCGCGGGCCACGGCGGCCCACAATCCGCAACTGATACTGTTCCCCGAGTTGGTGGTCACCGGCTATCCGCCTGAAGACTTGTTGCTTCGTGCCAGTCTTTCTCATCGCGTCGATCGCGCACTGCAGCGCATCGCGCAGGCAACTAGTGAAGCCTACGTCATTGTCGGTTATCCGCGCAGTCGCGAAGATGGACTGTACAACGCCGCCGGGGTGTTTTATCGCGGTCGCATGCAGTATGAGTATTTCAAACAATGCCTGCCGAATTACCGCGTATTTGATGAGAAACGCTATTTCAGGGAAGGCAAGGAAAGCCTGGTGTTCGATTTCTTTGGCGTACCGACGGCGGTCAGTATCTGCGAAGACGTCTGGCAGGATGGCCCAACGTCGGCGGCACGCTCTCAGGGTGCGCAGTTGATGCTTAACCTGAGCGCCTCGCCATTTCACGCGGGTAAACAAATCGAGCGTGAAGCACTGCTGGCTCAGCGCGCCTGGCAGGGCGGAATGCCAGTGGTGTACTGCAATCTTGTCGGCGGTCAGGATGAGCTGGTTTTCGACGGCGCTTCGATGCTGGTATCCAAAGAAGGGGAGCTGCTGGCGCGCAGCCCGGCCTATCAGGAGCATCTCGCCTGCATGGATGCCACCTGGAACGGCAAAACGCTGAGCTTTGCCGAGGGCGACATTACCGACCTCAAGCCGGTGCTCGAAGACGTCTACGAGACGCTGGTGCTGGGCGTTCGCGACTACGTAAACAAAAACGGTTTCAAAGGGGTGGTTCTCGGTCTGTCTGGCGGTATTGACTCTGCGCTGACGCTGGCGATAGCCGTCGACGCACTCGGTGCTGAGCGGGTCGAAGCCGTGATGATGCCCTTTCGCTACACGTCGTCGATGAGCGTGAGCGACGCCGAAGAGCAGGCTCGGTTGCTGGGCGTTCGCTATTCCTGTATTTCCATTGAACCCATGTATGACGCCTTTATGGCGGCCTTGGCTGACGAGTTTGCCGGGCTGGAGGCGGATACAACCGAGCAGAACTTGCAGGCGCGTTGCCGGGGCGTGTTGCTAATGGCGATTTCCAACAAGAAAGGCTCGCTAGTGCTGACGACCGGCAATAAGAGCGAGGTTGCTGTCGGATATTCAACCCTCTACGGCGATATGGCGGGCGGCTTTGATGTGCTCAAAGATGTGGCGAAGACCCGCGTATTTGAGCTGGCGAGATTCCGCAATACCCGCGCCGCTGCCATTCCACAGCGCGTCATAGATCGCCCACCTTCGGCCGAACTGGCGCCGGATCAGAAAGATGAGGACAACCTGCCGCCCTACGAGACGCTCGACAAAATTCTCGAGCGCTATATCGAGCGCGACGAAAGTGCCGAGGCCATTATTGCGGAAGGCTTTGACCGAGAGACGGTTTACCGGGTGCTGCGGCTGGTAGACATTAATGAGTACAAGCGCCGTCAGGCGCCGATTGGCACAAGAATTACCGAGCGGGGCTTTGGTCGCGATCGACGCTATCCGATCACCCAGAAGTGGCCTATTGGTGACTAAATTGGCGACTAGGTTGTCAGTGGCGAAAACTTTGGGCAAATAAAAAGGGCGCTTATTGCGCCCTTTTTATTACCGGTCAGGAATTACTCCTGACCCTTCTGGCGGTTGTCAAAGCGCGGTGGCTCATAGCGGTCGATCAATCCGAAGGTCGCTTTGTTGAGGAACGAGCCTTCCTGATCAATACCCACTTCGCTCAGGAAGTTGCCGTCTTTGTCCAGGTTTGGATGGTCGGGGTAGTTTCTGCGCAGCACGGTCAGTGTCTGCTCAGCAAGGTCGTCCATACCCAGCAACAGGTAGGCTTGAACCATCACTGCCAGCGCGTCCGGCACGGCCGGCGTCTGCGGCAGGTTCTCAATCACATAGCGGCCACGGTTAGCTGCGGCCAGATAGGCTTTGCGCTTGAAGTAATAGTTCGCCACGTTAATTTCGTAACGGGCCAGTCGGTTGCGCAGATAAATCATCCGCGCCCTGGCATCGTCGGCGTAGGCGCTGTCGGGGAAGCGTTGCAGCAACTGACGGAAGTCTTCAAAGGACTGGGTAGCTGCGCCTGGATCGCGCTGGGTCATATCGGTGGGAATAAACCGCTCGAGTAAGCCTTCGCCCTCGGTGTAGTTAGAAAGGCCGCGCATATAATAGGCGTAGTCGACTTTCTCGTGGCCGGGGTGCAGACGAATAAATCGGTCGGCGGCGGCGACGGCGGCTTCGTTATCACCCGCCCGATAGTGGGCGTAAATGATTTCCAGCTGTGCCTGCTCGGCGTAGGGGCCGAAGGGATAACGACTTTCCAGCATTTGCAGGTTCTGAATGGCAAGTGAAAAATTCTTGCTGTTCAGGTAGCCTTGCGCGGTTTCGTAGATCTCCCGCTCCGACAGCTCAGGCCGGTCCGGTTTACTGGCACAGGCAGCCAGCGTGCTTATTAGTAGGAGTGCTAGGAGCTTGGTAAACGCGTTCATGTATCCGTTCCAGATGGCGGAAAAACCCCGCTTTGCGAGGGCCTGCTATTTAACCACAGCGGCAGGGTGGTATAAAGGAGGCCCCGGAGATTCACTATGACAGAAATTATCAATCGCCAGGAAGCCGTACCGGCCGCTTTGAACTATGCGCGTTTCGACCAGGCGGCCAGCAGCATGTTCCCCGAATTTTCCCGTTCGCGTTTGCAGGCCTGGATTAAGAGCGGTGCGCTCAAGGCCAATGGCGAGGTATTGCGTCCTCGCGACAAGGTGCACGAGGGCGACGTACTCAGCCTGAGTGCCGAGCTGCAGCCAGAGGGGCGCTTTGAGCCCGAGCCTATTGCGCTGGATGTGGTCTATGAAGACGAGGATATCCTGGTTATCAATAAGCCCGCGGGTCTGGTCGTGCACCCCGGTGCTGGCAATCCCGGCGGCACGTTGCTTAATGCACTGCTCAATCACAGCCCGGTGATGGACACGCTGCCGCGCGCCGGTATCGTTCATCGCCTTGATCGCGATACCACCGGTCTTATGGTGGTGGCGAAAACGCTGGAAGCCCATAACGATCTGGTCATGCAGTTGCAGGCTCGCGACGTCCACCGGGAATACGATGCGGTGGTGATGGGCAGTATGACCGGTGGCGGTGTCGTCGACGAGCCGATGGGGCGACACCCGCAGCAGCGCACGAAAATGGCGGTGCTGCAGGTGGGAGGCAAAGAGGCGATTACTCACTATCGTCTGCAAAAACGTTACCGGGACCACAGCCATGTGCGCTGCTTTCTGGAAACGGGGCGTACCCACCAGATTCGCGTCCATATGGCACATATTCGCCATCCCTTGGTCGGTGACAGCACGTATGCCGGGCGACCGCGTCTGCCCAAGGGCGCGAGCGAGGAACTGGTGGATATGCTGCGAACCTTTCCGCGCCAGGCACTGCATGCCCGCAAACTGGAGCTGCAGCATCCACGCAGCGGCGATACCCTGAGTTGGGAAGTGCCTCTGCCGGACGATATGAAAGCCCTGCTGGCGGTACTTGATGCCGAGGAAAAACGGCGGTGATACTGCCCGACTGGCCTGCGCCCGCGAATGTACTGGCGGTGAGCACCGAGCGGGAAGCGCCGTCGGGCGGCGGTGCCAGCGAAGGGGATTACGCCAGTTTTAATCTTGGCGACCATGTGGGCGATCACCCCGATGCCGTGGCGGCTAATCGCCGTGCTTTGTTGAATGACTTAAAGCCAAGGGGTGTCGAGGCTATCCAGTGGCTCCAGCAAGTGCACGGCACCGCCGTGTTTCACGCGAATGAGGTATCGCCTAATGCAGCGCCCCCACCGGAAGCCGATGCAGTGATGACTGATCGTCGCGGGCTGGCACTGGCAATTATGACCGCCGATTGCCTGCCGGTATTGTTCTGTGATCGTCGGGGCACACAGGTGGCTGCTGCCCACGCGGGCTGGCGGGGACTGTGTCAGGGCGTGCTGGCAGAGACCATCGCGTCTTTTACTTGCCCCCCGGATACCTTGATGGCCTGGATGGGGCCCGCAATCTCGATCCGGCATTTTGAGGTAGGAGCGGAGGTGCGGGATACCTTTCTCGACGCGTTTTCAGGGCCGTCAGCAGAAGACATTGCCCGCTGTTTTGTCTCTCAGCCTGGGGTCGGCGACAAATTTCACGCGGATCTCTATCAACTGGCCCGTCTTCAGTTGAAAAGCTGTGGTGTTGCCGCCATATACGGGGGACAGCACTGCACGTTTGCCGATGAGAGTCGTTTTTACTCTTACCGGCGTCAGCCGCGCTGTGGCCGTCAGGCCAGCTTGATTGCCCTGGTGTAGCGTCACGGAAGTCGCACATTTTTTTCAGCACACCTTGAAACTCCGTTACGCAACCCCATCTCTATAAAAGACCTTATTAATAGTGTGGTTAATGCCGCGCTGATGGAGATGCCGCTTATGCGTATTGATCGATTCACCAACTCACTGCAAACCGCGCTGGCCGATGCCCAGTCGCTGGCGCTGGGGCGCGACCATCAATATATCGAACCCGAACACCTGCTGGCCGCGATGCTGAAGCAGCAGGGCGGTTCCGTGCGTCCGATGCTCAGCCAGGCCGGCGCACAAGTCGCCTCTCTGGATACCGCCGTGAATGCGGCCCTGGATAAACTGCCCCGCGTCGAGGGTGCGCCGGGCGATGTACACGTCTCACAAAGCCTGGGGCGGGTTTTTAATATTACCGACAAGCTGGCGCAACAGCGCGGCGACGCCTATATCTCCAGCGAGCTGGCGGTGCTCGCCATGCTGGAGTCGGCCAGTTCGGTCAGCAAGTTGCTCAAGGATGTGGGCGTGGACAAAGCGGCGCTTGAGGCCGTGATTGAAAAGTTACGAGGAGGGCAGGCGGTGAACGACGCCTCTGCGGAAGAAAACCGGCAAGCGCTGGAGAAATATACCATCGACCTGACTGAGCGCGCGGAGTCAGGCAAGCTCGATCCGGTGATTGGTCGCGACGATGAAATCCGCCGCACTATTCAGGTCTTGCAGCGCCGCACCAAGAACAATCCGGTGCTGATCGGTGAGCCCGGCGTGGGTAAAACGGCGATCGTCGAGGGCTTGGCGCAGCGCATTATCAACGGTGAAGTGCCCGAGGGTCTGAAGGACAAGCGAGTGTTGTCGCTGGATCTGGGTGCGCTGCTGGCCGGTGCCAAATTCCGCGGTGATTTTGAAGAGCGCCTCAAATCGGTTCTGAATGAGCTGGCCAAAGAAGAAGGTCGGGTCATTCTGTTTATCGATGAGCTGCACACGATGGTCGGTGCGGGCAAAGCCGATGGCGCGATGGACGCGGGTAATATGCTTAAGCCGGCGCTGGCTCGTGGCGAGTTGCACTGCGTGGGCGCGACGACGCTGGATGAGTATCGCCAGTACATTGAAAAGGACGCCGCGCTGGAGCGTCGCTTCCAGAAGGTCCTGGTGGATGAGCCCTCGGAAGAAGACACCATTGCAATTCTTCGCGGCCTGAAAGAGCGCTACGAAGTTCACCACGGTGTTGATATCACCGACTCGGCAATTATCGCCGCGACCAAACTCTCGCAGCGATATATCACCGACCGGCAGTTGCCCGACAAGGCCATCGACCTGATCGATGAGGCCGCCAGCCGCATTCGCATGGAAATCGACTCCAAGCCGGAGGTGATGGATAAGCTTGAGCGCCGTTTGATCCAGTTGAAAATTCAGCGCGAGGCGGTGAAAAAAGACGAGGATGAGTCTGCCCGCAAGCAGTTGGATAAACTCGATGCAGATATCGACAAGGTGGAGAAAGAGTACGCTGATCTGGAAGAAGTCTGGAAGGCGGAAAAAGCCACCCTAAGCGGCAGCGCCCAGGTGAAGAGTGAGCTGGAGCAAGCGAAGCTGGATCTGGAGGCGGCCCGTCGCAGCAGTGATCTGAGCAAAATGTCTGAGCTGCAATACGGCGTAATTCCCGAGCTGGAGAAACAGCTGGCGTCGGCGGATGCGGCTGAGCACGGCGAGATGCAGCTGCTGCGTAACAAGGTATCGGACGAAGAAGTGGCCGAAGTGGTGTCCCGCTGGACAGGCATTCCTATCAGCAAAATGCTGGAGGGCGAGAAAGACAAACTACTGCGCATGGAAGACGCGCTGCACAAGCGCGTGGTGGGGCAGGCCGAGGCGGTGGATGCAGTGTCCAATGCAGTGCGTCGCAGTCGGGCAGGCCTGAGCGACCCCAATCGCCCCAACGGGTCTTTCCTGTTCCTCGGGCCGACCGGTGTGGGCAAAACCGAGCTGTGTAAGGCATTGGCCAATTTCCTGTACGACAGTGAAGAGGCCATGGTGCGTATCGACATGTCGGAATTCATGGAGAAGCACTCCGTGGCACGGCTGATCGGTGCCCCTCCGGGCTATGTAGGTTACGAGGAAGGCGGTTATCTCACCGAAGCGGTGCGCCGTCGGCCATACTCACTGCTGCTCCTTGATGAGGTGGAGAAAGCGCATCCGGATGTGTTCAACATTTTGCTGCAGGTGCTGGATGACGGTCGACTGACCGATGGCCAGGGTCGCACCGTGGACTTCCGCAACACAGTGATTGTGATGACCTCCAACCTCGGTTCGGATGTGATTCAAGAGCTGACCCGCAATGGCGCCGAGTATGGCGCGATCCGCAATGCCGTAATGGATGTGGTATCCGGTCACTTCCGCCCCGAGTTTATCAACCGTGTTGATGAGCTGGTGGTGTTCGAGCCGCTGGCGAAGGATCAGGTGCGGGCGATTGCCAATATTCAGCTCGATATCCTCAACAAGCGTCTGGCCGAGCGCGAACTAAGCCTGGTGTTGAGTGACGAAGCGATGGATCGCCTGGCGGAAATCGGCTTCGACCCGGTATTCGGTGCACGGCCGCTGAAACGCGCGATCCAGCAACAGATCGAAAACCCGTTGGCACAGCGTCTGCTGCAGGGAGAATTTGTTCCGGGACAGCAAATCCGGGCAGAAATTGATGGAGATCAACTCAGCTTCAAGGCGGCGACGTTACAGTAGCCCTGCGACAAAGCAACCCGCCCTTTACATGCCCGGCTCTCCCGCCGGGCTTTTTTTTTTGATCCAATCACCGTCAGCGCCTCGTACGCCTAGTTGCAAAAAATAAGTACATTTACGTACATTCGAGGTAATGTCATGAGAGCTGTCCGATTTATAAGTCGGTTCGCGCTGCCAGCGCTGACCGCGGCTGTGTTTGCATTGAACGCAAACGCTTCTAGCCACAGGGAAGCACCATTTATCGCTGGCGCACCCAAAGTCGACGGAACCGACTTCTATCTCTTTCGCAGTTATGAATCCGGCCGCGATGGCTTCATCACGGTTATCGCAAATTACCAGCCGTTGCAGGATGCCTATGGTGGCCCCAACTATTTCACCATGGACCCTCAGGCGCTGTACGAAATCCACATCGATAACAATGGCGACTCGCGAGAAGATTTGACCTTCCAGTTTCAGTTTTCCAATACCTACGGGCAGGCGAATGCCAGCGGGTTGATCAGTGACGGCCAGGTGAAAACCGGGGAGGACGAGCAGGGCGGCGATATTTTGGTGCAGGTGCCACTTGCTGCTGTCGGAGGCGGTAGCGGTACCTCGCCGGGTCTGCTGAACGTGGTCGAGACATTTACGGTGGACCTTGTCTCCGGAGACCGTCGCAGTGGGCAGGAGAGCTCTGTGACCAATCTCAGCTCCGGTGCCAGCCAGTTCGTGAAGCCCGTTGATAACATCGGCAATAAGACGATTCCCGATTACGAAGGCTACGCGGCGCAGTTTGTTTACGATATCGCCATCCCTGGCTGCAGCAGCTCCGGACGGATGTTTGTCGGTCAGCGGCAGGAAGGCTTTGTGGTGAACCTCGGTCAGGTATTTGATCAGGTGAACCTCAACCCGCTGGGTGCGCGCGACAGCGCCAGCAACACGATCGGCGACAAGAACGTGACCTCGCTGGCGCTGGAACTGCCTATTTCCTGTGTTACTACCGACACTGAAACCGTGGTCGGTGCCTGGACGACGGCGAGCAAGCCGCAAGCCCGTCTGTTGAACTCGAAGCCGGTGGGTCCGGTCGCCGACAGTAATGGTCAGGGCCCCAGTGTTGAGGGCGGCGCTTGGACGCAGCTTTCACGATTGGGCAGCCCGTTGGTGAACGAGGTAGTGATCGGTATTACCGACAAAGACAAGTTCAATGCCAGCGAGCCCGCTGACGACGTGAGCAATTTCGCCAACTATGTGCTGTACCCGACACTGCCGGTGCTGGTCGATGTGCTGTTCCCCGGTGCCACCACCGTTCCTGCGACCCCGCGTAACGACCTGCTGGCGGCATTCGTTACCGGTGTGGCGGGCCTGAACCAGCCGGCATCCGTTCAGCCCGGCGAAATGCTGCGTTTGAACACGCAGATCGCGCCAGCGCCGCTGGTTTCCCAAGGCGAACTGGGCTTCCTTGATTGTGATTTGGCCGGCTTCCCCAACGGTCGTCGTCCGGTTGACGATGTGGTCGATATCGCCCTCACTGTGGCACTGGGTGCGATTACTGCCAACAACCCCAACCAACTGCAAACCTGCGATCTCAGCGGCGTAGCTCCGGTAATCGTCAACGCTGGCGCGGTGGCAAATGACGGCGCCAAGCCCGATCGCTTCAGCTACCTCTCTGGTTTCCCGTATCTGGCGACACCTATCGCGGGTTCACCCTGAGGCCAATGGCGCAGACAGGAGAGAGAGTGATGAAAAAGTGGATACTGTTCGTTGGGTTCATAGTAAGCATCAGCGCCTGTTCATGGGATGATGATGGCGATGGTCGTCAGAAGGCTGATCGCGATGGGGTCTTTGCTGCCACCTTTGCACAGGCCTTCAATCAGCAGCCCAATGACGAGCCGATTGATGTCAACGGCGTGAAGCCGGAAACGCTGGATCAGCAGTCTTATGACGGCTTCATAAAATAGCCAGGCGATTTAGCAGAACGAGGGGGCGACATGATCGCCCCCTCTTTGTTAGGGCTCTTTAGGAATCGTTAGGGAGGAAAGATGGTGCCCAAGGACATATGGCTATTCACGCTTGGCCTGCTGATGGCGGGTACGGTGGATGCGGCGATTCCGCCTGTTGCCTGGCCTGCTGATGAGTTTCGTTTGGCAAAGGTTCCCCTCGTTGTCGCTCCGCCTCAAGACCCGACGTCCGCCAAAAAGGCGGATGTGGCTGAGCTGCTCGACGAGGTCGAGCAGGCCATCCGCGCTTTTCGTGAACAGGGGAACCCCCGCCGTTTGGGAGAAGCCGAGCGTCTGCTCAACGGCGACCTTTCCGCGGAGGAGGTCAGTCGTGATCAACGCTGGCGCTATGCCTTCTTGCAGTCGCAACTGGCCCAGAGCTTGCACCAGTTCGAGCGCGCCTGGCACTATTTGACGGAGGCTGAGCGGAGTATTCAGCAACTCGAGGAGCCTGACAGGCGTCGCGATGCGACGATGCAATGGTTACTGGCGGCCTACCACCTGGCTTTGGTCCAGGGGGATTACGCGGTAGCGCAGGGTCACTGCGCGGCGATGGGAGAGCTTGTTGCTAGCCTTTACCGTCAGGCCTGCCAGATATACTTGCGCGGCCTTCGGGAGCAAGACCCCGGTGCCTTGAACGAGCTGCACGCACTGATCGCGAACCACTTGCTTGGCGGCGATGTCGCTTTGCATTGGATAGCGGTCTCTCGAGCTGACCTTGCCGATCGCCTTGCCGATGACAGTGCGCTCGACGCATGGCGGATGGCGCTGCTGCTTTCACCTGAAGATCGTTACACCCGTTCCAGATACTGCGAAGCCGCACTTAGTGCGGAACAGTTCCAGCGGGCACTGAGCCTGAGCGCGGCTGAGGCGGATGATGAGGCGATGCTGTTGTGCCGTTTGATGGCCCTGCATGGGCTGACATCGCAGGCGTCTGTCGACGCGGACCTGCAAGCGGACTACCTGCAACTGCGAGCGCAGGTAGAGCAACGCTTCACCGAAATGGCGCGGAGGGGGGACATTCCCGCCAGTCGACACCGTGCGCGTTACCTGCTTGAGATTGAGGGGCGGCAGCGGGAAGCACTGAAAATGGCCGAAGAGATCTGGACTGAGCAGCGTGAGTGGCCAGATCGGCAACTGCTGTTAGATGCCCGTGCCGCCGTGGGGGATGAGCGATGAGGGCGTTTCTATATCTGCTGTTGCTCAGCGCGTTGCCGCTTGCTGTGCAGGCGCATAAGAACAGCGACAGTTTTCTGTACTTCCATGATCAGTCTTGGCGGCTGGATATCGCCGTCGAGGATCTGCAGCGCCTCGATGATATCGACCGCTCACCCCGCGATGGCGTCGTGACGGTCCGAGAAGTGCGTGATGCCGAGGCGGCGTTGGGTGACATTATTGACGCCGGATTGTCACTGACTCGCGGTCAGCTTCGCTGTGCGCTAGACGTCAAGCTGATTGGCTTTACCCAGCACAGTGACGGCCATTACGCCGCGTGGCAGCTTGAGTCACCTTGCAGCGAGGAGCCCGAAGGTCTGTCGCTCAGCTACCGACTACTATTCGATATCGACCCCTTTCATCGGGTTCTCTACGACCTGCAATATCAGGGTGAGACGCTCAAGCTGGGAGTGCTGGGGCCGAGTGATCCGACGCTAGAATTCGCTAGGGGCGATGTTTGGAGTACCGCAGGTACTTTCTTCTGGCAGGGCATGTTGCACATGTTGCTCGGCTACGATCATTTACTCTTTTTGTTGGCATTGCTGCTGCCCATTGCGCGTGGTGGGGAGTATCGGGGAACACGCAGGGATGTACTGAAGGCCAGTGCCTGGGTGATTACTGCCTTTACTGTTGCCCACAGTGTAACGCTGGTTGCCGCAACGCTGGGCTGGGTGGTCTTGCCCTCGGGGCCGGTCGAGCTTCTGATTGCGATTTCGATTGTGGTCAGCGCGCTGCTGGCAATCGCCGGTCGTGACCGGGGGCGTCAGTGGTTATTGGCTGCCGGTTTCGGCCTGATACACGGTTTTGGCTTTGCCAGCATGCTGAGTGAACTACTCAGCGGTTGGCGCAACACCGCGCTGGCTCTGGCGAGCTTCAATATTGGCGTTGAAGTGGCGCAGTTATTGGTGATGGTGCTACTGCTGCCGCTGTTGCTGGTGGCCAATCAACGCGTTTGGTATCGCCGCTACGGGTACTACGGCCTGTTGTGGTTGATCGCGGTCGCTGGGCTTTGGTGGGCTGCCCAGCGATTGAAATACTCGCCGTGATCAGTTGCAGTGGATGCGAATGGCTTCTTCAGCGCGCAGGCGTTGCTGCTCAATTTCCTCGGCTGTCAGGTACCTTGCTTTGCCGTCAGCGTCTGTCGCTCTGATTCGGGCGCCGTGCGTCGAGAGCGATTGCAAGTTGCCCTTGGCCTGCTCGCAAATGCTTGGGTCTTTGGGAGGCAGTACTTCCATTGAGGCGTTGTCGGCGGGTGACGCCTGGGGCGCTTCGCCGTCTGCGGCTGTCGGTTCATCCTCAGAGATACTGCGTCGCCCGGTCTGGGTTTCGACAAACTCATAGCGCTGTCCGACCGGTGGCTGCTGACTGAAGTGCACTTTGCCCTCGCTGTCGGTCCAGCGATAGTAACCGCTCTTGGCGGCGAGCAGGTGACTGCTGCTAAGCATCAGGGTCAGCCCAAGGCCGGAAATCAGCAGAATTTTCTTTATCATCGTCGACAGCTGCCAGAGTGAATCGTGTTCTGATTATGGCAGATTCCCTCTGTGCCACACAAAGGCGGATCACAATTTCGCTGAAGCGCGGAAAAGCCGTAAAAAACTGGCAGTTAGGCGCAGTTTGCCTTGACAAAAAAGGGGGCAGGTTAAAAAATAGCCGGTCTACCCGTAATGGGTTTGATGGCTGTTTTCCGCGCTGCTTACCTGCGGCCAATTTACAGAGTGCAACTAAAGCTGTTGTGCTGCTACACACGTAGTTCCATTCACTCAGCAGACACATGACCTGTGTTGCGAGATTGCCCGCTTCGCTTACCCCGCGAGGCAAATATGGCCGCGATGGCGGCATTTGGCGATTCGCCCAAACACTGCAAGGTGTTTGGCAGGTATGTGTTTCGACATCACATGCGTTCACATTAAGTGCGTTTCCGGTTGGCAGCCGGGGGCGTGGCGACGGAATTTTTTGATTCAGACTGAAGCGAGGGTCTTTCAGTGGAGTTGTTATCTGGCGGCGAAATGATCGCACGCGCCTTGGAAGACGAGGGTGTTGAATTCATCTTCGGCTACCCCGGTGGCGCGGTACTACACATCTACGACGCATTGTTTAAAAGTTGCAAGGTGCCGCATATTTTGGTGCGTCACGAGCAAGCGGCCACCCATGCGGCCGACGGCTATGCGCGCGCAACCGGCAAGCCGGGCGTGGTGCTGGTCACCTCTGGTCCGGGTGCCACCAATGCCATTACCGGTATTGCCACCGCGTACATGGATTCGATCCCGATGGTGGTGCTGTCGGGGCAGGTAATGAGCCACCTGATCGGCGAAGATGCCTTTCAGGAAACGGATATGCTGGGTATTTCACGGCCTATCGTGAAGCACAGCTTCCAGGTTACCAAGACTGAAGAAATTCCCGAGATGATCAAGAAGGCGTTCTACATTGCCTCCAGTGGTCGTCCCGGCCCGGTGGTGGTTGATCTGCCGAAGGATTTGACTAACCCGCACGACAAGTTCGAGTACAACTACCCGAAGAAGGTGAAGCTGCGCTCTTACACGCCGGCCAGTCGCGGTCACAGCGGACAAATCAAGAAGGCCGCCAGCCTGCTGCTGGCCGCTAAGCGCCCGGTGATTTATGCGGGTGGTGGTGTGGTGCAGGGCAATGCCTCTCCACAGCTGCGTGAGTTGGCGAGAGAATTGAACTTCCCGGTCACCAATACGCTGATGGGCCTGGGGGCCTATCCGGGCAGCGATCGCCAGTTCCTGGGTATGCTGGGCATGCACGGTTTCTACGAAGCCAACAATGCGATGCATCACAGCGATGTGATTCTGGCGGTGGGTGCACGTTTCGATGACCGCGTGACCAATACCACCAGCAAGTTCTGCCCCGGTGCCAAGATTATTCATATCGATATCGACCCGGCGGCGATCTCAAAAACCATCAATGCCGATGTGCCGATCGTTGGCCCGGTGGATTCGGTGTTGACCGAGCTGATCGCACTGGTGCGTGAGCTGCGTACCGAGCAGCCTGAGCTGCCAGATCAAAGTGCCCTCAAGCACTGGTGGGAACAGATCGACGAGTGGCGTGACACTCACGGCCTGTGGACCAAGCCGCGTTACGACACCAGCACGCCGTACATCAAGCCGCAGCAGGTTATCGAGACGCTGTGCAAGGTGACCGGCGGCAAAGCCTTCGTCACGTCCGACGTGGGCCAGCACCAGATGTTTGCGGCTCAATACTACAAGTTTGATGAGCCACGCCGCTGGATCAACTCCGGTGGCCTGGGCACCATGGGCTTTGGTCTGCCCGCGGCGATGGGCGTCAAGCTGGCTTTCCCGGATGCCGACGTGGCCTGTGTGACGGGCGAAGGCAGCATTCAGATGAACATTCAGGAGCTGTCGACCTGCGCCCAGTACAATATCCCGGTGAAGATTCTCAATCTTTACAACGGCTATTTGGGCATGGTGAAACAATGGCAGGACATGCAGTACGAAGGCCGCTACTCACAGAGTGTGTACGAGGACTCGCTGCCAGATTTCATTAAACTGGCTGAGGCCTATCACCACTCCGGCGTGAAGGTCACTCAGTTGAGTGACCTGGAAGAGGCGATGAAAGAAGTGTTTGCCCGCAAGAACGAGCTGGTATTCATGGATATTCATGTCGATCCCCACGAGCACGTGTACCCCATGCATGTGGCCCCCAACGGCAGCATGCGCGATATGTGGCTGAGCAAAACGGAGCGGACCTGATGCGGCGGATTATTTCAGTACTCATGGAAAACGAGCCCGGTGCACTGTCGCGGGTAGTGGGCCTGTTCTCACAACGCGGTTACAACATTGAGACGCTCAATGTGGCGCCGACCGAAGACCCGACCATGTCGCGGCTGACCCTGACCACCATCGGCGACGATCACAAGATCGAGCAGATCACCAAGCACCTCAACCGCTTGGTGGACGTGGTCAAACTGGTCGACCTGTCTGAAGGCGCGCATATCGAGCGCGAACTGATGTTGGTAAAAGTGCGGGCGACCGGTGCCCAACGCGCCGAGATCAAGCGCTGTACCGATATCTTCCGTGGCCAGATCGTGGACGTAGGCCCCAGCGTGTATACCATTCAGGTGACCGGCGCGGCCGACAAGCTCGACTCCTTCCTGGAGGCGGTCGGTGAGGCCGCAATTATGGAAGTGGTACGCAGCGGCGTATCCGGTATCGCCCGGGGCGAGAAAGTCCTCAGTCTGTGACCTCGAGTCGCTGCGAGAGATTGTGAACAAGGCGCCTGCGGGCGCCTTTTTTGTGGCTCGCATCCAGCCCGGTATAGTAGTCAGCATCGTTATTGCGGGAGGCATGGCGTGGGCGCTGCCGATCAAGAATTCACTGAGCATGTGCTCGACCTGATGCAAGTGGTCGGTCCGGTTACTGCGCGGCGCATGTTCGGCGGCTACGGCTTGTTTCTCGACGGGCTGATGATTGCGCTGATAATAAAGCGGGTGCTGTATCTGAAAGCCGATGCATTGAGTAAAGACGACTTTGTCAGCGAGGGGCTGGCCGCCTTCGAATATCACAAGCAGGGCAAGCCTTACACCTTATCGTATTACGAGGCCCCGGAAACCGTCTTTGACGATCTCGATGCCATGCGCGAATGGGGCAACAATGCCTATGGCGCTGCCTTGAGAGCGGCGGCTAAGAAAGTGCGTAAACGCGATTAAGGGGAGTGGAATGGCGTACCCGATTGACCGGCGTTGCCGGTATAGAGGATTGTGTTCTTACCCGCCGGTCTGCGACGAAATATGTTCGAGGTACATCAAGCCGTGAATCCTGAGTACGAGCGCGATGGTTATTTACGGGTTGCTGGCGCTTTTTCGTCGGCGGAAATTGCCCAGCTAAACACGCTGTTGAGCGCGTATTACTCCGCATGGATCGAGACCAATGAGGAGGCGTTCCGGCTTGGGGCGATCAACGCGGCTTACCTGACCGCGCCGGATATACTCAGTCCGTCACAGCGAGAAACCCTGTTTCAATTTTTGGGTTCTCGTGCATTGATGGCCCAGGTCAATGCGGTCTTTGACTCAGCGCCATGCTTCATGAATACCCAACTGTTTTTCGATCCTGCGGACCCGGCTCAGGCAAATTACTGGCATCGCGATCCTCAATACCACCTCGATGAATGCCAGCAGCGTGCAGCGTTAACAGGGCCTGAGGTCGTGCATTTCCGCATCGCGACAAAACACGAGTCGGGTATCGAGCTGGTGCCTGGCAGTCACCGTCGCTGGGATACGCCCCAGCAGTGGTCGGTGCGAATGGGGCTGGCGGGGCGGCAACCGGCGGATGATTTGCCGGGAAGCAAGAGGATTGCCCTGGAGCCCGGAGATCTGCTGATTTTCTCCGCCAATATGCTGCATCGAGGGCTTTACGGTGGCCAGCGCCTGGCATTGGATGTGCTGTTTTGTGATCCCGACCCAAGTCTACTAGAATTCCTCAGCCGCCATTGCCTGCCTGGCCCGGAGGCCATTGCCAAAATGGATATGCCATCCGCGTTTCTGAATACACTGGCGTTGATGGCAGATAATCACAATTAGTCGATACAGGGCAGGCGGTAGACATAACAACGAATACAACCGTCATAGAGAACGATTATGAAGCTGGAATCCATCGCCCTGCACCAGGGCTACAAGTCAGAAGAAACCACCAAAGCGGCCGCGGTGCCGATTTACCAGACCACCTCATACACCTTCGATGACACCCAGCACGGTGCCGACCTGTTCGATCTGAAAGTGCCGGGTAATATCTATACCCGCATCATGAACCCGACTACCGCTGTGCTTGAAGAACGTATCGCGGCTATGGAGGGCGGTATTGCTGCGTTGGGTGTCGCGTCGGGTATGGCCGCCATCACCTATGCCTTGCAGGCCATCTGCGCAGTGGGTGACAACATTGTCAGTACCAGCCAGCTTTACGGTGGCACGTACAATCTCTTTGCCCACTCTCTGCCGCGCCAGGGTATTGAAACGCGAATGGTCAGCCACGATGATTTCGACGGCTTTGAAAATGCCATCGATGACAATACCAAGGCGGTATTTTGCGAGTCCATCGGCAACCCCGCTGGCAATGTGGTGGATATTGCCCGCTTGGCAGATATCGCCCATAAACACGGCGTGCCGCTGATTGTTGATAACACCGTGGCTACACCGTTCCTGTGTCGTCCCTTTGAGTTGGGCGCCGATATTGTGGTGCACTCGCTGACTAAATATATCGGCGGCCACGGCACCTCGATTGGTGGCGCGATTGTCGACTCCGGCAAGTTTGACTGGGTCGCCAACAAGGCTCGGTTCCCGATTCTGAATGAACCTGATCCCTCCTACCACGGCGTGGTGTACACCGAGGCATTGGGTCCTGCGGCCTTTATCGGTCGCTGCAGAGTGGCGCCGCTGCGTAACACCGGTGCCGCGTTGTCGCCGATGAATGCCTTCCAGATTATGCAAGGTCTCGAAACACTGGGACTGCGCATGGAGCGTCACTGCGAAAATGCTGAAAAGCTGGCGGCTTACCTCCAGCAGCACGACAAGGTCGAGTGGGTAAATTACGCGGCACTGCCCGACAGCCCCTACCACGAAACCTGTCAGAAAATTACCGGCGGCAAAGCCTCGGGCATCCTCAGTTTTGGTATTACCGGGGGCAAAGAAGCCGGAGCCCGCTTTATCGATGCGCTGCAGATGATCCTGCGTCTGGTGAATATCGGTGATGCGAAATCACTGGCCTGCCACCCGGCAACCACTACCCACCGTCAGCTCAACGATGCCGAGCTGGCGGCGGCGGGGGTCAGCGCAGACCTCATCCGGATTTCGGTGGGGATCGAACATATCGACGACATTATTGCCGATGTCAGTCAGGCGCTCGATAAGGCCTGATTGTCAGCGACGTCGGTATTCGGCCTGTGCTGATGTGAATCAGCGCAGTGCTGTGTTTTTGTCACGCTATTGGGCGCCTTGCGCCACCTGAGGTGACTTTACGCGGCGGCATTGGCCCGACTTTGAGGGGATCGTAAGTGAAAGCTAAAATCAGCCTGATTACGCTGGGGGTTGATGACCTCGCCCGAGCGCAGCGTTTTTACCGGGATGGCTTGGGACTGCCTGAGCATCAGTTTGACGCGGAAGGCGTGGTGTTCTTTGAGATGGAGGGGGCTTGGTTGTCGCTGTTTCCGCGTGAAGAGCTGGCCGCTGACATTGGTCTGCCATCGGCGAAGCCCGGTGGTTTTAGCGGTATTACGCTGGCGCATAATGTGGCGAGCAAAGCCGAGGTCGATGCGGTGCTGGAGCAGGCCGTAAACGCCGGGGCAACCCTGATCAAGGCGGCACAGGAGGTCTTCTGGGGCGGATATTCCGGGTATTTCCAAGATACCGAAGGTCACTATTGGGAAGTTGCCTACAATCCGTTTCAGGATTTGACCTAGCCGCCAGCCTTAGTGGTCGACCTTGCCGCGCAAGGCCTTGATGTTACCGCGTTTGGTTTTGCTGTCCATGCGCTTGGCGCGGGCACTTTTGCTGGGCTTGGTGGGGCGTCGCGCTTTGCGGCTGACCGCTACGCTGCGGATGAGCGCCTGCAGCCGGTTCAACGCATCTTCCCGGTTCTGCTCCTGAGTGCGAAACTGCTGCGCCTTGATCACAATCACCCCCTCCTTGCTGATGCGCTGATCGCGCAGGGCGAGCAGCTGTTCCTTGTAAAAGGCAGGTAGCGATGAGGCCTGAATATCAAAGCGCAGATGGATGGCCGAGGAGACCTTGTTGACGTTCTGGCCGCCCGCGCCTTGGGCGCGAATCGCATTGATCTCGATTTCGTGAAGCGGCAGTTGAACGGCGTTAGAGATTTCCAGCATAGGGTATTGGCTTAGCGGCGGTTGTGAGGCCGGTTATAGTCGATCGCCGGACCATCAGGCACCACTTGTGTTGGGTTAATCATTGTATGGCTGATGTAATAGTGCCGTTTGATGTGCGAAAAATCCACGGTCTCAGCAATACCCGGCCATTGGTAAAGCTGGCGAAGGTAGTTGGACAGCGACGGGAAATCCTCCATGCGCTGACGGTTACATTTGAAGTGTCCGTGATATACCGCATCAAAGCGGATCAGTGTTGTGAACAGCCGCCAATCTGCTTCAGTCACCTGTTCGCCTGCCAAAAATGCCTGACCTGAGAGTCGCGCTTCGAGTGCATCCAGTGTCGCAAACAGTTGTTGATAGGCCTCATCATAAGCGGCTTGCGTGGTGGCAAAACCGCAGCGGTAAACGCCGTTGTTCACACCGTGATAAACCTGCTCGTTAATGCTCTCGATGTCGCTGTGCAGCGCAGCCGGGTAGAAATTCTGAGTATCGCCGGTCAGCCCGTCAAACGCGGTGTTGAACTGCCGGATAATGTCCGCCGACTCATTGTTAACAATCCGCTGCTGTTTTTTGTCCCATAGTACAGGGACAGTGACACGGCCGGTGTAGTCGGCGGTATCGCGAGTGTACAGCTCGTGCAGATGCGCCATGCCATAAAGCGGGTCCCCGCTACTGCCTTCATTCTGCTCAAACGACCAGCCCTGTTCCAGCATGATCGGGCTGACCACCGAAACACTGATAAGGGACTCGAGCTTTTTCAGTTTGCGGAAAATCAGCGTGCGGTGTGCCCAGGGGCAGGCCAGCGAGACATAAAGGTGGTAGCGATCGGCCTCAACAGGGAAGTCCTTGTCGCCGATCTGATGGCGGAACTGGGCGCTTTCTCGTTCGAATTTTCCGTCGCTGCTGTCGGTGTCATACCAGCGGTCCTGCCATTTGCCGTTTACCAGTAAACCCATCTTGTTCTCCTGTGCGGTCGCTGAACTGATGGCAACAGTATAGAAACTTGTCTTGTCGGGAGGTGTCGAGAATTCTGCTGACTCAGATCAGAAAAACCGATCATTCTGCGCTGAACTGGGACGTTGCTTGAGTACTTGTGCAAAAACAGTGCAGTTCGGGCCCGGTGCCGCAGGCAAAGTCCGTAACACCGGGGTGTGCGACTGGCCTGTTTAGTGCATCAGGGTGCTTGTCATGTGCGGGTCAAGTTGCCGGCGTAGGCTGGTGACAAACGATCGCAAGTGCGATCAGGCGGGTTTTCTTCAATTTAGGAGGCAACATGCGAGAGTTCAATTCAGAGCCATCGACAACCGTTACGGCGCTGCGTGGCAAACGTATTCTGATAACCGGTGCCAGTGGGTTTCTCGGCAAGGTGGTACTGGAAAAGCTGCTTCGCAGTGTGCCAGATGTGGAGGCGGTTTATCTGTTGATGCGGGGGAATCGCCATCACCGGGATGCCCGCAGCCGTTTCGAAGCCGAGGTCGCCACATCGTCGATTTTTGATACATTGCGGACCGAGCGCGGCGAGTGGTTTGAGCAATTTTGCCAACAGCGCCTGCACTGTATTACCGGCGAAGTCACCGAACCGCGATTTGGGCTGTCTCGCGCGGCCTTTAACACGCTGGCGGGGGAAGTGGATGCTGTGATCAATTCCGCGGCCAGCGTTAATTTCAGGGAAGAGCTGGACCGTGCGCTTGAGATCAATACCCTCTCGCTGGATAACATCGTCGAGCTGTGCGAGGCGGCAGGCGGCGTACCTCTCATTCAAGTTTCCACCTGTTATGTGAACGGACTTAACCGGGGAGATATGCGTGAGGAAAATGTCAGCCCGGCGGGGATGGATAATTTGCCCCAGCACGCGCGCGGCTACTACGAAAGCTTTGGCCTGGTGGAATCCTTGCTCGAGAAAATCGAGGGGCTGAAGGAAAATTATGAGGGGCGCGCCCTGAAGGCCCAGTTAGTGGAGCTGGGTATTCGCGAGTCCCAAGCTGCGGGATGGAACGACACCTATACCTTTACTAAATGGTTGGGCGAGCAGCGCTTGATGCGGGCGCTGCGGGATTATCCACTGACGATTGTGCGGCCCTCCATTATTGAGAGTACCCTTCAGGAACCCTGTCCGGGGTGGATTGAGGGCGTGAAGGTCGCCGATGCGATTTTGCTGGCCTATGCCCGAGGCAAAGTCGCTTTCTTTCCCGGCAAGCGCAGCGGGGTCATCGATGTTATCCCCGCCGATTTGGTTGCGAATGCGGTGTTGTTATCACTGGCCGAGCAGTTCCGTGAACCTGGGCAACACCGTATTTATCAATGCTGCAGTGGCGGCAGCAACCCCTTGACCATGGGTCAGTTCATCGACCATTTGATGAGCGAGGCCAAGGAAAATCACCGCGACTATGACAAGCTGTTCAGCGATGCTCCCAGTCGGCGTTTCGTGGCGGTGGATAAGCGCTTGTTTACTGTGGTTGCCTCCGGCTTGCGTTTTGCACTGATTGTCTTGAGTTCACTGCTGAGCCGCTTTGGCCGCCGTCGCAAACTGCGTGCCCGACGAAATTTGGATGCCGCCATGGAGTTGTCGGCAATTTTCTCCTTTTATGCGCAGCCCAGTTATATCTTTCACAACGACAAGTTAATGGCCATGTACCGCTCGCTGCCGGAGAGCGACCAAGCGCTGTTCCCGGTCGATGCTCGGGCCATTGACTGGCAACACTACATACGCAAAGTCCATATAGCCGGGCTCAATCGCTATGCCTTAAAAGGCAGTGGCCGGGTCGCTGACAGTCGTGCTGTCGCCGCGGCGGGACAGGCGATTGCCGCGCAGCAGCAAACCGAAGCGGAACCGTTATAAGCTACGACTTTAGTCGAGAGCGGCGGCATGGGCGCCGCTCTTCGGCTGACGGCGTGTATAGAGATGTAGTATGATCCGCCGCGGACTCAAACGCAGCCCGCCTTGAGCGACCTCCCAGCCGCTCTCCGCCTTATATTTCGTCAAGCAAGGTAGAAGCCCATGAATCAAAGCTTTGCGAGCGCCTTCTATGGCAATTTTCTGGGAAATTCCCCGCTCTGGTATAAACAGGCCATTATCGGCTTTCTCGTTCTTAATCCTATTCTGCTCTTTGCCTTCGGCCCTTTTGTTGCCGGATGGGCGCTGATCGCCGAGTTTATTTTTACCCTGGCTATGGCGCTCAAATGCTACCCCTTGCAACCGGGCGGCTTGCTGGCGCTGGAAGCCATCATTATTGGTATGGCGACACCGGAAACGGTGTATATGGAAGCCAAGAACAACTTTGAAGTTATCCTGCTGCTGGTCTTTATGGTCGCGGGCATCTACTTCATGAAGAACCTTCTGTTGTTTGTCTTCACCAAGATTCTGCTGGGTGTCCGCTCTAAGATTGCACTGTCACTCATGTTTTCTGGAATGGCTGCACTGTTAAGTGCTTTTCTTGATGCACTGACCGTCACGGCGGTATTGATTACCGTCGGCGTGGGGTTTTACGCGGTCTACCACCGAGTGGCCTCCGGGGGGCATCACTCCCATACCGATCACGACCACAATGAAGATGCCGGTGTGAAGGATGATGCTCGCCATGATCTGGAGCAGTTCCGCGCGTTTCTGCGCAGCCTGCTGATGCACGGCGCCGTAGGGACCGCCTTGGGGGGTGTCTGCACTCTGGTCGGCGAGCCGCAGAATCTGCTGATCGCCGAGAAAATGGGCTGGGAGTTTTCGCACTTCTTCATCATGATGGCACCGGTGAGTATGCCGGTATTGCTGATGGGATGGCTCACCTGCATCGTGCTGGAAATGACGGGCTTCTTCGATTACGGCGCGAAACTGCCGGATTCGGTGCGTAGCGTACTCGAAGACTATGCCAATGATCAGGATGCCAAGCGTGGTCGCGCCGAAAAAGCGGAGCTGATAGTGCAGGGTGTTGTAGCCGTGTTTCTGGTGGCCGGTCTGGCGCTGCATCTGGCGCCGGTGGGCCTGATTGGTCTGACCATTATTGTGCTGCAAACGGCATTCAACGGTGTGACTGACGAGCACCGGATTGGTCATGCCTTTGAAGAGGCTCTGCCGTTTACCGCGCTGTTGGTGGTGTTCTTCTCCGTCGTTGGGGTGATCCACGAGCAGCATTTGTTCGCGCCGATTATCGAGCATGTGCTGGCCTTGGAAGGCCATATGCGCACTGTCATGTTCTTTGTTGCGAACGGCCTGTTGAGCGTGATTTCCGACAACGTCTTTGTGGCGACGGTTTATATCAACGAAGTGAAGGCGGCGTTTGATGCTGGAAACCTGACGCATCAGGAGTTGGAGCATCTGGCGGTGGCGATCAATACCGGCACCAATATCCCGAGTGTAGGCACGCCAAACGGCCAGGCGGCGTTCCTGTTCCTGCTGACCTCCGCGCTGGCGCCACTCATTCGTCTGTCTTACGGTAAAATGGTGTGGATGGCCTTACCCTATACCATCGTGATGAGTGGTACTGCAGTCAGTTGCGTATGGCTGTTTATCTGACGCTGCGCCGCTGAAGTATACCAAGGGGCTGCGGCCCCTTTTTATTTGCCGGATTAACTATTCAGGGCAGGGCGCCCGGCGTTGATACAGGACGTGAACATGAGCGAAGAACGTGTTGTTACCAACATGGCAAAAATGGTCTACATCCTCTACCTGGTGAGCCTGGTGTTTGGCATTACCTCGGTGGTGGCGGTGGTGATTGCCTACGTGAATCGCAACGACGCCCCAGCGTGGCTGCGCAGTCACTATGACTTCCAGATCCGTACTTTCTGGATCAGTATCCCCTTCTTGCTGGTAGGTGGCTTGCTCTCGCTGATCCTG
The DNA here is from genome assembly GCF_000420325.1 of Spongiibacter tropicus DSM 19543. NCBI lineage: Bacteria > Pseudomonadati > Pseudomonadota > Gammaproteobacteria > Cellvibrionales > Spongiibacteraceae > Spongiibacter > Spongiibacter tropicus. The sequence continues at coordinate 97,796 of NZ_ATUS01000002.1, read as the reverse complement.
ATTGGCTGGTTGATTATTCTGCTGTGGGTCGTCTGGCTGGCGGTGCGCTGCGTGAAAGGTTTGCAGGTACTTGAGCGCGGTCAAGCGCACCCCGACCCCGAAAGCTGGGGTTTCTAGGCTTACGCAGCACTGCACGGTGCTGCGATCACTTGTCCTTCACCCGGTAATTTTGCGCCTCCTGCATTTGCAGGGTGGCGCGACAGCCTGCCGTTCGCTAATATAGTAAGCATTGCTTACTATAACTCTTGCGTACTAAATCATGATGAGTGAACAGCCCGAGCCGATTGGTTTGATCATTGCCGATCTGGCGCGTCTGATGAAACGTCGTTTTTACGACACGCTGGGAGAGAATCAACTCACCATGGCGCAGTCGCGGGCACTGATTTTTGTTTCCCAGAATGAGGGTGTGCGGCAGGTCGATCTGGCGGAGTTGCTGGAGGTCAAGCCGATTACCCTGGCGCGACTTCTCGATCAGCTGACCGAAGCGGGCTTGGTGGAGCGCCGTCAGGACCTCAGCGATCGCCGGGCTTTCCGCATCCATCTCACCCCCCAGGCGCAGCCCTATCTGGATGAAATCCGGGCCGTCGGTGAGCGTGTGCGCAGCCGGGCACTGCGGGGATTGAGTCAACGCGATGCAGAAGCGGCTACTAAGACGCTGCTGCAAATTCGCGAAAACCTGTTGGGCGAGTAGTGGGCTAAACATCGCAATATCGGCAGCCCGCCGGTACTGGGTTAATTGAATGGAAAATGCGTGGGGCGAGTGATGAAACGTTTTGTTCTCATGGTGGTGGTACCTGCTGTCGCGTTGCTGGGAGGGGGCTATATCTACTTGAAAAGTGGCCGTTATGTAGAAACGGATAATGCCTACGTGAAGGCAGACAAAGTGCAGGTGAGCACCGAAGTGGCCGGGCAAGTGAACGAGGTCTTCGTCCGTGAAAATCAGTCCGTCAATGCGGGGCAGCTGCTGTTTTCCCTGGATCCGGCTCCGTATCGTATGGCCGTCAATCAGGCGCGGGCCAACCTTGAAAAGGTACGCACCGACCTGCTGGAAAAGAAAGCCGCCTATCTCAAAGCGGAGGCGATGCTGCGACTGGCTGAAACTCACCGGGAGTTTGCCGATAAAGAGCAACGTCGTCAGCAGAACCTGAAAAACGAGCATTACACCTCTGATTCGGATTTTGATAACGCCGAGCAAAACCGGCGTCTCGCGGAAGTGGGCGTTGAAATGCAGAAGGCCGAATTGGCGCGGATGGCCGCGGTACTCGGTGGTTCGCTGGAATCGCCTATCGAAGACCATCCCTACTACCTCGCTGCACTGGCCGCCTTGGAAAAAGCCGAGCTGGATCTGGCGCATACAGAAATTCATGCCTCGCTGGATGGTCAGGTCAGCGCGCCACCCAAGCGCGGGCAATATCTGATGCCCGGCAAGGCAGCGATGACACTGGTTGCCAGCGGCAGCTTGTGGATTGAAGCGAACTACACGGAGAAAGAGCTGACCTGGGTACGTCCGGGACAGCCGGTAACCGTTGAACTGGACATCTATCCGAATACTGTTTGGGAAGGAGAGGTCGAGAGCATGAGCCCTGCGACGGCTTCGGAGTTCTCCCTTCTTCCTGCACAGAACGCGACCGGAAACTGGGTAAAAGTGGCGCAGCGGGTGCCTGTGCGAATCCGTATCAACAGTCAGCCGGGGCAACCACCGCTGCGGGCCGGTTTGAGTGCGATTCCCGAGATTGATACCGGCCATCACCATTCGCTGCTGGGCATGACGCTCTGAGTCGCCCGCGATGAGTGAGAGTACTTCCCCCGAATCCGTTCCCGTCGAAGGCGCCTCGCATACCGGCAGGCGCCGCGCACTGATTTCCATTTCAGTGATGCTGGCAACGGTCATGCAGGCGTTGGACACGACCATTGCCAATGTGGCCCTGCCGCATATGCAGGGAACGGTGGGCGCCAGTCAGGAGCAAATTTCATGGGTGCTCACGTCCTATATCGTTGCCTCTGCGATTGTGATGCCACTGGTGGGGTTTGCTTCAGACCGCTTGGGACGTCGCCGGGTGTTTCTGTGGTCGGTAGTTGGCTTTACCCTGACCTCGATGCTCTGCGGTGCGGCCCAGAGCCTGGGGCAGCTGGTATTGTTTCGGCTGCTGCAGGGCATATTCGGTGCCAGCCTGGTGCCGCTCTCACAGGCGGTCATGCTCGATACCTTCCCCAAGGAAAAGCACGGCGCCGCGATGGCCATGTGGGGCATGGGTGTGATGCTGGGGCCGATCTTGGGGCCGACACTGGGTGGCTGGCTGACGGAATATTACAGCTGGCGCTGGGTTTTCTATATCAACCTGCCTTTCGGCATACTCGCGTGGCTGGGCATTTCGGCGTTTGTGGAAGAAACCGAAACAGACCAATCGCGACGCTTTGATGTGTTGGGCTTTTTTCTGCTCAGCCTGGCCATCGGTGCCTTGCAAATGATGCTCGATCGCGGGCAGTCTCAGGACTGGCTGCAGAGTGGTGAAGTGTTGTTTGAGCTGGTGTTGACGGTGGGCGCGTTCTACCTGTTCGTATGCCATATGTTTACCAGCAAAGCGCCCTATATTGATCCCGGTGTCTTTCGTGACCGAAATTTCAATCTTGGCCTGATTTTCATTTTTATTGTCGGCATTATCCTGTTGGCGACGATGGCGCTATTGCCTCCCTTCCTGCAAAACCTGATGGGCTATCCGGTGGTAGATGTCGGGCTGATACTGGCGCCAAGAGGCCTGGGAACCATGATGGCAATGGTGGTCGTGGGGCGGTTGTCGGGGCGTGTCGACCCTCGTTATATGCTGTTTTTCGGCATGTTGCTAACCGCCTTCTCGATGTGGGAAATGACGCAGTTCACCACGGATGTGAGTCGCGGCGCGATTATTGGAACGGGCCTGGTTCAAGGCTTTGGCCTGGGCTTTATTTTTGTACCACTGACCACGATCAGCTTTTCGACCCTGGCTCCCCGTTACCGTAATGAGGCGACGGCGCTGTACAGCTTGATTCGCAATATCGGCAGCAGTATCGGCATCTCGGTTGTGATGGCGTATTTGGCGCAGCGCACGCAGATCAATCATGCGGCTTTTGCCAGTTACATGACGCCCTACAATCAGGCGCTCGATAATGCGGTTGGACAGGGCGTATTGGATGTCAGCACGCCGGCCGGTCTGGCGATGCTGGACCAAGCGGTGACGGCGCAAGCATCGACCCTGGCATTTCTACAAGACTTTCGGCTGATGATGTGGGTAGTGCTGGCGGCCATTCCCCTATTGTTACTGCTGCGACCGGCGACACCGACAACAGCCGAGTGAGCGCCGCTCAACTAATTGTCCTCAATATTGTCTATAGTGATCATTGCCAGCCACGGGCATGGCGACCACAAGGATGACGTTGAGGGAATCTTATGCAGCAGAACAGCAATCGGGCAGGCCTGATTTTTCTGGGTTTATGCCTGCTTCTAGGGCTTTCCGCGCTGGGATACCTGTTGGGCAATGCCGCCCTGCAGGTGAAAAGTTTTGAGCGCAGTGTGAACGTTAAGGGGCTCGCCGAACGCGAGTATCCGGCAGACGTGGTGATCTGGCCGATCCAGTTCAGTGTCGCCAGTAATCAGCTCGCCGATTTATACGCGGCGCTGGAACAACAGTCGGGCGAGATTCGCGAGTTTCTGACTAGCAATGGTGTAGACGAGAGCGAGATCACTCAGGGTGCGCCCGCCATTACCGATAAATCGGCCCAGCAATACGGTGGCAATATGCGCGCTGAATTTCGCTACACCGCGACGCAGGCCGTGACGGTTTACTCTGAAAATATCCCCGAGATCCGCCAGTTAATGAGCAAATTATCGCAGCTGGGTAAGCGAGGTATTGTGCTGGAAGGCGGTTATCAGGCGCAGGCTGAATACCTGTTTACCCGTCTCAATGATATCAAGCCGGCGATGATTGAAGAGGCGACGACGAAAGCGCGGGAAGTGGCCCAGAAGTTTGCTCGCGATTCCGAGAGTCAGCTCGGCAAGATCAAGCGCGCTTCACAGGGGCAGTTTTCAATCCGCGACCGCGACCGCAACAACCCTCACATCAAAATGGTGAGGGTGGTGTCGACCGTGGAATATTATCTGTCAGATTAAACGCTCCATGTCCTGCCCCTGAAGCGCTTATTTTGCTTCAGGCGGTTGGCTGAGTGCGTCCCGAATTTCTCGCAAGAGCAGTACTTCTTCGCTGGGCTTGGCCGGCGCTTTGGGCGCTTCCTCTTCTTTCGCCTTGATGCGATTTACGGTTTTGACCACACCAAACACGGCTGCGCCCACGATTAACAGCGTAATAATATTGTTAACGAACAAGCCGTAATTAATGGTTGCCGCGCCAGATTTGGTCGCTTCATCCAGGGAGTTATAGTGCTGACCATCCAGTGCAATGAAGAAGTTTGAAAAGTCGATGCCGCCCGTCATCATTCCCACCGGTGGCATGATAATGTCGGTAACCAGGGATTTAACAACGGTTGTGAAGGCGGCGCCGATCACGATGCCGACGGCCATATCAACCATATTGCCTTTAGTAATAAAGGTCTTGAACTCATTTAAGATTGCCATAGTGTCCCCTTTTTCGTTTGCTTAGCCGCTAACAATAAGTGGGAAGACGAATCTCGTCGAGAGCAGATACGGCGTTTCACTCAGCTCTTGCTATGGTTTTGCTAGCGTTTCCGCATTTCTTCAATGCAGTCCTGCATACGCTGCCACTGATCGAACAGCAGCTCACGGCGTGCATGATCGTCGCAGGGAAGCTCGGCGGCGGGAACGCGCCAGAAGTGCATTTTCACGGTGGTGTTCAGCCAACTGCCATTGAACAGACTGGTAAAGCTCGCCGCACCCTCGAAGCCGTGATGTGCGAAGAAGAGCAGATCTTTCTCAGGCGCGGCATCAATCAGGGCCAGCGCGCCCGCCGGGCGGGGTGGCAGCACATGTGTCCACGCTTTGGCTCGGTCGGCAGCAGCGCTATTGCCTTTTTCTATAAGGCGGCGGATAAGCTGCTGGCGCTTTTGCTCTGAAAAGCGAGTCCCTTCGACATAGAGCACAATCGCGTCATTGCCTGCATTCGCTGCCAGCTCGGTGAGCGACTGCAGTTCCGGAGACATATCTTCGGCGGCGCGATTCAGGAAGACATTGGGCAGGCGATGTCCCGCGGTATCGAGGCAGGGGTCCAGCAGCAATTCTCTTTTCAGCACATAGCGAACGTTCAGCTGTTGAGGAATGGTGTACACGTACATGGGTAACAGCGTATCCCCAATGCTGGTATGACGTGGCAAAACAATCGCGCCGGGCCCATTCAGGGCTTCCTCACCCGTCACGTCAAACTGAAGCCGGAAGAGCCACTTTGCCGAGCGGCACAGGGCATTGGCCCACCAGGACTGCAGGGCCCCGTTGGCGCGAAGATAGTCTTGATGGTCACGGCCCATCACGGGATAGCGGAACCACAGCCAGGCACTCACCGCGAGGCCAACGCACTCATACAACAGGTATAAGGTGATGAAGGCGAGGCAGCGCCACGCGGCGCGGGCAGGTGGGTATAGCAGGCCCAGTAGCCATGACAACGGCAGCCAAAGCGGAACGCTTGTCGCCATGACGATCGCGAGTAGCACAATCAGCGGCATGGAGATCAGCCGGCGACACAGGCGGTGTTCGAGCAACCACGTCATCTTGGTAGACATCTCCGATATGGGCGATGCCTACCAGTGTAGAAGATTTCTGGCGATTAGAAGCGGTAGCGCAGTTTAATCCAGCTTTGCCGCCCCGGCTCGTTGACGCGCAGCGCATCCGGCGTAAACGGGTCGGCGTTACCGGCGTTTACGTGGTAGGCATAGCGGCGATCAAACAGGTTCTCAATGCCGGCTTCCAGCAACAGCGCGTTGGTGAGTTGCCAGTGTCCAAAGACGTGCAACACCGCAAAGCCGGGGGTTGCCGAGTCGACATCGACGGCGGAGTTGAAGTGAGACTGGCGGTCAGCAATCAACCATTCAGCGCCCACTGCCCAACGTTCGCGTTCGTAGTCAATTTTCACTCGTGCTTCCAGCGGCGCAATTTGCGCCAGGTCGCCGTTGTCGCCTTCACCGCGGGTATAAGACAGGCTGACCCCCGCTCGCAGCGATTCTCCCAGTGTGCGGCTCGCATCAAACTCGGCGCCGTATAGAGAGGCGGAGATGTTGCGGTAGCGATCGCCCGCAGCGGTCTCATAACGCTCGATATAGTTATGCACCTCGTCACCGAATACCGTCACACTCCACTGACTTTGCTCACGGTTGCCGATCAGACTGATATCCAGTTGCTGATGCAGTTCAGGGTCCAGTGCCGGGTTGCCGATCCAGGTGCTGCCCATGGCGCTGCGGGCCATCCATAATTCAGAGCTGTCCGGGGCGCGCAGTGAGCGACTGAGGTTGCTGCTCAGCAGCAACTGCTCGCTTAATTGGCGATCCCAGCCCAGCACTGCGCTGATGCCCTCTCGTTCGCGTGGCCGCGCGTCAACGCCGTAGGCGTTGGCATACAGGGTAGCGGGCGTGGCGCTGCCCATCATTCCGGTGCTCACATTTGCGCTGCGGGCGGCAGCGTTGAACTGGTCATAGCGCGTCCCGATGCGCAGGGTGTCGACGTTACTGAGGCGATAGTCGAGTTCGGCAAAAACGCCGCGCTGGCGCAGCTCGGCGTCGGGCCACATCCGTGACAATAGCATCTCGTACTGGCCGTCTTTACCTGCATCCATATACAACAGCGCTTTGCGGGCATTGGCGCGGTAATCCAGCCCCATCTGTAGCTGGTAGCTGTCGCGCTCAATGCCTGCCAGCAGGCGCCCACCCCAGGTGTCAGAGCTGGACGGCGCGGCCATGCCGTTCGCCATCGTATTGCGCTGGCGAACCGTGTAGTTGTCCATCAGGTGCACCACGTCGCTGCGATACAGCGTCAGCTCAAGGCTGTCGATGGGGCCTATTGGCGCGTGATGATGCCAGCGCAGGCTGCTGCTATCGGAGTCGGCATAGGGCGCGTCCATACCATTCCCTGCGTACCAGACATCGTCTTCGAAGGCGCGTTCATGGTTTATTTCCAGATAATCGCTGGCGGTAATATCGGCGCCTGCCAAGATGCCAAAGCTGTCTGACTGGAAGGCGGAGGCAACCGTATCACCGCCGCCATCGCGGTAGTTGTCTGAGCGCTTCTTACTGCCAAATACGCGGAGGTAGGCTTGCTCATTACCGGTGGCGATGTCCGCGGAGCTGCTCCGCAGATCACTGTTACCGGTGTAGCCGGCGGTGATTTCACCGCGCACGGGGCTGTCGCTAAAGTCCGGACGCTGGTGTTCAAACAGCAGTGTACCGCCGCTGCCGCCCGCGCCGTAAACCACGGAGCGGTGGCCTTTGATGACCCGTACCGAGTCAAAGCTGTCGCTGCTGATATAGGTGCTGGGCGGGTCCATGCGGCCGGGGCAGGCACCGTAATTAAAGGCGCCATTGGCGATGACATTCAGATTGGCCTGACTCTGACCCCGAATAATCGGGTCAAAGCCGCGGCCCCCTCGGCGCAATGCCGTCATGCCGGTAACTGAACGCAGCAGCTCTCCGGCGTCGTGAACCGGGCGTGTGACCGGTGCGCTGCTGAGTAACTGTTCGCCGTCACCATGGGTAGCGGTCGCGCTGACTTCTACCAGCTCAATGGGCAGGTCGTGGTTACGATGAGCCTGGGCGAAGCTGAGCGAGGCACAGCTGAAAAGGAAAAGGGCTGAGGCGCTATGGCGGATTATCATTGTCATCATTATGTCGGGTTAAAAAATGCGCATTTTAATTCAGTGATGACGCGGCGGATTGTGGCAAATCGTCGCAGGGGCGGGGCGGGTGAATCAGGCGGTAATTCTGGCAGTCGAGCTGATCGGTTTTTCCATTGACTCCGCGCGCTGAACGCGAAAGGCTGGCACAACAATAAAAACCACTGAGTTGATGCGGGGAATGCGATGAGCAAATTCGATTATGTAAAAACACGTCGGGAGGACGTTGCTGAAATCCCGGACAAATGGTTTGGCCTGATTAAGTTCATTATGCGCCACTACACGCGTTTTAATGTCTGGGTGTACAAGAACAGCGGCGGGCGCCTGATGAAGCATTTTCCCGGTGGCTATCCGATCTGCGTTGTCACGATGCGCGGGAGAAAAACCGGGCAGCCTCGGGAAGTGGCCCTGATTCATTTACCGATGGGAGAGCAGAAATTATTGGTAGCCTCTCAGGGCGGGATGGAAAGGCACCCGGTGTGGTATTACAACCTGAAAGCCAATCCGGATATTGAGATCATGGTGGGCGGAGACAAACGCAGCTATCTCGCTGAGCAGGTAAGCCCTGAACGCAAACGCGAACTCTGGCCACACCTGCTGAGTCTTTACCCGGATTTCGATGAGTACCAGGCGCGAACCGACCGGGATATTCCGGTATTTCTCTGTTCGCCGGTCTAGTCAGGCTCGTACCCGACGAGAGGGGGCTGGCGGTGCTCAGCCCTTTATTTATCTTTCGCGCTGATAATGCTCTCGTAGTTGCGAATACGCTTCACATAGCGCACCGGTTCTATGCCTCGGGCATAGCCGTATTTTAAATCCTTGTAGTAACGCTTGTCCGATAGCATCGGCAGAACCTCGCGTATGTCCTCCCACTTGTTCGGGTCTTTACCCAGCTTTCTGGCCAGTGACTGGGCATCATGCATGTGCGCGCGCCCGATATTGTAGGCCGCCAGTGCCAGATAGGTACGGTCGGGTTCGGGAATGTCCTCACTGAAGCGGTCTCGCATCTCCGCCAGGTAGGCTGCGCCGCCGGGGATGGCCTGCTTGGGATCAAGTCGATCCTCAACGCCCAGTGATTTGGCGGTGTTCTGGGTCAGCATCATAATACCGCGCACCCCGGTCGGGCTCTTGGCGGTCGCGTCCCAGTGCGATTCCTGATAGGCCTGTGCCGCGAGCAGCATGCCGTCGAAGCCGTGTTTCCCCGCTGCCTTTTCGAACAACTGGCTGTATTTGGGCAACCGGTCCTCAATGCGCTCTACCAAAGCGCGCGTATCGACAAAATCGAAGTTCTCAATAAAACTGTAGTGCCGATAGTGAACGGCGGCCAAAGAAGTCTTGCCGTCGGCGCTGGCCATCCATTTGTCTATTTCGCCCTTGAGTTCGCTGCTGCCTTTCGTCATCAGCCAGGCATGCGCCTTGGGTGTGCCCAGATCGAACATCACGATCAGCTCGGGTAGAAAGCGTCGGTTAACCGCGACAATATTGGAGTCGGCAACGGTGCAATCGAGCTTTCCATCCCATACTTTCTGTAGAAGGCTCTCCGTACCGGCGCTGTCATTGCTCTTCCAGCTGATTTCGGGGTTGCTCTGCTGCAACTGTGTCAGCGTTTCTTCATAGCTGCTGCCTGTGGGCACTTCGAGGGAAACATTGGCCAGTTTATCCAGACTCTTGGCCACATTGCCGCCGCGTCGGCATACCAGCTGTTCGGTAACCGTTTCGGTCGTGCGGGTGAACAGAAACTCGGTCTCGCGCTGTGGCGTTTTGCTCAGGCCCGCAGCGGCGAAGTCCGCTTTCCCGGCTTTGATGCCGGACAGAATGTCGCCGATGTTGTCCTGCACAATAAAGCGCAACTCGACACCGAGAGAATCCGCAAAGGCTTTGGTGAGTTCGTAATCTGGGCCAGCAGGGTCGCCATCTCTATTCAGGAAATACGTTGTCGGTGCATTGCGGCTTAGTACCCGCAGCTCGCCAGATGCCTTGATCTCGTCCATGCTGCGAATCGCCGCACCGTCACCGGAAGAGGGCGCGTGGTCACAGGCCGTCACCGCAATGACGGCCAGCGCCAGGGAAAAGGATTGAGTAAAGCGTTTCATGATGTTCCCACTTTTTATCTGTTTTTTTCGCACGACTTTCTTCGAACTACTTCTTTCGCACTACGTCAAAAAAATCCTTTCAGATCAATACGTAATTCCTTCGGGCCAGTTTGTGCCGGCAGGAAAAACCCGCGGCCGGCGACGACGAGTCCTGGCGACGATTTTAATCGTGATTAGGGCCAGTTCGTCGATTTAGTGTTTACGGTTGTCATCTTCTGGGGGGAATGAGCAGTCGATAAGATCACCTCTCTCGTTTTTTGTGTCATTTGAGTTTTGTTCCAGATTTGACGTCATGACCAGAGAGCGTCTCGCGTAGACATGTGCTGCCAGATAAGCGATGGGCAGATCGCGTTAATGCGGTGATAGCGACAGGTGAATCAATACCTTCTCTGCGGTGAGTGACGCGCTCATTGATACCTGAACATATAAAAATAATAACTAGGGAAGAAGCGTGATGGTCCCAAGGTCGGCTAAGAAGAGATGGTGTCTGTTGATTCTGGCACTGGCGTGCAGTTCTGGAGCGTATTCGGCGCAGGCCGGTAAAGGCAGGCTGTTAGAAGAGGTCATTGTCACCGCGCAGAAGCGCTCCCAGAGCTTGCAGGATGTTCCCATGTCGGTGTCGGCATTATCCGGCGACCTGGCTGCCGAAGCGGCCATTACCGATGCGCAGGATCTGGTGCAATACACGCCCAACGTGAAATTCACGGCGTCTAACCCGCAATACAGCTCGACGATGATCCGTGGCTTTGGTTCTCCGCCGCTGGCCAGAAATATCGAACCCTCGGTGGGCTTGGTCATCGACGGCATCAGTTACGGGCGCAGCACATTTACGAATGATGGTGTGTTCGACTTAGAGCGGCTGGAAGTGCTTCGTGGTCCCCAGGGAACACTGTTTGGCAAGAACACCATTGCGGGCGTATTGAACTTCACCACCAAGTCACCGTCGCTTGATACGGGCGGGTATGTCCAGGTGACTGAGGAGCGACTCGACGGAAAGCGCTACGAGGCCGCGATAGGTTTTCCGCTTATCGAGGACACCTTGGCAGCTCGCATCAGTTGGCGAAAGCGGGAGAAGTACCTTGGTTTGTTCAACACTGCGAGAGACAATGAAAAAGAAGAATTTAAAGATGAATCAGTACGTCTTCGCCTCGATTACTTCCTCAGTGAGGATGTGGAACTCAAGCTGATTGCCTTCAGTACTGAATACGAAGGTGTGGGCAATGGCTTTCAGCACTCTTACCTGACAGAGACCGCCAGACGAACATTTGAGCAGCGCGATCCACGGATCGAAGATGACGAGTTCAACGATACGCGCTCTTCTAACTCACCCACCTATTCCAATCGCGACAGCGACTCGGTCGCCCTCAAACTGGATATGAATGTGGGCGACTTTATGATGTTCAGAAATGGCAGTATCAGCGGCCTGGCAAGCTGGGCCCGCGTGGATACACCGTTTTTGCTGGATACGGATTTCAGCCCGGTAAATACCGGCTATTTTGAAACCGACGGGCCAGACCGGTACATGCAACGCCAGTTTGAGCTGCGTTATAGCGCCGACAGTGGCCCGCTTTTTGGCTGGGGAGAATCGGTTGACTGGATGTTCGGAGTGTTCGCAGGCAATGCCCAATCGAAGGTCAGTCAGGAGACGTCCCTGGTACTTGATGGCCTGATTGCCTTGGCTCCTGTCATCGCAGAAGGACGTGGTATTCCGCTGCCTTCTTTTCTCGGCCCGCTCTTTTCTCTACTGGCTGAAGTGGGGGTTATTCCCGGAAGCGGTGAGGACTTTGCTATCGAGACCTCGGTTCGCGTCAAATCCGAGACTTATGCGTTGTTCGGGCAAGCGGACTGGCATCTGTCAGATACCGTGACGGCGTCACTCGGCTTGCGCCTTGGCGAGGAAACGATTGATGGCGAACAGTCGAATTATTCCGACTCCATCGTGCCGTCGCTCACCAATGGCTCTGAAAATTACTACGCCAAGGACCGGCTGAAAGAACGTGAAGTGTCGCCAAAGCTTGCCATTAGCTGGTCTCCGGTTGATAAGTTAACCGTGTTTGGCAATATCTCCAAAGGCTTCAAGAGCGGGGGCTTTTCCGGGCCGGTGATCCATACTCGCAGCCTACAATACGAGCCGGAAGAGGCCGTCTCGGCTGAAGTGGGGATCAAAAGCCGACTGTTCGACGACACCCTGGAAGTGAATGCCACGGTGTACAGCATGCAGTTCGAGAATTTGCAGCTCAATGTTTTTGACGGAACTGCGATTTACACCGTTAATGTCGATGATGCGGAATCTCGGGGTGTAGAGCTCGACTTTCGCTGGCTTCCGCCCATGCCCTGGCTGAGTGTTCAGGGCAGCCTGGGCTTTAACGAAACCCAGTACGGCCACTTCCCCTGTGGTCCCACGACCTGGGACGACACCGACGCTCTACCCGAATGCGGCCAGAACGCGCATCCCTCACAAGACCTTAGCGGTAAGGAGCTGCCATACAATCCCAAGGTGACAGCCAGTCTCTCCCCTACGATTCGTTTTCCCATCCTTCCGCGCTGGGGAATCGGCGGGATGATGGCGGTGGACGTTATTCATCAGGGCGAGCACTACCTGGACTACGACCTCGATGAGCAAACCTTCCAGAAAGCGACGACCAAGATTAATGCGCGCCTAGCGATTGGACCGGAAGACAAGCGCTGGGCGGTGATCTTCAATGCCAAGAACCTCACTGAAGTCAAAGAGAAGTTGCTCGTACTGGATACCATTCTTCAGGGGGGGAATTATGTGGCGATTACCCGCCCGGACGAAACGCAGTACTCCGTGGACTTTCGCTATAACTTTGGCGAAATGGATTAATGGCCTGCCGGGCTGAATTCAGAGCAGTCGTTGCCTTTGATCTTGCGCTGCGCTGATTGTTGCGATCATTCCCCCGTAATTGGGGGGCGGGCAAGCGGGGAGTGGGCGTGAATAATGGTGTTTCCTGAAGGACTCAATGTGACCGTATGGAGACTCCACGTGAAAACAGCAACCGCTCCCCGACTATCTCTACTTTGCGCCAGCGTGCTGGCCCTTCCTCTAATGCTCGCTGGCTGTGATGACGATGATAAAAAGTCTGAATCCAGTGGTCGCCTGGTTGACTCGGCAGTCGAGGGCGTTGGCTATTCAACGCCATCCTTTGAAGGCTATACCGATGCTGACGGCGTTTTCCGGTTCCGTCGTGGCGAGGCGGTCAGCTTCTTTATCGGCGATATTGAATTCCCGTCGGTGCGGGCAAGCCGTTTACTCACGCCGTTGGATATCGCGGGTGTTGACGATATAAACAACAATGTTGTGGTGAATATCATTCGTCTGCTGCAATCGCTCGACAGTGACAACAATCCTGATAACGGCATCAATATCGACGAGTCTTCGCTTACTACTGGCGCACTGGATTTCAGTCTGAGTGAGTCTGATTTCGAAGCGCAGGTGTTCAATGTGATGAGCGTGACCCTGATCAGTATTGCAGATGCCATTGCGCACTTTCAGAAAACCCTGAGTGAGCTCGAGCGAGATAACTCCGGCGGTGGCGATGTCAGCACCCTGCCGGATGCGCTCAAAAGTACATCCATGGTCATGCAGTTCACCTATGCAGCCCCCGGAGCACCTTATGCGCTGAACGATCGCGTGTCATTTATCTTCTCTGGCTCGGGCAATCTGTTTCTCGACCTCACTCCGGATGACAACAATGGTGATGCGTTGCAGCTCACTAGGTTTGAGCAGGTCAATTCAGAGTACGTGTGGTACGACGACGAAAACGGCTACAGCTACGCCGTAAGCTTGATGGAAAATGAGGTTCACGAAATTAACGTCAGCAGCATTGATCCCGTGGCTTTCCTCGGTCAGTTCGAACCGTATATGGAAGCCAGCAGCTTTGATATCAGCGGGACTATTTCCGGCTATGCTGGCGGCAACTCAGCGCAGTGGGAATTGTGGCTGGACGACAGCATTGCCAATGATGGCGCGCTTGCAAACGGGGCGGTGACGTACAACAGTGATCCCGTTGCCGATGGCAGCAGCTATGAGGTCACTGTCACTGCGCCGGCGGGGCAGAGTTGCGAGGTCAGCAATGGTAGTGGCACCGTCAGCGGCGCCCATGTCATCAATGTTGATATTCAGTGCAGCGACAATGCATTCAACCTCGGTGGTAGCACCAGCGGCCTGCCTGCGGGCAGTGGCTTTGGTTCATGGGAGCTGTTTGTGGATGGCTCACTGGTCACAGACGGTGGCCTGCAAAATGGCTTCACCAACTACAACAGCAATCCGGTGGCTGATGGCGCCAGCTACGAAGTCATTGTTCATCCTACCAGTGCGGTGGACTGCACGGTGAGCAATGCCAGCGGCACGCTCAGCGGCAGCGATATCGACAATATCGACATCAGTTGTAGCGAAGTTGTGGCCGGTTACGACATCGGTGGCACCACTTCCGGTCTGCCGAATAGCAATAACTTTGGTCAGTGGGAGCTGTTCATCGACGGCAAGTGGGTCAACGATGGCGGTATCAAGAACGGCTACTACAACTATAACTACAACCCGGTGGCCGATGGTGCCAGCTACGAAGTGAAGCTCTCGCCCTCCAGCAGTGTGACTTGCTCCATCAGCAATGGCAGCGGTACGGTGAACGGCACTACCATTGATAATGTAGATATTAGCTGCCAGTAAGCGCGGTATGCTCATCAACACATCGCTCCGGGAATACGCCGAGCGATGTGTTGTATTGACGCACATCAGTCGTCCAGCCGCGGCCCCAGCGGCACAATACCACTTGGGTTTAGGGCTTTAATCGAATAATAGCCCGCCTTGATATGGTCGACGTTCACGGTGCTGGCAATGCCCTCCATCGCCAGTATCCGCTGAGTGTAGGCCCATAGTCGGGGCATCGATCGCAGGGTGTTGCGATTACATTTGAATAAGCTGTGGTAGGCCAGATCAAAGCGAATTAAGGTCACCCACAGTCGAATATCCGCTTCTGTCAGTTGCTCTCCCAGTAGAAACGATCGTCCATCAGCGAGCTGGGACTCCAGCCTGTCCAGCGCCGCGAAAACGCCGTGGTAAGCCTCCTCATACGCCACCTGTGAGCTGGCAAAGCCCGCCTGATACACACCATTGTTCAAGGCGGGATAGAGGTAGTCGTTCAGCGCATCAATCTCGCTGCGCAATGCCTCGGGGTAAAGGTCGAGGTGATTGCCCGTGAGATGATCAAACGCGCTGCCCAACATGCGAAGGATATCGGCCGATTCGTTATTGACGATAGTGTGCAGATGCTTGTCCCAGAGTACCGGTACCGTCGCGCGCCCGGTGAACTGCGGATCAACCTGAGTGTAAATCTGGTGCATATACTGCGCGCCATTGAGTTTGTCCTCATCGGCGTCTGGGTAAGCGCTAAACGTCCAGCCCTGATCGGTCAATACCGGATTCACCACGCTCACACTGATGTAATCGCTCAGGCCTTTGAGTGCGCGAGCCATCAGCGTGCGCGACGCCCACGGACAGATATAGGCGACGTATAAGTGGTAGCGTCCTTTCTCGGCCCTAAAGCCGCCTTTGCCAGTCGGCCCGGCACTGCCGTCCGGGGTAATCCAGTGTCGAAACGACGAGGTTTGGCGAATAAAACGACCCTGCTCATCTTTGTTCTGAACGGGCTGCCAGTTTTCTGCCCATTTACCGTTAAGCAACATAGCTCACTCCTCGGGAAACAGTATGGCCCGCAACGCTGCGGGCCGATGGGGTGGGGGCGCTTACTGACTGAGGCGTTGGCTCAGCAGTGCATCCACCGAGAACCGGCCACCGCCTTGAATCGCCAGTGCCACCGCGGCGACAAGCAGGGTCAGCGCGTACTCGTAGCCGTTGTTGCTCATGAACAGGCCGTTATCAATATGAACGCTGAAGATCGCGATCAGCATGGTAAAAGCCGTGAGCAGGGCAGCGGGTCGAGTTAACAAACCGAGTGCCAGCGCCAGCCCGCCGAAGAACTCTGCGCTGCCTGCCATCAGCGCCATCAGGTAGCCCGGCTCAAGGCCGATGCTGGCCATCCACTGGCCGGTGCCTTCCAGGCCGTAGCCGCCGAACCACGCGAACAGTTTCTGCGCGCCATGTGCGGCCAGAATCAAGCCAATCGGTACGCGAAGTACCAGTGCGGAAAAGCCAGCGTTGCTGTGTAAAACCGTTTTGATCAGTGAGGTATTCATGTCGTGCTCCGTCAATTAAGAATCGTTGGGGTGGCTGAGGTCCTTATTGCCCGAGCCATGGTGCAACTTTATCTTTCTACTTAATGGCAATAAATGGCTGATATGTTTTATAACTATCAATAATATGTTGATAATATTGGAGCGAGTTGGCGCACTTAAGGAGTGACTGTGGATCGTCTCGATGCGATGAGGACCTTTGTTTCGGTCGTGAATGAGGGTGGATTCAGCCGCGCGGCTGAGCGCTTGGACAAGTCACCGCAGTTGGTCAGCAAGTATGTCGCAGCCTTGGAAAAACAGCTCGGCACGCGTCTGCTCCGGCGCACCACGCGCCGTATCAGTCTGACAGAAGCCGGGCAGGCCTACTTTCAGCGCGTTCAACAAGTGCTGTTTGATATCGACGATATGGAGAGCCAGCTTGGCGACTATCAGCAGCAGGCGCAGGGGCTTTTGCGTATCAGCGCGCCGGTATCCTTTGCCATCTCCCACATGGGAACCTTGATCTGCGATTTCCAGCGGGCCTATCCCGCCATCGAGATCGACCTGCAGCTCAATGACCGCAAGGTCGATATTGTGGAAGAGGGCTTCGATGTCGCGCTGCGTATCGGTCAGCTAAAAAGCTCCTCGCTTATCGCCAAACGTCTTGCACCCGTACGTATTCTGCTCTGCGCCGCGCCAGACTATCTGGACCGATGTGGTCGACCCGCGCAGCCTGAAGAGTTAGCCGAGCATCGCTACCTGCGCTACAGCTACATCGAAGATGAAGGGGACTTATCTCAATATTGGCGACGCAAAGGGCCGGGGGCACCCGCCGCCAGTGTCGTCTCCAACAATGGCGACCTGCTCGTCCAGGCGGCAATCAATGGCGGAGGCATCGCCCTGCAACCCAGCTTCATCGCTGGCCCTGCTATCGCTGCCGGGCAGCTAGAAGTCGTCCTGCCGCAGTGCGAGCCTGAACCGCTGGGGCTCTATGCCGTCTACGCCCACCGCCAATTGCAAACGGCAAAACTGCGGTGCTTTCTGGATTTTATCGACGGTTATTTCGGCTCGCCGCCGTATTGGGATGCGTTTGAGTAGCTTGAATCGACGCTAAGTGGTTCTAGTGCAGACTTATCGGGTTTTAAGGCGGCTTAGATTTCGTGTATGAGTTCGTGAAGCTCCTCGCGGATTTCGGTCCAGTGTCGGCAAAGATTAACCGTACAGATTCGAATATCATGGCCGTGCAGTTGATAGTTTAGGCGAATCTTCCTACTTGCCAATGGGTACAAAAGCATACCGCTGGCACGTGCATCAGGTCCCTCGCGCCCCTCCAAATTTTTTACATACGCAAATAGTTGATATAGGTTCGCCGAATGCACGCGCTCGGTGTTGAAATAGCTTGTTAGCGTTTCTTTGTAATATTTGGCATCAATAATCAGTGTCTGGCTGGGGCTACGAATCGATAGGTCGGTTTCCATCGTGGGTAGGTATGCCAAGCTCTCTTCGGCTGATCCTTCAGAAAGCCAGTTGATTCGTTCCTTGCGAACGGATAAATCGCTACGTTCTGTGCGATAGAAATTGAACAAAAACTCTTCAAAGACTTTTGCCATGCGTCTCTCGTCGCGGAGAAAATCTTTAAAACTGAGGCTGCCATCGCGCTGGCTAATCAAAAGTGAGTCAGCAACTAGCTCGCATACACTTAGCAGTAGTTTATAAAAGCGTGCGTTGCTGTGTAGTTGTACCTTGCGGAAGAGGGCTTTGTTCAGTGGAGGGGCGTCGATGCCATCCAGCTCTCGGTAAAGGCTGTGCAGCTGTTTGTTCAGGTCGCGGTCCATCTCTCGCACGCGGCTTAGATGATAGAGGGTGGAGCGCAGAATCTGATTGGCAATAGTGTTGGTGGTCAGTTCGTCAAACTGGCAGTGAGCCAAGCCCTGTGCAGCCAGTACTCGACGTGCGGTGGTGGTCATATCAATACGACCCCGAATGCCGGGAATCGTCTCGCTATGAGCTTGATAGCCTTGCTCCAGTCCCCGACGCAACAAGTGACGGGTGCCGCGTATTAGTACAAAGGCAAACAAATCCACCTGGCGGGTGGAATCGATCCCGGTTACATCGATTACCTCTGACTCGGCCAATCGATTCCACGAATAGCAGAGTAGGTAGTAGAGGTTCTGAATGGGAATGACGTTCGACACGGTAATCTGTCAATCCACTCAGGCCAGCAGTTCATCAATCAGCGATTGTGCTGTACCGGGATCGTCAAACCAGTACTCGCGAATCAGTGGCGCGATTTCGAAGTTCACAATCTGCCGGTACCAGGCGTTGTCGTACAGACCGCTATCCGAGGCTGCACAGAAGAAGCTGTGACCAATGCAGAACCCGGGGCCAAGATTGGCGCTGTCTTTGGCAATGCGATCATTCAGGCTGTTCATACGGCTGGTGATGGTGGCAATCATGGCCTGCTCGGCGCCGCGCTCCTGCATAAAGCGGGTAAAGCCCTCGCTTTTGAATTCGGGCTTTAAGTCCACAAACGCAAAGCGGCGGCGCAGGGCGTAGTCCACCATGGCCAGCGAGCGGTCGGCAGTGTTCATCAAGCCGATCAAGTGCACATTCTCGGGCACATGAAAGCGCTCCCCCAAATCCTTGCTGTAGGTGAGGGGCGCCTGCCACTCCTCACCGCGCTTGTCGGCCTCGATCAGCAACATCAGTTCACCAAAGATTTTGCTCAGGTTGCCGCGATTGATCTCGTCGATCACAAACACGTAGGTGTTGTTCGGGTCTTTGGCGGCCTTGCTGCAGAATTGATGAAACAGACCGTTCTTCAATTCAAAGCCGGAATCGCTGGGGCGATAGCCCTGTACAAAGTCCTCATAGGCGTAAGACTGGTGGAACTGCACCATCTCTACCCGCTGGGGTGCTTTCTCTCCCATCAGGGCATAGGCCAGTTTTTTGGCAACAAAGGATTTGCCCACACCGGGTGGGCCCTGCAACACAATGTTTTTCTTGTTGTGCAGCAGCGCAAGAATGTCCTTGATGTCTTGTTTACCAATAAATACATCTGACATTAAGCTATCGACAGACATTGGTGCGGCTGAGGCAGTTTGGGTATCTGATTGATAGCTGGGCTCCGGCTCCTTTACGTCGATCGGAAGTCCTCCAACTATGGAAAGGTACTCGTCGATCAATTCGTCTAGATCCGCGTCTATTTGATCTTTATCGAGCGCTTCCGACAGGTCATAAACTTGATGAATATAGGATTCGCCATAACGAATGGCGGATTTATGAAGCGTGGTTTGAAAGTACTGCTCTACTGTTTGGCTCTCTTCATCAGTTTCCCAAGTGATAAGGGGTGGATTTGTCGCGCTCACGCCTTTGGCAAGCACAAGCAAGCTGTCGGCACGATAATATAAGTAAACGGGGTAGATCCCTTTTGTCGGTGTTTGACCGGCCGACAGCAGCCCAATCCAGGGAACATGCGCCTGATTACCCGCGCCAAAGCTGATTCGCATGGTTAAACCTGCGTGCGAGCGAGGATAGTCTTGGGTGCGTAGACTTTCGGTATGGGCTTGCTCCAAAAAGGTCATCAATGTGTCGTAGATTGAATGGCCCTCTGTACCCTCCTTCGATTTGCTCGTGTCCTGCCACATAGCCTTTAGGGGCGGCACATACCAATCTAATTGTTCTGTATTAAATGATTCCACCTGTTCTGCGCGAATAGTGGCGAGTGCTTCATCCATCTCACTTGCTTTGAGCGCGTTAATTTCTTGTTTGTCGAGACCACTGAAGCTCTTTAATACCTTTTTGCGATCGCCTTGGCCGAAAATGCGTTCAAAACCGTCCGGGAAAAGCAGGTAAAGCAGCATATGGCGGAACTGACGCTTTCCATTGTCCGGGATTGTCTCCAGCCATTGAGCAAAGTCTTGACCATTTTGTAGAAGCTTGCCGCGTTCGTCAGGTGAGAGAGAAAAGAGCGCCTTGAACAGCCGAATAGCATAGACCAGCTCTTTCCAGCGAAGATTGTTATAGGCCGTGCCGCCGCTGCCGATACCACTTAACGGTTCATCACCGAGTAGCGCTTGGTTCTCCGGTAGTTCTACACCAGCCCAGGCGAGAATATGGTTAATATTTTCGCGCTTCTTGCTTGGCTTAATATTACTTGGGGCTAGCAGCATGGCCCACATGATCTCTGCACAAAGGATCTTGGACTCTGGTCGAGCAGATGCTAGCTGGGTCTCAAGTTTTTGTACAAAGTTGCCTTCGCCATAATTGAGATTATCAACGAAATAGGTCACCAGCTCATCGAGGGTGTGGCTATTCCAAATATCGCCAAAACCAAATAACGACTGGCCGTTGAGTAAGCTGACTTCCTGCCACTGCTGAGCAGCTTGAAGGATAGGAGCTGTATTTTTATTACCACAGAATCTGCTCATTTAACGTACCTTTTCCTTGGTAAGGGCGTGGTCCTCGAAAACTTGATTGATAAATTCAGATACCATTTCGAAGTTATCAAGCACCTGATTGTGGAGCATAGTGCTGCCGTGAGAATAGTGGTTTCGTAGTTGGTTGAGATTGTCTACGAGAAGCTCAACATAATCATAATCTGGATCTGGTGGCAGTGTATCGATATCAACCTCCGGAAGCGCAATCTGAGATTTTCCTGTTCGTTTTAACTCGGCAATGGCCCATTGCCGGCGTTCAGTATCGGCTTTGTTGTAAGCGATTTGTTTAGCATTTCGGTGCCAGGCAGAAAACCCTTCGTTGCGGATTAACTGATGGTCTCGGCAGTACTGCATCAGCGTTTTCATGCCATTTCGCAGGCCGCCTTTTTTGCCAGTTTTAGCCTTGTGTTCGTCGTTGCGCCGTTTGATATAGCGCTTTATCTCGTCCTCGCCGATACGCTCTCTCATAGCAAGCTCCAGTACGGTAAGTACCTGAGCTTCGGCGATGTTAAAGAAGCGGTATTCAAACCAGGCGTAGAGGTAGAGGTTGCGGGCCACATCGTATTGAGTGGCGATTCTATCCGGCACCTGGTCGTGCAGCGGGTAGCGCTCTATTTCGGCGTAGTGATCTTCCACGGTGACCGGCCGTTCTTCGCCGGTTTGTCGGTCGATGCGCACATACCAGGTATTGCGAATATCAGCAGTGCATAACTCGGTCAGGGGTTTTAATCCGTCTCTATCACTCATCAGCGTCTGCTATCAGGCAATGGCCTGTTCGGTTAGGGCGTCAGCCAGATACAGTTGGATGGTTTGGGCTTGGTTTAGGCGAGCTTTTAGTTGGTCGCAGAGCATGGTTAAATTCATCACTTGTGCAACAATTCTCTCCTGCTCTGGCATAGGCGGGACGGGAATAACTAGATCGGTAACATCACTAATTTTTAGGTTTGGCTGTAGTCCTGACCCGCCAAATCGAGCTTGGTATAAGCCCAATACGTAAGCGCTTTGCATAAATAGATATAGGAACGACGAGTCCAAAAATGGCCTGATTGCAGCTACCCGTTGATTTAATAGTGATTCATGATAAGTCTCAGGACATATGCTAATTTTAAGTCCAGTGGAAATATAAGGCCTTGTTAGAGCCAGTATCAAATCACCTTTAAAAACGAGATAGTTTTTATATTCCTCTTGGAAGTCGATAGGCAAGCAATCAGCTGTTTCAATAAGTTCTCCTACTCCTGCATTGGTAATCTTAATTACCTTGCATCCATCATTCTCTTTAAAGTCTTCACTTTTAAATGAATTACCAGAGAAAATTTGAGCTAAGTCGCCAAGTTTTCTATATTCCCAGCCTCTCTTTAACGGAAAAGGATGCTCTTCAGCAGATACGGTGGTTGGCACCTTCTGCTTTTTAATCTTCCCCTCTTTAACCAGCTTGGCCTTTTCAGTCGCAATCCGCTTTAACAGTTCACTAGCCGGTTCGTCGTTGGGATCTTGCGGGACGAGTTTGCCCATAACGGCCAGTTGCAGGATGGTTTGTTTGAGCTGGTCGATGCTGTGTTCGGTGGTGAACAGGGTGTCGAAGTGTTGGGCGATACGTTGCCAGGCTTGTTGGAAGCTGTCGTGGTCGGCGGCGTTGGTGAGGGCGCCGAGCAGGGTTGCCACCAGGGTTTGGTGGGCGCTAAGGCTGGCTTCGGTTTGCTGTTCCAGTTGGTCGCAGAGGGCCATTAGTTCATCGACTTTGGCGACTATGCGGTGTTGTTCGGCAAGTGGGGGGAGGCCTATGACATACTCTAAGAGTTGTTCTTGCTTAATTCCCTCGACAGTTGTTCCTGTGCCTCTGATTTTTAGTGTCGAGTATGTGTTCAAGAAAAAATCTACATCTACGAACGAGGTTAGCTTTACTGACTTCAAATCTTGATTGAAGGCCATGGGAGCTTTAACTATAGAGATTTTTCCAAGTCCCATGCGGGTGCAAATCAGTATGTCCCCAACATCCGCTAGTCGACTACCGTTGATTAATCCTAGTTCGGTTATTTGGTCCTGCGTTGTTGAAATGTGACGCTTTGTTCCAAGATCCTTGACGCTTGCCCAAGGAATGTCTCCATTCCAGTATTCAGGGTTTCTTTTGCTAGGCGTTCCACCGCTATTGATTGTGTTAAATAGTTGGCCTGTGCGAATGAGGGTCCATCCGCCAGGGGTATTGATTTTTTCTTCATCCGTTAAGGGCGGTAGAGGTTTGGCTTTTTTTATTTTCCCCTCTTTTATGAGGGCTGTTTTTTCGGTTGATATTTTCTTGAGTAGCTCAGTTGCTGGTTCATCATTCGGGTCTTGTGGAACCAATAGACCACGCGCTGCCAATTCCAAAATCAACTCGCGCAGCTTTTTAATGCCGTAAAGCTCGGTCTTGCTGGATGAGCCTCGGCCTGCGCTGGATTTCTGCTTGATGGCAGAGGTCCAGAGGTTGAGGTGTTGGGTGATCAGGTTTTCTACATTATTCATGATGGATTGCCGCGTCGCTGACGCTCCTCGCAATGACGTGGACTTAGTGGTTCAAAGCTTCGTGTAAGATGGCCTTCAGCTGGTCGCGCAGGCTTTGAATCTCTTGCTGTTGCTGATCGTACTCGGCCAGCAGCTCGTCCGGGTCGTGATTGACCTGTTCGCCCACATGGGGGTTTTTAATATCCAGGTTGTAGTTACGGTCGATAATGTCCTGCAGGCTGACTTTCCAGGCCTGTTCGGTCTCGGTGCGGGTTTTAAAGCCGTCCTCTTCATTGCCCCACCATTGGCGTTCGGTTTCGAACTCTTCGAACTGCATGGGTTTGGTTTTGTTGTAGCTGGTCACACCTTCCGGGTAGGGGTGCTCGTAGTACCAGACGGCTTGCGTGGCGGGCCATTCGGCCTCGGACTTTTTGGTAAAGAAGAGGATATTGGTTTTAATACCGGTGTAGGGGTTAAAGACGCCGTTGGGCAGGCGCACGATGGTGTGCAGGTGGCACTCGTTGAGCAGTTTCTCTTTTAAGCGGGTTTTCATGCCCTCGCCAAACAGAAAGCCATCGGGCAGTACCACGGCGGCGCGGCCGTGGGTTTTTAACAGCTTGATCACCAGCGCCATAAACAGGTCGGCGGTTTCGCGGGTGCGGAAGGTGGCGGGGAACTGGTTTTCCACGCCGTCCTCTTCCATGCCACCAAAGGGCGGGTTGGTGATAATCACATTGACCCGGTCTTTCTCGCCGTAGTCGGTATAGGCACGGCGGCTGAGCATGTTGTCGTGCTCAATCTGGGTGGGCGTGTCGATGCCGTGCAGGATCATATTGGTGGTGCAGAGCATATGGGGCAGGGCTTTTTTCTCCACCCCGTGAATGCTTTGCGCCAGTACTTCGTTGTCCTTGCTCTTTTTAACGTAGTTATCCCGTTTGTGATCAATGGTACAGGCGAGGAAGCCGCCGGTGCCGCAGGCCGGGTCCAGTACGCTCTCTTTCAGCTTGGGGTCTACCCGGTCGACAATAAACTTGGTGACAGCGCGGGGGGTGTAGAACTCACCGGCGTTACCGGCGCTTTGCAGGTCTTTAAGGATCTGCTCGTAGATGCTGCCGAAGGTGTGGCGATCCTGGGTGTTGTTAAAGTTGATCTCGCAGATTTTGTTGATTACCTGGCGCATCAGGGTGCCAGACTTCATGTAGTTGTAGGCGTCTTCAAAGATATTGCGGATCACCAGTGCGCGTTTGCCGTTCTCGCCGCTGATGACCAGTTTGTCTTTGAGGGTGGGGAAGAGCTGCAGGTTGACGAAGTCGCTCAGCTCGTCGCCGGTCATGCCCTCGGTATCGGCGGCCCAGTTGCGCCAGCGCAGGTGCTCGGGCAGGGGAGATTTGTAGTCGTCTTCGTCAAGGAGTTCGATTTCGGCTTCGCGGTCGTCGTAAATCTTGAGGAAGAACATCCACACCAGTTGGCTGATGCGCTGGGCGTCGCCGTCGACGCCCACATCCTTGCGCATGATGTCCTGAATGGATTTGATAATACCGCTGACGTTGCTCATGAAGTTCCTGAGGTTAAAAAGTATTCAATCTTTTGGGGTGTCTGTTAGCTGCTTGCTAGCTGATGTCGCTGAAGAGCTGTTGTTCGAGGTCTGCGACGGCCTGCTCGTAGTTGGCCTTGCCGCCAAAGACGTCGTTGATGATCTCTACGGGGGTGCCAATGCTATCAAACGGGTTGAGCTTTAACACCTTGGGGGTTTCGATGGAGGTGATGCCTTCATCGGCGTATTTGTCCAGCAGGGCCTCCAGCACGGCGCGGGCCTGATCACCGTAGCGGGTGAAGTAGTTGCGCTTTTTGACGTTGTTGGCCCGCTCTTTTCGGGTCAGTGGTGGCTGGTCGAAGGCGATATGGCAGATGAGGTCGAAATCGCCGTACTCGCGGCCTTTTTCGCCCACTTCCTGAGCGAGTTTGTCCAGCTCGATGCCGTATTCGGCCAGCTCCTCGATAATGGCGGCTTTCTTCTTGCTGCTGTGCCATTTGCTGAGGAAGTCGTTGAGGGAGCTGAACTCCTTGCGGATGCAGTTACGGCTGTAGTCGCGGTAGGACTCGGTGACCATCTGGCCATCTTCGCCCAGATACTCCACCCGCTCAGAGAGGATGCGCACGTCCACGCCGCTGACGCGTACTTTGTAGGCACCCTCGGGTTCATTCACCCCGTCGCCATCATTGTCATCGCCGGGCAAATCGGGGTCTGGCGGTACAGGATTGTCGCCATCACTCGGTTCATAGATCACTACGGGCTCGCCATCGAATTCTGGGTCTTGAAACAATTGGGTCGCCCGCTTGAAGTCCATGATGGTGAAGAAGTACTTGTTCTGCTCTTCATGAATGCGGGTGCCGCGCCCGACGATCTGTTTGAAGGTGGTCATGGAATTGATGGTTTTATCCAGCACGATCAGCTTGCAGGTTTTGGCATCCACGCCGGTGGTGAGCAGTTCGGATGTGGTGGCGATGACCGGGTATTTGCTCTCCGGGTCGATAAAATTGTCCAGCTCGGCCTTGCCCTCGACGCTGTCGCCGGTAATACGCATCACGTATTTGCTGTTCTCTTTCGCTAGGGCCCCGGCGGCATTGACGATGGCTTTGCGCATGCGCTCGGCGTGGTCGATGTCTTCACAGAAGATGATGGTTTTCTGGTAGGGGTCGGTGGCGTTCAGCAGCTGCATTACCCGTTCAGCCACCAGCCGGGTGCGCTGGTTCAGCACCAGCACCCGGTCCATATCCTGCTGGTTGTAGACCCGCTGTTCGATCTCGTTGCCCAGATCGTCTTTCATGCCTTTGGGCGGGTGCCAGCCTTCCAGGTCCCGGTCGATATTGATGCGCACCACCTTGTAGGGGGCAAGGAAGCCATCTTGAATGCCCTGCTTTAAGGTGTAGGTGTACACCGGCTCGCCAAAGTAGGTGATGTTGGAAGCGTATTCGGTCTCTTTGGGTGTGGCGGTGAGACCCAGCTGAATAGCGCTGTCGAAGTATTCCAGAATCTCGCGCCAGGCGGAGTCGTCGTTGGCGCTGCCACGGTGGCATTCGTCGATCACAATCAGATCGAAGAAGTCGCGGGATACGGACTGGTAGATCTTGTCCTCTTCGTCCGGGCCTGTGAGGGCCTGATAGAGGCCCAGATAGATCTCGTAGGCCGGGTCGATCTTGCGGTTTTTGATTTTGGTCATCACCGAACCGAAGGGCCGGAAGTCGTTGACCAGGGTTTGGTCGGCCAGAATATTGCGATCCACCAAAAACAGAATGCGTTTGGCTTTGTTGGCTTTCCACAGACGCCAGATGATTTGGAAGGTGGTGTAGGTTTTGCCAGTACCAGTGGCCATCACCAGCAACAGCCGCTTATCGCCTTTGGCAACCTTCTCCATCACACGGTTGATAGCCTCTGCTTGGTAGTAGCGGGGTTCTTTACCTGAGCCGTCATCGAAGTAAGGTTCGATAACCAAATCTTGCTCTTCTTCGGTGATACCGCGATAGGTTTTGTAACGCTGCCATAGCTCGGCGGGAGTGGGGAATGCATCTAAAGAGAGTTCGGTTTCGATATCCTCGCTAGGCGCGGCTACCTTGTTGTGTGAGGCAAAGGCGTCGCCATTGGAGCTAAAGGCTGAGGGTACTTCCAGAATATCGGCGTAGCCTAGGGCTTGCTGCATACCCTGGCTGGCGGTGTGATTATTGTCTTTGGCTTCAACTACCGCAATGGGGATGCCTTTTTCCTTTTGCAGAACATAGTCGGCAAATTTTTTCTTCTTCTTGTTGCGGGACGAGAGGTTGCCTCGCACGATTACGGGGCCAGGTGTTAGGGTAACTTCACGGCGGATTTGTGTCATTTCATCCCAGCCAGCCTCGATAAGGGCGGGGGTGATGAATTTAGCTTTAATATCTGATTCGCTTAGCTGCTTTTTTTCTGATTTATCCATCCGCCTATCCATCGATGTATGGTTCAGCTGCTTAAAAATCCTTTTGTATATCTGATCTTAGTCGATTTGGCGGCAGTTAATAAGCCTGTCATTAACTCTAGCCCGAGACCTTTTGATTCAGGAAGTCCTACGGGGTTTGGATAGGCTTGTTTGAGGGGATAGCCCTGGGTGAGCTAGGAGCTAATTTAATTGGGAAAATGGTGGGCCTTGCAGGACTTGAACCTGCGACCGATCGATTATGAGTCGAGCGCTCTAACCAACTGAGCTAAAGGCCCACTGAGCCGCGTGCTTGGCGTGGGCCGTATCGGCCTGCCGTTTTGCGGTTTCGCGGAGGGCGCCCGGTGGGCGCAGCCGGGGCATTATAAAGAGGCGTGCCAGGCATTGCCAGCGGCTGTGTTATTTTGCTGCGGTGCTGCCATAATTGCGGTATTCACCCTTGGCGCGGAGCGGGTTTTGAACGACAAACAGCGTATTGAGAAGGCGTATCTGGACGACATTCGTCAGAGCCTCTACGCGCCGTTGACGGCGATGCAACGCCGGGCGGCGAGTGTTGAGCAGGCCCTTGCGGACGATCCCGCTGCACTGGCTGACGCCCGGCGCATTTCCGAGGCGTTGGAGGTGTTGTCGGCCTCGCTGGAGGCGGCGGCAGAGGCCAGCGATGACACTGCCCTGTCGCGCTTGCGTCACGATCAGCGCAACAGTATCGGCGTAGTGGAAGGCTATGTGGAAATTTTGCTGGAAGACCTCGGCGATGCTTCCTGCTGCGAGGCGCTGAGCGAAATCGCCACCCTTTCCAAGCGCTTCCAACTGGAGCTGGAAAAGCTCCGTTTGCCCACTGCCGGTGGTGACAAGACCGACCCCATTTCCTCCATTTTCAAAAGCTTCAAGCGCGGTCTGCGACTGGATCAGCGGCGCGTGGCGCCAGCAACGATTTTGGTGGTGGATGACAATGACAGCAGCCGTGAGTTGCTGGCGCAACAGCTACAGCGTCAGGAGCATCTGGTAATTGAGGCCAGCAGCGGCGAGCGGGCATTGGAGGTGATGCGCAGTGCCAAGCCGGATTTGCTGCTGCTGGATCTGGTAATGCCGGGCCTGAATGGCTACGAGGTACTGCAAACCATTCGCGCCGACGAAGAGCTGCGGCGCATTCCGGTGGTGGTCATCAGCGGTGTGCAGGACGAGGCCGGGGCGATTCACTGTATTGACGCCGGGGCCAGCGATTACCTGATCAAACCCGTGAATGCCACGTTGCTGGGGGCGCGCGTGTCGGCGTTGCTGGAGCGCAAGTCCTGGTTCGATCGCGAACGGGAGTACCTCGCCGAGCTGGAGAAAAGTCAGCGTTTTGTGCGCAAGGTGTTTGGCCGCTATCTGTCGGATGAGATCGTGCAGCGTCTGCTGGATGAACAGGACGGTCTGCGGCTGGGTGGCGAACGTCGCCAGGTGACGGTGTTAATGGCAGACATCCGCGACTTTTCGACGATCAGTCTGCTGCTGGAGCCGGAACGCTGCATGCTGCTGTTGAACCATTATCTGGCGGTGATGACGGAAGTGATTCAGGGTTTTCGCGGCACGGTGGACGAGTTTGTCGGCGACGGCATTCTGGCGGTATTCGGCGCGCCGGTGAGTGAAGAGGACGATGCCGACAGAGCGCTGGCCTGTGCGGTCGCCATGCAGCGGGCCATGGGTGAAGTGAATGCCCGCAATGTGGCCGAGGGCCTTCCGGCGATTGAAATTGGTATTGGCCTGAACACCGGTGATGTGGTGGCGGGAAACATCGGTTCCGAGCTGCGCAGTAAATATGGCGTGGTGGGCCACAACGTGAACCTCGCTTCGCGAATCGAGGCCTGTACCGCAGGTGGACAGATTCTCGCTTCGCCCGCCACGCTGGAGAATGCCCGTAGCGAAGTGCTGCGCGGTCGCTGCATTGAGGTATCGGTGAAAGGCTTGGACGCGCCATTGCCGTTGTCGGAAGTTCTGGGAGTGGGGCTGCCCTACGATCTGCTGCTGGAGTCGCCGGAGCCGCAACCCTGGCAGTGGTTGGCGACGCCGCAGTCTTTGACGCTGAATGTGCTGGAGAGCAAGCGTCTGGGTGATGAGCGGCTGCCGGTGCACCTTTGTGCCCGCCGCGATAATGGGCTGCTGATCGAGAGCGATGCTGAACTGCCCAGCCCCAGTGATATTTGCCTGTTCGGGCCGGGAGAAGAGGGCAGTCTGTATGGCAAGCTGGTGGCCGCCGACGACGGGCGCTATGAATTGCGCACAACGATCCAGCCCGATTGGCTGGGCCTGGCGGCAACTGACACAACAGAGAATAACGGGTGACAAATGCCGACCGTGCTTTTGGTTGAAGACAATGAAATGAACCGCGATATGCTCAGCCGTCGCCTGCAGCGTCGCGGTTATGAGGTGCTGCTGGCCGTCGATGGTCAGCAGGGGATTGATATGAGTCGCCGTGAATCGCCGGATATCCTGCTGTTGGATATGAGTCTGCCGGTGAAGGACGGGTGGCAGGTGGCGCGGGAAATGAAGGCTGATGACTCGCTGCGCCACATTCCCATTATTGCGCTGACCGCCCACGCCATGGCCGACGACCGGCTGCGGGCGATGGAGGCGGGCTGTGACGATTACGACACCAAGCCTGTGGACCTGCCGCGGCTGTTGAGCAAAATGAACGCACTGCTGGCTGAGCCTTCATGAGTTTTACCCGCCGTTTAACCCTGTCTTTTGTCACTATTCTGCTGCTCTCGCTGGGCAGTGTGCTGGTGCAGGTGTGGGGCAATGATACCCGCCGCCGCAATGTCTGGTTGTTGCAGAATGTGATCAGTACGCAGTCGGACATGAATGCCTTCAGCCAGCAGCTATATGGTATTCAGCGCAAAATGCGAGTGGTGGAAGCCCTCAATGCCTCGGCGGCGAATAAGCAGCTGAACGAGAATGAGCGGGGAGAGCTGCTGGCGGCCATTGAACGACTGCGTGAACTGCAGGACACGCTTAATCGCGAGTTGCGTGAATACATGGAGCCGGACAGTTATCGTCCGCTGGTGACCGAGACATTGCTGGATGCCTGGCAGCGATTTTTGCTGGCGACGGAAAAGCGGTTGGTGTCGCCGGATGACGCCGCTGAAGCGCTGCTGATCGCCACGACGGAATACCAGCAGCTCAGTGCGACCTTGAGCGACAATGAACTGGCACTGCTGATTCGCTCGGATGAAATTAATGCCCGCCTCAAAGACATCGTCAGCCTGACCAACAAGGTGGCGCTGGGGGTGTTCCTGCTGGCGCTGATTACCACCTTTGTGCTGGGTTACTACATTACCCGCTATACCCGTCGTTCCATCCGCCAGTTGCAAAAGGGCACGGCGGAATGGGGCAGTGGCAATTTTGATTACAGCATTGCCGATATGGGGCACGATGAATTCGGGCAGTTGGCGAAGTCCTTCAATGAGATGGCGGCCAATCTGCGCAGCGCCATGAGTCGCGTGCGTGAAGCCAGTCGCCGGGCGGATGCCGCCAATCAGGCCAAGAGTGGCTTTCTGGCAAATATGAGCCATGAGCTGCGCACGCCGATGAACGCGATTATTGGCTACTCCGAAATGCTGCTTGAGGAGATTGAGGACGACCCAGCGCTGCCCGCCGGCGACTTACAGCCAGACCTGGAAAAGGTGCAGTTGGCAGGCAAGCATTTGCTTACGCTGATTAATGACGTGCTGGATATTTCCAAAATCGAGTCCGGGCGCATGGCCGTGTTCTGGGAAAGTGTGGAGCTGGATTCGGTGCTGCGCGACGTTGAGGTGACGGCGGCGCCACTGATGGAGAAAAACCGCAACCGCCTGCATTGCGATTACCAGTTCAGCAGCAATTATGTACGTACCGATGTGACCCGGCTGCGGCAGGTGCTGCTGAATCTGCTGAGCAATGCCGCCAAATTTACCCGAGAGGGTGATATCTCGCTGAAAGTCTGGGAGGAAGTAAGCGGCGAAAACAATACCCTGAATATCGAAGTGTCGGACACCGGTATCGGCATGAGTGACGAACAACTTGAGAATGTCTTCGATGCATTTGTGCAGGCAGATCTGTCGACGACCAAGCAGTTTGGCGGCTCTGGACTGGGGCTGACGATCTCCAAGAAGTTTTCAGAGCTGCTGGGCGGTACGCTCAGCGCCGAAAGCGAGGCCGGGAAAGGCAGTCGGTTTCTGTTGCGGCTGCCGGTGAACGGTGAAACCTCGGTCGCTCTACACAGTCAGGATGCCGACACTGCGCGTGGCGATGTGCTGGTGATTGATGATGACGCGAACGCGTTGGAAATTGCCCGCCGCAGCTTGCAGCGAGAGGGCTACCGGGTGCGTACGGCCAGCACCGGGCCAGAGGGTTTGGATCTGGCGCGCGAGCAGCGCCCCGACCTGATTATTCTCGATGTAATGATGCCGATTATGGACGGCTGGCAAGTGCTGCATATTCTGCGTCGGGAGCCGGGGCTGAGCAATGTGCCGGTGCTGATGCAGTCCATGCTGAATGAGCGGGATCTGGGGCTGCTGCTGGGCGCCAACGAATACCTGGTGAAGCCGGTGGAGCGCGAGGAGTTAGCCGCTGCCGTGCGGGAGCTGATTCCCGCCGGGGCGGTGGGCAATCTGCTGTTACTGGAAGAAGGGGATGCGCTGGCCAATGTCATCGCGCGTTTACCCGGCTCCGAGTATTGGCAGCTGTTTCGCACGAGTACGGTGGGCGAGGCCCGGAAGCTACTGGCCGAGCACGCGTGGCAGTTGATTGTGATCGGGCCGCACAGTAATGACCGTCAGGTTGGTGAATTTCTGGCCGGGTTGCGTGCCAGCCAGTGGCGCGCCGTGCCAGTGATGCTGGCCCGCACCGAGGCCGATGCCAGTGTGCTGGAGCAGCAGTTGGCGCTGTATCTGCGCCGGGCGGGAGGCGATCGCCCCGAGTGATGGGCTTATTGCAGCGAGAGCTGGCGCAGCTTATCCAGTGCGATCTGCAGCGCGTTAATTTCCTGCATTAGAACCTGCTGGGTGCGGGCAGATTCTTCTACTTTGCGCTGGGCTTCTTCCAGGCTGATACGTGCTTCCAGCGCATAGCCCAGCGCGGTAAAAATCGCGGTGTTGTCGCCGGAGCGGCCATTATTCAGCACATTGAGTTGGTCGAGACTGCGGGTGGCGCGCGCGGTGTTCGCTCGGGGATTGTCTTTGTTCAGATAGAGCAGGGTTAGTTGCGTCAATGCCTGCTGGCGAAGGCTGGTTTTGTTGCGAGGCTCGTTGGCAATGACCTTGAGCTGGTCTTCTGCAACGTAATAATGGCCTTTGTTGGCAAAGCCGATGGCGGTCTGCAGTTGTTCGTTCAGTTCCTGCTCACGCTCAGCTTGTTCGTTGACGACGGGCACGGGTTCTTCAGGGGTCGAGCTGCAACCGGCCATCAAGGCAATAAAAAGACTGAATATAAGCAGTTTGCGCATGGGCACTGTTCTGATTCCGTGTGGAGTCGTTCAGGGCTGCGCGGCGACCAGCGCGGGCCGCCGCATGATTGTATTACTCGTCGAGGAAGCTGCGCAGGTGATCTGAGCGCGTCGGGTGACGCAGCTTGCGCAGAGCCTTGGCTTCGATCTGACGGATACGCTCACGGGTAACGTCAAACTGCTTGCCGACTTCTTCCAGCGTGTGGTCGGTGTTCATATCGATACCGAAGCGCATGCGGAGCACCTTGGCTTCGCGGGCGGTCAGACCAGCCAGCACTTCCTTGGTTGCTTCGCGCAGGCCTTCACCTGTTGCAGAGTCAACTGGCGAGGAAATGGTGGTGTCCTCAATGAAATCACCCAGATGCGAATCTTCATCGTCGCCGATCGGGGTTTCCATGGAGATCGGCTCTTTGGCGATTTTCAGTACCTTGCGAACCTTGTCTTCCGGCATTTCCATGCGCTCACCCAGTTCTTCCGGAGTGGGCTCGCGACCCATTTCCTGAAGCATCTGGCGAGAGATACGGTTCAGCTTGTTGATCGTTTCGATCATGTGCACCGGAATACGAATGGTACGTGCCTGGTCGGCGATGGAGCGGGTGATCGCCTGACGAATCCACCAGGTGGCGTAGGTGGAGAATTTGTAGCCGCGGCGATACTCGAACTTGTCGACAGCCTTCATCAGGCCGATGTTGCCTTCCTGAATCAGGTCGAGGAACTGCAGGCCACGGTTGGTGTACTTTTTGGCGATGGAAATTACCAAGCGCAGGTTGGCTTCGACCATTTCCTTTTTGGCGCGACGAGCGCGGGCTTCGCCGATGGAGATACGACGGTTGATTTCCTTGATGTCGGAAATCGTCAGGTCCTGACGTTCTTCAATGACGGCGATGCGAGCCTGAATGCGGCCGAGGGCATCTTTGTAGTCGGCCAGTGCCGGGTACTTGGCAATGTGCTCGTCGATCCAGCTGGCGTTAGCTTCATTGCCCTGGAAGCTGCGGATGAACTCTTTGCGGTCCATGCCGACGTTCTTCACGCAGATCACCATAATCTCGCGCTCAAGCGCACGGATGGAGCTGAGCGTGGTGCGGACTTCTTCGATCAGCGGATCGAAGGTGCCGGGGGTCAGTTTGAAGAACTTGAACAGTTCGCCCAGTGCGGCCAGCTCTTTGGCGGTCTGCTTGCTGTAGCGACCGTGATCGGCGATGCACTTCTCGACTTTGTCGTTCTGCTTTTGCAGGGCCGAGAAGCGCTGTTTTGCCTCCTCGGGATCGGGGCCAGAGGTGGTTTCTTCGTCGTCGTCACTGGACTCAGCGGCAGCAGCAGCCTGCGCCTGCGGAGAGGGGACTTCGTCGGCGGGGTCCAGGTAGCCGCTGATAATATCGCCCAGACGGCGCTCTTCAGTGGCGACTTTGTCGTACTCGGTCAACACACCTGACACGATGCCGGGGTAGTAAGCCAGCGCGGCCATCATGTCGCGAATGCCTTCCTCAATACGCTTGGCGATGACAATCTCGCCTTCACGGGTCAGCAGTTCGACGGTGCCCATTTCGCGCATGTACATGCGCACGGGGTCAGTGGTGCGGCCGGTTTCGGTTTCCACTGCAGCCAGGGCGGCGGCAGCTTCGGCGGCGGCGATGTCGTCGGAGGAGTCGCCGCCGGTCATGATCAGGGTGTCTTCGTCAGGGGCATGTTCAAATACCTGAATGCCCATGTCGTTGATCATCTGGATAATTTCTTCGACCTGATCCGGATCGGAAATGTCCTCCGGAAGGTGGTCATTTACCTCAGAGTAGGTCAGGTATCCCTGCTCCTTGCCTTTGGCAATGAGTTGTTTGAGGCGCGATTGATGCGTTGAGTCATTCATGCTTGCAAAATACTCGTAGGTGCAGGTGAAAAATAGCCGCATATTGTACCCTAAATGCACAGTCTCCGACCAGTAAAAACCTGCTTTGTTCAGGCGGGATCAGTGGCATTACTTGCGGTGTTTGTGTGCCAAAAGCTGCTGGATGTGTCGCAGCTCGGCTTTGGTGTCATCGCTGAGTTCAGCGTAGTTGCCCGTAGCGGCTTTGTCGACTTCTTCGCGTTCGCGCAATGCGGCCAGCCTCTGTTGAAGGTGGGTGTCCTTCTGGCGGCGCTCAAAGTGCTCAAGGGTGTCGAAAAAAGCCCTGCGTGCCAGCGCTTCATCCAGACTGCTGCCCAGCAACTCGATGGTCTTCAATGCATCGGTCAGCAGCGGGTACTCGGGCTGGCCGTGCCAGTGTCCGAGCAGCATCGCGGTCGACGATTCCGGTCGCTTGCGCAGTAGTTCGACAATGGCGCTCAGCAACTGCAAGCCGGGGTCGTTGTCGCTGGGCGGCAGCGTGCTGATACCGTCGACAATCTCACTGGGGGCGTAAAGCAACATTGCCAGAGCAAACAGGCCAGGATCGCGTTTTCCGCGTGGCAGTTGCTCCAGCAGCGTGGCGCTGTCGCGTTTCTTTGGCCGCGGCGCGGGGCTGTCGGCGCGCTCCTCCTGCTGTTCCGGCTGCGGGGTGTTTTCTCGTAGCTTGTCCAGTGACGGGCGACTCAGGCCGCTGCGCTTGGCCAGTTCGTCAAACATGAGCTCTTTGTAGACGCCGTCGGGCAGCAGCATTAATAGCGGTGTCGCCAGCTTGGCGAGCTTGGCGCGTCCCTCCATGGTGTCCGGGTCAAGCTGGTCGTTGAAGCTGTCGAAAAAGTAGCTCTCGAGTTTGGCGGAGCGGGCGACTAATCCCTCGAAGCCGGGGCCGCCGATGCGCCGCACGGTGTCGTCGGGATCCTGACCTTCATCGAGGAAGAGAAAACGGATGCTGCGCCCGTCTTCCATGGTTGGCAGGGCGTTTTCCAGTGCGCGTTGGGCGGCGCGGCGTCCGGCTTCGTCGCCGTCGAAGCAGAAGACAATTTCGCTGCAGTAGCGAAATGCGGTGCGCAGGTGGTCGCTGTTGCTGGCGGTGCCCAGGGTGGCGACGGCGCAGCGGATGCCATGTTGAGCCAGCGCGACGACATCCATGTAGCCCTCAACAATAATGACCCGCTCCAGTTGGCGATTGTGTTGACGGGCTTCGTACAGGCCATACAGTTCGCGGCCTTTGTGAAAGATGTCGGTTTCCGGCGAGTTGAGGTATTTAGGCTTGTCGTCGCCGAGTACGCGCCCGCCAAACGCCACCACCCGTCCCCGGTTATCGCGGATGGGGAACATGATGCGGTCGCGGAAGCGGTCGTAGAGGCGGTCGCTGTCTTCTTTCTCAACCAGCATGCCTGCGTCGAGCAATTGCTGGCGGCCTTCGGGATTGGCGCCGAAGCCTTGCAGGATGTTGTCCCAGCCGGGCGGGGCGAAGCCAATGCCGAAGTCTCGGGCGATCTGCCCGCTGAGGCCGCGTTTCTTCAGGTAGCCGACCGCGCGTTCGGCGTCGGGATGTTGGCGAAGCTGGCGCTGGTAGTAGCTGGCCAATTGCTCCATCAAGTCGTAGACGGTCTTGCGGCGCTGTTGTTTCTGCGCCTGCTGGGGGCTGAGTTCTTCTCGGGGGACTTCCAGTCCGGCGCTGTGAGCGAGACTGTCGATGGCGGCAGGGAAATCCTGCCGTTCGTAGTCCATGATAAAGCCGATGGCGTTACCCGCCGCGCCGCAGCCGAAGCAATAGTAGAACTGTTTGTCCGGGTTGACGCTGAACGAGGGGGTTTTTTCTTCGTGAAACGGGCAGCGGGCAGTGTAGTTGCGACCGGTCTTCTTCAGGGATACGCGACGGTTAATGACGTCGACAATATCCACCCGCGACAACAGGTCGTCGATAAAGGCTTGGGGGATACGTCCTTTGGCGGCCACGGCGCTGATCCGATGAAACGGGAGCTTCAGATTAGCAAGGCTGGTGGGGTGCCGACCAGCCCAGCCGGTTTACTGGGCCAGTCGCTCTTTAATTTTGCGACTTACGGCTGCCATGTCGGCGCGGCCCTGGGCGGCAGGCTTGATCAGGCCAACCACCTTGCCCATGTCTTTCATGGAGTCGGCGCCGCTGTCGGCGATGGCTTTCTCTATCAGCGCGTCCAGCTCTTCATCGCTCAGCGGTGTGGGCATGAACTCTTGGATAACGGCCATTTCGGCGCGCTCTTGCGCGGCCAGCTCTTCGCGCCCCGCCTCTTCATACTGGGTAATGGAGTCGCGGCGCTGCTTGCACATTTTGTCGAGGATGGTCAGCAGGCGGGCGTCGTCCACCTCAATGCGCTCGTCCACTTCAATGCGCTTGACCTCGGCCTGAATCAGGCGAATGGCGCCTAGGCGCTCTTTCTCGCGGGCGCGCATGGCCGCTTTCATAGCGTCGTTCAGCGATTGTTTCAGTGTTGGCTGGCTCATCGGCATTTCCCTGCTGGAGATGTGTTTTTCAGACACAAAAACGGGCGACCACTGGGGTCGCCCATCTTTCGCAAATAGCTGTGCAGATGGCAGCGCGATGGTGGCTGCCGGCAGGCGCTCTTAGTAGAGGCGCTGCTGCTTTTTCATTTCGCGGGAAACTTTCTTCGCGTGACGCTTAACAGCTGCCGCCGCTTGACGCTTGCGAACTGACGTCGGCTTCTCGTAAAACTCGCGACGACGAACTTCGGCAAGGACGCCGGCTTTTTCGCAAGAGCGCTTGAAACGGCGCAGAGCGATATCAAAGGGCTCGTTTTCTTTGATCTTAACTGAAGGCATTCGTTAAACCTGTGCTGATAAAAGTTAGCAATCGATTCTTTTGCCACCGATACAAACGTGGCTCTCTAAGGGCGCAGAATTCTAAACGCTGTATTGTGAAAATGCAAAGTAAAAAGCGGCTTATCTGGTGCCGTCAGGGGGAAATCAGTATGATGCGCGCTCAGTAACAGTGCGGAAGGGCCGATTTTGCGGGTACTTGGACTCGAAAGCTCCTGCGACGAGACAGGCGTGGCAATCTACGACAGCGAGCAGGGGCTGCTGGCCGATGCGCTGTACAGCCAGATTGCCCTGCATGCGGAGTTTGGCGGCGTGGTGCCGGAACTGGCCTCCCGCGATCATGTTCGCAAGTTGTTGCCGCTGATTCGCGAAGTACTCGATAAGGCCGGAATGAACGGCGGTGACCTCGATGCCGTGGCCTATACTGCTGGCCCCGGTCTTGCTGGCGCGCTGATGGTGGGTGCCTGTGCCGGGCGTGCGATGGCGTACGCCTGGGGCGTGCCCGCGCTGGCTGTTCACCATATGGAAGGCCATTTGTTGGCGCCCATGCTGGAAGCGAATCCCCCCGAGTTCCCCTTTATTGCCTTGCTGGTGTCTGGCGGGCATACGCAGTTGGTCCGCGTCGACGGCATTGGTCATTATCAATTGCTGGGCGAGTCGCTGGACGATGCGGCGGGGGAGGCCTTCGATAAGGCGGCGAAAATGCTGGGCCTGCCATATCCGGGTGGGCCGCAACTCGCGAAGGTCGCCGCGCTGGGTGACAACAGGCGTTTTGATTTTCCCCGACCGATGGTTAATCGCCCCGGTCTGGACTTCAGCTTCAGTGGGCTGAAAACCTTCACGCTGAATACCGTGAATGACTGCCGTGCTGACGGCGTGTTGAGCGAAACGGATCGCAACGATATCGCGGCCGCGTTCCAGGACGCCGTGGTGGATACCCTGACCATCAAGTGTCTGCGTGCGCTGAAGCAGGAAGGGCTGTCGCGACTGGTCATTGCCGGTGGTGTGAGTGCCAATACCTTGTTGCGTGAGCGGCTGGAAGCGAAACTGGCGAAGATCGGTGCCCAAGTGTATTATCCGCGCCCTGCCTACTGCACCGACAACGGTGCAATGATTGCCTACGCAGGTGCTTGCCGTCTGCTGGCTGGGCAAGCGGAGGCGCTGTCGGTGCAGGTGCGTCCTCGCTGGCCGATGAACGAGCTGCCCGGTCTGGGAAACTGAATCATGGATAAAGTCTTTGTACGCGGTTTACGCGTCGATACCATTATTGGTACTCACGATTACGAACGTCTCCACCGCCAAACGGTACTTATCGATCTGGAAATGGGCTATGACGTTCGGGCGGCGGCGGCTGCCGAAGACATTTCCCTGACGCTGAATTACCAGGCCATCAGTGAGCGCCTGTGTGACTTTATTCGTCAGAGCGAATTTCTGCTGGTGGAGACCCTGGCCGAGCGCTGTGCGGCCCTGATTCGCGATGAGTTTGGTGTGCCTTGGCTGCGTTTGCGTCTGGCCAAACCGAACGCCCTGCATTACGCGGACGAAGTCGGCATTATTATCGAACGCGGCAGCGCTGGCTGATTTCAGCGTTTTTCCAGCAGCATCGTCAGTGTATGCAGGCGGTGCTCACGTAAGGCCTTGCCCAGTGCGGGACCGCGCAATCCTTCCTCCATCAACTGCTTTGCGTCGATACGACCGAGTGCCGCTGCGGCGCGTTTGAGTTGTTGGAGCTGCTCACCGTCTTCACCCAGCGCGGCTGCAATGCCGCACAGCTTATCGAGTATCTCCGGTCGTCGCAGGTAATCCAGTGCTTCCAGTTGTGACAGCGTGGCATCGGCTGACAGAGCCCTTGTCAGCGGCAGGGCGCTGGCGGCATGGCGAGCCAGCAGCGTGGCCAGTTTGCTGGCGCGAAGCCGGGTGCAGAGCGCCTCAGCGTCTTCACCAGACATTGCGCTGCAGCTCAGGGCAAAGCGCTGGTCGACATCGAGTCCCGTTTTATTCAGCGCCTGAAGCAGCGCGGCGTTCAAACTGTCGGCCCAGGCTGGGGATAAGGTATTCAGTGCGCCGCAGGCCAGCAAACTCTCGAAAAAGGCACTGGGCTGGCGTTCGCTGAGGGCCTTGTTGATCTCGACCATAATGCGCTCGGGACTGAGTGCGCCCAGTTCGCGGGCGGTGCTCATCTGCCGCATCAGCGCTAGGGTGTCGTCGGCAATGTGGAAGCCGAGATGGGCGTAGCGGGCGGCGAAGCGGGCAACCCTGAATATACGCAGCGGGTCCTCGGCAAATGCCGGGGAGACGTGGCGCAGCAGTCGTTGTTCAAGGTCTTGCTGGCCGCCAAAGGGGTCGATCACCGAGCCGTCGTCGGCCTTTGCCATGGCGTTAATGGTCAAGTCGCGGCGTCGCAGATCGTCTTCAACGCTCACTTCAGGGCCAAAGTCGCAGACAAAACCGTGGTAGCCCGCCGCCGTTTTTCGCTCGCGTCGTGCGAGGGCGTATTCTTCTTTGGTTTTCGGGTGAAGGAAAACCGGAAAGTCCTTGCCGACCTGCTCGTAGCCGAGATCAGTCAGTTCCTCGGGCGTGGCGCCCACCACCAGCCAGTCGCGCTCGTGGAAAGGGTAGTTTAAGAGTTCGTCGCGGACCGCGCCGCCGACCAGATAAATGTCCATGGGCGAATAATCAACGATTCTGTGAGGTGGGGGAAGGCCTAGTGGCAATCGCAGCGATGCAGTTCACCGCTATCCATATCCAGCAGTGTCATATGGCGTCCCCAGACGCAGCCGCTGTCCAGGCCGATCACGTCGCTTCTGCCAGTTTTGCCTTCCAGTGCAGCCCAGTGGCCGAAAAGCAGTGTTTCCTGCCGGGGGGCGGTTGGCCAGCGAAACCAGGGCTGGTAGCCCTCGGGAATGTCGCGGACGGCCCCTTTGAATGTCAGTTCCAACTCGCCATCGGCGCGACACAGGCGCATGCGGGTCAAGTAATTGGTGATGCAGCGCCAGCGTTCTACGCCCTCCAGGTCATCCCGCCAGCGCAGAGGCT
This sequence comes from Spongiibacter tropicus DSM 19543, assembly GCF_000420325.1. NCBI lineage: Bacteria > Pseudomonadati > Pseudomonadota > Gammaproteobacteria > Cellvibrionales > Spongiibacteraceae > Spongiibacter > Spongiibacter tropicus. The sequence continues at coordinate 57,619 of NZ_ATUS01000002.1, read as the reverse complement.
CATTGCCGTACATGTTCTTAAAGAAGGTTTCGCTTTGCGGGCCTTGCAGTACCGATTCCAGTTCGGCGCTCAGCGCCAGTGCCTGCTCGCTGCTCCAGATCGGCGGAATGCCTGCGTGGCTCACCAGGTAGCGCCCGTCCTCCGAGCGTAGCACCAGGGCTTGCTGTTGCAGCCAGTGCATCAGCTCGGGCAGCTCAGGGGCGTTGAGCAGCGCGTCCAATGTGGGATGGCGTCCCCGATCGGTATAGCCCTGGGCAAGGGCGAGACAGTGCAGGTCGTGGTTGCCCAAGGTGATACGCACGCTGTCGCGAATGCTATAGAGGTAGCGCAGGGTATCCAGGGAATCGGGGCCGCGGTTGATCAGGTCGCCAACCAGCCAGAGCTGATCCGCCGAGGGATCGAAATTGACCGCGTCAAGCAAGCAGCGCAAGGGCTTGAGGCAGCCTTGCAAATCGCCAACAGCGTAGCGGCTCATGTCTCTGCTCAGTGCAGCGCGGAGCGCTGGGCCAGCGAGAACACGCCGATGGGCGCAATAAATGGGCGCCCGGAGGCGCTGATCATTTCGTAGCTGCCCTCCATGGTGCCGACAGCGGTGTCGATAACGGCGCCCGAGGTGTAGGTGAATGATTCGCCGGGTTCAATCAGCGGTTGCTTGCCAATCACGCCCTCGCCCTGAACTTCCTGCACCTGATTGTCGCCATCGGTGATAATCCAGTGGCGGTTCAGCAGGCGAACAGCCTCGTCGCCGTGATTGAGAATGGTGATGGTATAGGCAAAGGCGAAACGCGATTCCTCGGGGCTGGATTGTTCCGGCAGAAACTGCGTGTCGACTTGAATTTCAACGTTTTCGGTGTGGCTCATGAATACCCGGGTTCAGCGCGCCTGGCGCTCGAGGAAATTGGCTATGGTAACAAATTCTGTAAGGCCGAGCTGTTCCGGACGAATGCCGGGATCAATGCCCAGTGTCTCAATCTGCTCGCCGCTGAGCAGGTTCTTCAGGTTGTTGCGCAGGGTCTTGCGGCGCTGATTGAAGGCTTCACGCAGCACTCGCTGGAGGGTGTCCACGTTGTCGGCAACAATCGGCAGCTCGCGATGCGGGGTAAGGCGGACGATTGCCGACATCACTTTGGGGCGCGGTGAGAAGCATTCCGGGGGAACGTCAAACAGCGATTCCACCTGACAGTAATACTGGGCCATGATCCCCAGTCGACCATAGGCCTTGCTGCCCGGCTGGGCGGCAAGGCGATCCACCACCTCTTTCTGCAGCATGAAGTGCATGTCCTGAATGCAGGACTGCGCCGACAGCAGATGGAAAATCAGCGGAGTTGAAATGTTATAAGGCAGGTTGCCGACAACGCGCAGCGCGTTGTCGCCTGCCAGCCCGGCAATATCAAACTTGAGCGCGTCGCCTTCGTGCAGATGGAAATTCTCCAGCGCACCGAATTTGTCATCCAGAATGGGCAGCAGGTCGCGGTCCAGCTCAATCACATCCAAGCGGCAGCCGCTGGCGAGCAGCTCGGCAGTAATCGCGCCCTGACCGGGGCCGATTTCCAGTAGGCGCTGGTCGGCGCGGGGCGACACGGCGCGAACAATACTTTGAATGATGCCCCGGTCATGAAGAAAGTTCTGACCGAAGCGTTTGCGGGCGCGGTGTGCTGTCATAGTGTGGTGTCGCTGTAGGCGTTCTGGGCCATATCGATGGCATAGTGCAGGGCGGTCGCCATGCTGCCGGGGTCGGCGTTGCCGCTGCCCGCCAGATCCAGCGCAGTGCCATGATCGACGGAAGTGCGGATGATGGGCAGGCCCAGCGTGATGTTTACCGCCTGGCCAAAGCTCTGGTACTTGAGCACCGGCAGACCCTGATCGTGGTACATCGCCAGCACGGCGTCACACTGCTGGAGATGGCGGGGAGAGAAGGCTGTATCGGCGGGCATCGGGGCGGTGAGTTGCCAGCCTTGCTGGCGGAAGCGGGCGAGCACAGGCTCAATCACCTCGATTTCTTCCCGTCCCATGTGGCCACCTTCTCCGGCGTGAGGGTTGAGGCCGAGCACCATAATCCGCGGCTCATTACAGCCAAACTGGTGGCGCAGGTCGTGATGGAGAATCTCCAGCGTGCGCGTCAGCTCGGTGTCGGTGATGGCGTCGGGCACGGCACTCAGAGGAAGGTGGGTGGTCACCAGTGCCACGCGCATGGCGTCGCTGGCCAGCATCATAACCACTTTGTCGACACCGCAGCGCTCAGCCAGGTATTCCGTATGGCCGGAGAAGGGAATGCCGGCGTCATTGATAATGGATTTCTGTACCGGGCCGGTCATCAATGCCTGGCAGTCATCGCGTCGACAGGCGTCGGTCGCGGTGCGCAGGCATTCGACCACATAGGGCGCGTTGCGCACGTCAAGCTGCCCGCTTTTTGCCGGGCTGTCGAGGGAAACCGCGCGGACAAATAGCTGTCCCGGCCGGTGGGCTTGAGCGGGACTATCGTCGCTCACTTCAAGCAGTTCAATCGGGATGCTCAGCGCCTCGGCGCGTTGTTGCAAAAGCGCCGGATCGGCGTAAGCGACCAGCATCGCTGGCCAGTCTTGCTGCGCGATGCGCAGCAGCAGCTCCGGGCCTACCCCGGCTGGTTCACCGGGAGTGATGGCGATCTTCGGCAGCATCAGTTCTTGATGTCGACGTAGGCTTCCGAACGGATTTTACGCAGCCAGATGTCCAGCTCGTCCTGGTATTTACGCTCGTGAAGTACGTTGCGGGCCATGCGTTTGCGAAGTTCGCCGCTGACGTTTTGCTGGCGGCGGTCTTCCACCTGAATGATGTGCCAGCCGTACTGGCTTTGTACCGGACGCGTGACTTCGCCGATCTTGGCGTTGTCCATCGCTTCCTGGAATTCTGGCACCAGTTGGCCGGGTGAGGTCCAGCCCAGGTCGCCGCCTTCTTGCGCCGAGCCGATGTCTTCGGAATATTCCTTGGCGAGGTCGCGGAAGGACTCACCGTCGATGATTTGCTGGCGCAACTTGACTGCCAGCGCGCGGGTTTCGGCGTCATCGCGGATTGCCGAGGGCTTGAGCAGGATGTGGCGAGCGCGGGTCTGGGCGATGGTTTCGTTCAGGCCGCGGCTCTCCAGCAGTTGAATCACGTGATAACCCGAGGCGCTTTTCAGTGGCTCCGAGACCTGGCCGTCGCTCATGCCGGGTGCCACATTGGCAAACAGTGAGGGCAGATCGGTTTCCTTGCGCCAGCCCAGATCGTTGGCCTTGATGCCGCCCTGTGCCAGGGATTGGTAGTCGCTGCCGCTGCGCAGGCGGTTTGCCAGTTGCTTGGCGCGTTGCAGCGCTGCGTCGCGCTGGCTGTCGCTGGCATCCGAGTCGACCGGCACCAGCAGGTGAGCGAGGCGGTATTCCGGCGAGGTGCGGGCGCGGCCTTCTTCCGAATCGAGGTAGTTGTTGACCTCCTGATCGGAGATTTGAATGCGCTGGTTCACATTGCCCATCTGCACGCGTTGCAGCAGCATTTCACGGCGGATTTGCTCACGGACCTCATTGTAAGAGGCGCCGCTGTCGATCAGTGCCTGGCGGAACTGCGGCAGTGTCATCTTGTTTTGCGCAGCAACACGGCCAACGGCCTGATTGAGCTGTTCGTCGTCAATCCGCAGGCCGACGCGGTCGGCCATCTGTAACTGGATGTTCTCCAGAATCAGCATGTCGAGCACTTCCTTGCGAAGCTGTTCCTGCGGCGGTGACTGTTGACCGGCGCGGGCAATGTTTTGCTCGATGGTGGCAACGCGGTCATTCACTTCGCTGGCTAGAATGACATTGTCGTCAACAATGGCGACGATGCGATCCAGCCACTGGGTTTCGGCTCGTGCAACTGTGCTGAGGCACAGGGCAAACAGAGCGGCGAGGAGTGTTGTCTGACGTTTATTCATTTGTTTGATAACCAAAAATGCTTTCTTGCAGTACGCTGGTAACGGCCGTGCCCAGGCCGCCCAGCCCCTTGAGTTGGAACTCCACGAGGTAGGCGGAGTTGGTTCGGGTGTCAATGGTATTAGACGCGCTATCGTTCTCGGGTTCCAGTGCCTGCTGGTAGACAAAGCGCGTCAGCCAACAGCAGTTCTCGTATTCCACGCCAACCAGGTTCTCCAGCGGACGGTTGTCCTCAAAGTCGTACTGGGTTTTGGCAAAGAGTTTCCACTGGTTGTTCAGCGGAATCACCGCCGAGGCATCCACCTGGCGAACATCATTGTCGAGGCCGCCGTATTCATTGCCCTCGCGCCGGATACTGTAGCCGAGATTAATCATGCTGCCGTTCTCGGTTTCAATGTGGTAGCGCAGATTGGTCTGATTCAGTTTTCCCTGGCGCGCGTCGTAGAGCAGGTCGGCATCGACGCTGTGATAGCGGTTGGGTGACCAGCGAAGCTGGCTGGCAACGTCTGAATTGCTGCTTTTGCGCACCGGATCGCCGGGCAGCTGTACGCGCCCATCGTCGAAGTAATAGAGCTGACCGACGCTCACGCTGAGAAATTCCCGGCCGACTTCGTTATCGATAAAACGGCTGCTGACACCCACCGCAAGCTGGTCGGCATCGCCGAGACGATCGTGGCCGGTGAAGCGGGTATCGCGGAACAGTTGCTGGTATGAAAAGGTCAGCGCCGCACTGTCGAAGTCCGGGTGATCGCTCTGATTCGCATATTCGGCATTGCGGTAGTAAATGCGCGGTTCCAGGGTCTGGGTCAGGCTGCTGTCGCCCAGCTCCAGCGGTCGCTCAAAGAAGAGACCGGCATCCAGGCTGAACTGGTTGGAGGCCGCACTGGGGTTGTTATCCAGGCCGACAGTGTCTGCCTTGTCCAGCGAGTAGCCGACATAGCGGCTCTTCACCGTGGGTTCTACAAAGCCCCAGCGCCAGCGCATCGGCAGGCTCAGGCCCGCTGCGCCATAAAAACGCTGCCCGGTAACCTGGGTGCCGCCATTCTGAATGGCGTCGCGGTGGTCGAAGCGGGTGTACTCGACTTCCATGGACGGTTCGAGCTGGAAATTGCGAGCTGGTGACTGATAACTCAGCGCGAGCTGGGGCAGCTTCTGATAGGGGTCGTCGACCGTGGCAATGGTCTGGTAGCGCTGCACTTCCAGGCGCCCGCTCCAGTTGTCAGAGAGGTAGCCCAGTTTGGCCTGTTGGTTCAGGTGGGTGCTGCGTTTTACGCTGAGGTTCGCCAGCCCGAGGTCTGAGAAATAATCATTGTCGCTGACCCGCGTGTAGTCGACCTCTGTGCTCCAGTTGTCGCCCATGTAGCCTTCTTCGGCGATGCCAAGCAGCCAGCGGTCGATATCTTCGCGCTGGTCGTTGGGCAGGTAGCTGCCGTTGATGGCCCACTCTGAGTACTTGTTGAGGTAGCGGAATTCGCCGCCGAGGGCTTCGCCGCGGGCTTCGATATAGCGCGGAACCACGGTCAGGTCGTAATTGGGTGCCAGATTAATGTAGTAGGGCACCGAGATGTCGAGGCTGTTGTCGGCCAGGCCCACGGTGGGAAACAGGAATCCGGTGGTGCGGCGATCATCGACCGGGAAGTTCAAATACGGTGTGTAAAAGACCGGCACATCATAGATACGAACACTGGTGCCGCGCGCGATGCCGCGGCCGGTTTCGTAGTCCAGCTCAATGCTGTCTGCGTGCAGCGACCAGGTTTCCTTATCGGGCGTACACTGGGTGTAGCTGGCTTTTTCCAGTTCAAAGCGGCCGAAGGCCGGGCGCGCCATGCGTCCGGCGCTGCCACGGGCACCGGTTTGATAGCTGAGAATTTCCGCTTCTGTCAGTTCGCCCAATCCGGCATTCGTGTCGAGGGTGGCCGATTGGCCTCGCAGCATAAAACCGGGCTGACGCAGGACCACGGCATCGCGCAGCATGACGCTGCCGTCGCTGCGTCGGTAGCGCGCGTAACCGGCGTCGAGACTGAGATTACCCTTGCGAAGTTCTACGCCGCCCTGCATCGTCGCGCTGTCGCCGACCGATTCGATTGTGTCAGCGGATACGACCAGCGGGGCTGTGGCCGGGTCCTGGTCTGATCCGCTCCAGTCTCTGGGCGGCTCGACAAAGCGTCCGGCACACCCCGGCGACAGTTCGCAGCGGGCGCTTTCCGGCAGTTTGTCCAGCGGTACCCAGTTCCAGTGTTGGTAGTAGGCGGGGAGTCGCGACATATCGAATTGCATCGCCTGGCCACTGATCGGGCCGCACTGCTCCACGGGCGCAGTCTGCGCCAGGCTGGCGGCACTGCAGCCGCACAGCAGCAGTGTGAAAAATGGGCGAAACGCAGTCATTCGATAATGGCTTAATTACGTGTGGCGATTGGCCTGAATTAGCGAAGGCGCATAATAAAGCATTCTCTGCTAGGATGCCCGTTTCCCGTTGAGATTGACCGATTTCCTGCCTTCCATGACTGCTGAAAATCCGACACCGACCCGTGACTTGACGCGCTGGGGCCTGCTTCAATTGGGGCTGCCAGAAACCACTCCCGCGACCTTGTCAGTGGTCTCTGGTGATGCCAGTTTTCGCCGCTACTATCGCCTGACGCTGGACAGTGGTGAGGCCTTTATTGCGGTCTACGCGCCGCCGGATAAAGAAAACAACCCTGCCTTTATTGCTGTTCAGCAGCGAATGATGGCCGCCGATTTGCGGGTTCCCGGTCTATTGGGCTGGGATTTACAGCAGGGGTTCATGTTGCAGGAAGACTTTGGCGATGCGCTGTTGCGCCCGGCGCTGTCTGATCTTGATGCGGCTGATCGCTATTATCTTCAGGCCTTCGATAGCCTGCTGAAAATGCAGGCTATGCCCTTACAAGATGGCGATCTTCCCGATTACGACCGCGAGCGGCTGTTGGAGGAGATGGCGCTCTTTCCCCACTGGTTCGTACAGCGGCTATTGGGCTATACCCTCAGCGACGAGGAGTGGCAGATGCTGGCGCGACTGTTTGATGCGCTCGCCAAGCGGGCGATGTCCCAGCCGCAGGGCTTTGTGCACCGGGATTTCCACAGTCGCAATATCATGCTGCTGGAGAATGACGAACTGGGACTGATCGACTTTCAGGATGCCGTGCGCGGCCCGGTCAGTTACGACCTGGTGTCACTGCTGCGCGACTGTTATATCCACTGGCCTGCCACCCGTGTCAGCGAGTGGATTGAGGCCTATCGCCAGCAGGCACTGGCGGCCGGGCAGTCGATGCCGGATGCCGCCGAGTTTGCCCGCGATGTGGATTGGATGGGGCTGCAACGGCACATCAAAGTGCTGGGAATTTTTGCCCGTCTTAAACTGCGTGACGGCAAATCGGCCTACCTCGACGATCTGCCATTGGTCATTGCCTATACCCTGACGGTGGCGCGGCAGTATCCCGAATTTGATGAATTTGTGCGCTGGTTTGAAACACGGCTGTTGCCGCTGGCGGCAGCGCAGCCCTGGTATCGGGAACTGCGCCTGTGAGGGCAATGATCCTCGCCGCCGGGTTTGGCGAGCGCATGCGCCCGCTGACCGAGACCACCCCCAAGCCACTGCTGCGCGCCGCGGGGAAACCCTTGATCGATTATCACCTGGAGAAGCTCGCCGTTGCGGGGTTTAACGAGGTGGTGGTCAACAGTGCCTGGCTGTCTGAGCAGATTGTGGATTATCTCGGCGATGGCACGCGCTACGGTTTGCAGATCACGCATTCGGTGGAGGAACAGCCGCTGGAAACTGCCGGTGGCATTGTGCGGGCGTTACCTCTGCTGGGCGACGCGCCCTTCCTCCTCCTTAACGGTGACGTGTGGAGCGATATCGACTTTGCGCCTCTGCGGGCGATTCGGCCAGCCGGTGCAGAGCTGCTGATGGTGGACAACCCCGCACACAACCCCGCTGGTGACTTTGCACTGGGCGACGACGGCCTGCTTAGTGAACAGGGCGAGCCGCGCTACACCTTTGCCGGGGTGAGTGTCTGGCAGCCGGCATGCTTTGCGGGACTGGCGCCAGGGCGCCGCCTTCTGAAACCTCTTATGCAGGCCTTAATGGCTCGATCGCAGTTGCGCGGCCGTCTTCATCGCGGTCAATGGTGGGATATCGGAACGCCGGAACGCCTCGCTGCGCTGGATGCCGAGCTGCGCTCTGCGTAAACTACGCACTCTTTTCTGCCGCGACACTGCATACGGGATCGACCATGGCCGACTACTGGATAGCCCCCTCAATTCTCTCTGCCGACTTTGCCCGCCTGGGCGAGGAAGTGGACACCGTGCTGGAAGCCGGTGCGGATATTGTTCACTTCGATGTAATGGATAACCATTATGTGCCCAATCTCACCATCGGCCCGATGGTGTGCAAGGCACTGCGCAATCACGGGGTGAAAGCGCCCATTGATGTGCACTTGATGGTGTCGCCCGTCGATCGCCTGATCGGTGACTTTGCCGAGGCCGGTGCCAGTATTATCACCTTCCACCCGGATGCCTCTATTCACGTAGACCGCTCTCTGCAGATGATCCGCGATGCGGGCTGTAAGGCCGGATTGGTACTGAATCCTGCCGTTGGCCCTGACGTACTGAAATACGTGATGGACAAACTCGACATGGTACTGCTGATGTCGGTGAATCCCGGCTTTGGCGGGCAAAAGTTTATTCCTTCAACCATCGATAAAGTGCGTGAAGTTCGCGCCATGATCGATGCCAGCGGCTACGACATCCGTCTGGAAGTGGACGGCGGGATTTCCGCCAAGAATATTGCTGAAATCGCGGCGGCCGGTGCCGACACCTTTGTTGCGGGTTCGGCAATTTTCAACGCCGAGGACTACACCGCGGTGATCGACAACATGCGCAGCGAGCTGGCCAGCGTATGATGCGTCTGCAAACGCTGTTGGGCGAGGCACCGCTGCAGGCACTGCTGTTCGATCTGGACGGCACGCTGGTCGATAGCGTGCCCGATCTGGCCGCGGCGATGGACCACGCTCTGGAATTTTGCGGCTACCCGCCTGCTGGCGAGGCGCGTGTGCGGACATGGGTGGGCAATGGCGCGCCTAAACTGGTTGAGCGGGCATTGACCTGGGCACTGGAAGTCAGTGAGCAGCAGGCACCACAGGCTCAGCAGCGCGTGTTGCTGGAAGCGTTCTACAACGCCTACGCCGAAGACAGCAGTTCGCGCAGTCGCCTGTTTGACGGGGTACGCGAGGCGCTGGAGTACTGGCAGGCGGCAGGCATTAAACTGGCCTGTGTCACCAATAAACCCGAGCGTTTCACCCATCCTATCCTCGCCACCTTTGATTTGCAGGAGTTGCTGCCGGTCGTGGTCGGCGGGGACACTCTGCCGACTCGAAAGCCTGATCCTGCGCCGCTGGTTCTGGCTTGTGAGCAGCTCGGGGTGTCGCCGAAAAATGCGGTGATGGTCGGTGATTCCAGCAACGATATTCAGGCGGCGCATGCGCTCGGCATGCCCGCGGCCTGTGTCAGTTTCGGCTATAACCACGGCGCGCCGATTCAAGAGGCGGGTGCCGACTTGCTGGTCGATCATTTCAGCGACCTGGTCTAAGTCGTCACGCTGTCGCTTCCCGGCGAATTCAGTCGGGTTTGCGGTAGGCGTGCTGTTGACACTGCGCCTGCCAGGCCAGCGGCAGGCAGTCGCATTCCGGGGTAAGCATATCCGGCTGAATATTCTGAATTTGCATTAGCCGCCGCTCCAGCGCGGCTTCGTCCTCCAATCCACCATCGTGCTCGATATGCAGCACGGCCTGCTGTCGTTGGTGCAGCAGGTAGTGACCGATCAGCAGGCTGCGATGGCAGGTCGCCGGGTCTTTCTCCGCACACATCAGCGCAATGCGCAGGGATTTTTTCATTCCGGCAAACACCCGTTCGATGCCGTTCAAAAACAGCTCGGCGGTTTGCAGGCGGTCAAACTGCACCTGTCCGCGGTCATCATAATGGGCAGGGTCTTTGGAGCGCGGGCCGAGTTCTTCCCCCAGATACACATAGTGGATACCGGCTGCGCGCAACGAAGCGGCCAGGGGCTCGCGGTGATAGTTGTGGAAGGCCTTGCTGTAGGGCACCGAGCGCACGTCGGCGATCGCATCAATCCGATGCTGGCGAAGTTGCGCCAGAAAGGTATCCAGCGGTTTGGTGGCATAGCCTATGGAGAACAGCTCGGGCATGGGCAGGTCGGTGTGCAAAGCGCAGCATTGTACACCGGCTATGGCGGCAACGCAGGGCGTGGCGTCTGCCCTGAGTTGCTTGCGTGACTAGCGGTACTCCTCGGGGATGGTCAGCTCGTAGGTCGTGCCAAACCAAGGGATGCCGAGATTGACCGGGCCGCGCTGCGAGCTGAAGTACAGGCGACTGCCGTCGGCGGTAAACGCCGGTCCGGTCAGCTCGCTTTCGCCACCCGGCACCTGCAGCAGGATTTTCGCGGGCTGGTTGGGAATCATCACCATCAGCCGCATGGCGTCGCCGTCTTCGGCCACAATCACATCGCCAGCGGGGCTGACGACCAGGTTGTCGACATCGTCGTAGGGCAGTTCGTCGACGGCCGTCAATTGCTCGTTGTCGAACACGACTTCGATCAGCTCGTTGTCGACGTCCAGCGCATACACGCGGTTGTCGCCTTTACAGGCAAAGAAGATCACCGCGCGCAAGGGGTGGTCGCTGCCATCGACGGTCTGGCGCTGACCTTCGGGGAATTCCTGAGTCCAGATGCCTTCGCCACCTTTGAATACGGTGCCGGGTGCGCCGACACCCGTGGCTTCAATTTCACTGCGCACCTCGGCCTGAGTACGCTCCGGGGACTGTACCGCGACCCATTTCACCTTGTGCAGTTTGCGGGCGACGGCGAGGTCATCCTGATAGCCACCGGCCTCGAAGCCCTCAATTTCCAGAACCTCCAGCAGGCCGTTGTCCAGGTCGAGACCTTCCTTGCCATTGATCGACGTCTTGGCGCCGATCGAGGTAAAGCGGTAGAGGCGTCCGCTGCCGCTGTCTTCTGTCAGATAAAGGGTGCGCGTTGGCAGATCGACGGCGACGGCCTCGTGATTAAAGATGCCCAGCGCGGGGCGGGCAACGGCATCGTCGGCACTGCCAAAGGGGTCGCACTCGTAAACCTGACCGTCACTGACTTCCTCGCAGGACAGCCAGGTTTGCCAGGGCGTCGCGCCGCCTGCACAGTTGTTGCGGGTGTCGCGAAGAATACGGTAGTTGTCACTGATATCGCCGTTGGCATCGAAGCGCAGCGCGCCGACGCCACCGGGGGTGGATTCACTGTTGGAGACATAGACCCAGCCGCCGTCATCGGCCTGGAACACGGCGCCGCCATCGGGGTTGCTGTGCCAGAGCGTGAAGTTAAAGGACGGCGAAAAACCGGCTCGCGCCACACGGCGAATAGAGAAACCCTCGGGAATCAGCGTGCCGTCGACATCGGATTCAACCAGATTGCCGATATTGGCAAGGGGGCCGGCCTGGAGCGGCAGTTCGGTGGCCGGAACTACCGGGTCGGGAACGTCGGGGACATCGGGCACGTCTGGAACGTCCGGGGTGTCAGGGGTGGAGCTGTTGTTGGATGAGCTGGACGAGCCGCCACAGCCGTATATGCCAAGGGCAACTGAGCCCAGAAACATGGATCGCAGTACTTGGCGGCGACTGCTGATGAGTTTTTTTGACGTCACGACATCCTCCTGTAAACGGCCAAAGACAAAGCCGAATACGCTAGAGGAAAAGTATGGCAGTTTGATGAAAGTGTGATGTAGCGGGTGCAGCTAGCGGGTGTGAAACGTCACCCGCTAACGGTCGTCTTCAAGCGAATAGAAAGTTGCGAATCAGCTCCTTGCCGCCCTCTGTCGCAAAGGATTCCGGGTGAAACTGAATGCCGAAGATAGGGTAGTCACGGTGCTGAATTCCCATAATTTCAAAATCACCGCCCTGACGGATACGCGATAAATTATCGAATTCCCTGGCCGGGAAGTCGCCGACCAGCGCTGTCAGTTGCAAGCACTCGGGGAAGGATTCGGCCTCGGCCATCAGTGAGTGGTAGCGCATTACTTCCAGTTGATCGGGAATGTTGGCGAACATGCCCTGACGGTTATGACTGATGGGGCTGATTTTGCCGTGCATGGGCAACGGGGCTTTAACGACCTTGCCGCCGAACACATGGACAATGCCCTGCATACCCAGGCAGACGCCCAGCAGCGGCGTGGTTTTGCCCAGTTCGGCAATCACCTGCGCACAAACACCGAAGTAGTGCTCGTCATCCGGCGAGCCCGGGCCGGGCGATACAATAATCCGGTCGGCCTGCATGTCGCGAATTTGCTCAAGGCTCAGCTCGTCGTTGCGTTTCACCACAATGCTGAAATCGTCCACCGCGCCACGGTTTTTCTCGGAGGTGAGAATTTCGCCGATGTACTGATAGAGGTTGTAGGTAAAGGAGTCGTAGTTGTCGATAATCAGTACTTTCACGATGCGGCCCCCTGGTCAGCGCTGTGGTCCATAAAGGCATCCAAGACTTTTTTGGTGCCAGCAAATTTGCGCACGATTTCTTCGTACTCATCGTCGGGGTTGGAGTCGTAGACGTTGCCGCCACAGGTTTGCACGTAGGCCTCCTCACCGTTGGCAAACACCGTGCGAATCGGAATGGCAAAGGTGCAGTCACCGTTAAAGGAGAAGTGGCCGACCGCGCCGCCGTAGGGGCCGCGACCGTCGTTCTCCAGGGCATTAATAATTTTCATCGCCTCGATTTTGGGCGCGCCGGTGAGGGTGCCCGCCGGGAAATTACTCGCCAGTGCCGAGAACATGTCTTCACCCTCAGCGATAATGCCCACAATTTCGCTGGAAATATGCTGCACGTGGCTGAAGCGTTTGATGTCCATCAGGCTGCGCACTTTCACCGTGCCAAACTGGGCGACCCGGCCGATATCATTGCGGTGCAGGTCAACAATCATATTGTGCTCGGCAATTTCCTTGGGGTCGTTAAGCAGGGTGCGGGCCAGCGCGGTATCTTCTTTTTCGTCGGCGCCGCGCTTGGTGGTGCCCGCCAGTGGAAAGGTTTCCATCTCGCCCTGGCGCAGGCGGAACAGCAACTCGGGGCTGGCGCCAATCAGTTTCTGCTGACCGAATTTTACGTAGTACATCTGCGGCGAAGGGTTAATCTCGCGCATCTTCTCGTAAATATTGATGGTGTCGCCTTCCAGCTTGAAGCGCTTTTTAAAGCCCACTTCGGTCTGAAAGATTTTGCCGTCGATAATATCCTGCTTCACTTTCATCACTGCTGAGCGGTGATCTTCGCGGCTCATGGTTTCGCCCATGGCGGTGATTTTCAACGGGCCGTTCACCACGTCGTTGGCGCTCAACAGGGCCTCAATTTCTGCCAGACGGCTGTCGCTGTAGTAAAAGTAGAAAACCTCGCCGGTCATCTTGTCGAGAATCAGGCCGTCTTTGAACAGGCCGAAGCGGAAGGCATCGAACAGCTCGCTGTGCTGAATGCTTAGGCTGGGTTCGAAGTAGTTCATCGCGTCGTAGCCCAGATAGCCGGTGAGGCCGCCTGCGTATTTGCGCGAGATGATGTTCTGGGGAACGATCTCGCGCAGCAGCTGGTAGGGATTCTCGCTGGGGTAGTCGACCTTGCTGCCGTCGCGCTCTTCAATGGTCAGGGTATTGCCGTTGGCGTAGAGCAGCTTTTCCGGATCGAAACCGATAATCGAATGGCGGGCAATGTGACTGTCTTCGCCCAGCGACTCCAGATAAAAGCAGTTGTCGTAGCGGCGCTCGATCTTTTTAAACAGGCTGAAGAAATCGCAGTCTGCCGTCAGCGTGGTGTAGTGGGGTTTGCGCGGCAGTGAAATGCGCGGCGGTGTCTGGCTCATAAGGGCGCTTATTCCGGTGAATGTTGTTTGAGGGCGCGGGAACCACGGGTCACGGTGGCAATCCCAACGCCGAGCTGTTCGGCAATCTGGCGTTGCGGCAAGCCGGCGGCCAGCAGTTTGAAAATCTGCAGGCGCTTGCTGATCTCCAGCAGCTCGGACGGGGTCAGCAGGTCGCTGAGCAGCTGTTCGAGGCTGTCCGGATCACGGGCCGTCAGCAGGTGTTCGATCAATTCCCGCTGGTAGTGTTTATCCATAGTGTTGCGCGATGTATTCATGTACTAGTACACTATCACAAATCGCGCCAAGTTCAAGCGCGGTGTCGCAGATGTTTTCACGGCGGGGCTTGCGTACAATGCCGCTTCGCATCCGGTGCGGTCGGTCCGGGGCTTTCAGGCGGGAGCAGCCGCAATGCTGTTGATGATAGACAACTACGACTCCTTTACCTATAACGTGGTGCAGTATCTAAGCGAGCTGGGCGCGGCGGTAGAGGTGGTGCACAACGACGCGATCAGCGTTGACGAGATTCGCGCGCTGGCGCCCAGTCACCTGGTGATCTCGCCCGGTCCCTGCACACCGGACCAGGCGGGCGTATCGATGGCGGCGATTGCGGCCTTCGCCGGGCAAATACCGATTCTCGGTGTGTGCCTGGGCCACCAGTGTATCGGCCAGGTATTTGGCGGTCGCGTGGTTCGCGCCCGCCGGGTGATGCACGGCAAAACCTCGGCCATTCACCATCGCGGTGAGGGTGTGTTCAGTGGCTTGCCCGCGCCGTTTACCGCCACCCGCTATCACTCGCTGGTCGTTGAGTCAGCTGCTTTGCCGGACTGTTTGGCAGTGACCGCTTGGACGGCGGACGAGCATGGCGAGGTCGACGAGATTATGGGGCTGCGCCACCGCGAATGGGATATCGAGGGCGTGCAGTTTCACCCCGAGGCGATTCTGAGCGAGCAGGGTCACGCATTGTTAAAGAATTTTCTGGAGCGCTAATAATGAGCGAAACCATGGATATCAAAGGCGCGCTGGCGCGGGTCATCAAACAACTGGATTTGACCACCGAGGAAATGCAGTCGGTGATGCGCGACATTATGACCGGGCAGTGCAGCGAGGCACAGATTGGCGCGTTTCTGATGGGCCTGCGCATGAAAAGCGAGAGCTTGGACGAGATTGAAGGTGCGGCGCGGGTCATGCGCGAGCTGGCCACGCCGGTGGATGTCAGCGGCCTGGACTACGTGGTGGATATTGTCGGTACAGGCGGCGACGGCGCGAACCTGTTCAACGTGTCCTCGGCCAGCAGCTTTGTGGTAGCTGCGGCGGGTGCGCGCGTGGCCAAGCACGGCAATCGTTCGGTGTCGTCCAAAAGTGGCAGTGCGGACTTGCTGGAAAAGGCTGGCATCGTGCTCGATCTCAGTCCCGAGCAGGTGGAGCGCTGTATTCGCGACGTGGGGCTCGGCTTTATGTTTGCCGTGAATCACCACAGCGCCATGCGCCACGCCATCGGCCCGCGCCGGGACCTGGCCCAGCGCACGATTTTCAATATTCTCGGCCCGCTGACCAACCCCGCCGGGGTGACCCGCATGGTGCTGGGCGTCTTCACCCCCGAGCTGTGTCGTCCGCTGGCAGAGGTCATGCGCCGCTTGGGCGCGGAACATGTGATGGTGGTGTGTTCCTCGGAGGGCCTCGACGAAATCAGTCTGGCGACGCCGACGCAGGTGGCGGAGTTGAAGGACGGCGAGATCACCGAGTACACGCTGACCCCGGAAGATGTCGGCATTAAGAGCCAGAGCCTGATCGGTCTGTCGGTAGACGGCAGCGAGGCGTCGCTGGCGCTGATCCGCAATGCGCTGAGCAAGCGCGACAACGAAGCGGCGGAAAAAGCGGCGGATATGATTGCTCTCAATGCCGGTGCGGCGCTGTATGTGGCCGGTGTTGCCAGCAGTTTGAAGAACGGTGTGGCGCTGGCGGAAGATGTGATTCACGGTGGCCGGGCTCTGGAAAAAATGCAGGAGTTAGCCGCCTTTACCCAAGGAATGACGCAATGAGCCTGCCGACGGTTCTGACCCGAATTATTGATCGTAAACATGAAGAAGTGGCTGAGCGTCAGGCGCGCAAATCTGTTGCGGCGCTGCGTGATGACATTGCGTCGGCGTCTGCCCCGCGCGGCTTTGTCCAGGCCATGGCCAGCAAGCTGGCTGCCGGACAGTCGGCGGTCATTGCCGAAGTGAAAAAGGCATCGCCCTCCAAGGGTGTGATTCGCGAAGATTTCCGTCCCGCCGAGATTGCGCGCAGTTACGAGCGCGGCGGTGCGGCCTGCCTGTCGGTGCTCACTGATGCCGATTTCTTTCAGGGCAGCGAAGCCTATCTTCAGCAGGCCCGTGCGGCCTGTTCACTGCCGGTAATTCGCAAGGACTTTATTGTCGACCCTTATCAGGTCTACGAGGCGAGGGCGATTGGCGCAGACTGTATTCTGCTGATTGTGGCGGCGCTGGACGACGCGCGTATGGCCGAGCTGAATGCGCTGGCGGTCGAGCTGGGTATGGATGTGCTGATTGAGGTCCATAACGCCGAGGAGCTGGAGCGGAGTCTGCCACTGGGCAATCGTCTGGTGGGCATTAATAACCGCAACTTACACAACTTCGACACCAGCCTTGAGACGACGTACTCGCTGCTGGCGCAGATTGGCGATGAGCGCATTGTCGTCACCGAAAGCGGCATCCACACCGCCGACGATGTGGCGGCGATGCGCGAGCATGGCGTCGATGCCTTCCTGGTGGGCGAGGCGTTTATGCGCGCCGATGAGCCCGGCGAGCGACTGTCAGAGCTGTTCTTTTCCTAAGCGGCAAAATCGACCGGCCAGAAAACCTTTATCGACAGACGGGGCGTTTGGCCCCGCCGGTATCACGATTACGGCATTGGCAGACTGTGGTCGCTTTCGCGTCCGGTCTGCGTCAGGTTCTGCCACTGTCGGCGGATCCAGTCACTCACGTTGAGGCTGGGAGTCTCCGACTCAGTGTGTCCCACGGTGTCCGGCGTGCGGTGGAGGATCCACCATGTTGGGTCGCCTTGCGCGTCAGCGCCCCGATCTGAGCCAAACACCAGGTTATTGCCCGCAGCACGCGGCCATACGCCGTTGCCAGTGCCAGACAGGCGGCGAGCGGCTGCCCAGCTACCACCGTTCTGCCACTGGCTTCCCCATATCCGGTGACGCCAGTCACTGTCGCGGCTATCCATCCACAGGGCTTGAACGCTGCCGTCTGTAGACAGCGCGAGTGCCGGGCGCTGACTCATGGCAGTGTCCTCCGAGCCGACTGACACCGCGGGCGTCCAGTTCAGGCCACCGTCGTCGGAATGGCTGGCAAAAATGCCGCTGTTCACCCCGGCTGCTTCCAGAACTTTGGCGTCCCATATGGCGACCAGCCGGTCCTCGCCATCGGCAATAATTGCCGGGTGGCGATCGGCGAGGCTGCCTTCGAGAAAGGCGTCGTCAGGGCTGCCATTGTTGGATACCCGGACGGCCTCCGACCATGTGCCACTGGCGGGGTCGCGGCGGCGGCTGAGAATTTCCCAGTTATCCGGGTCAGTGCGGTCCAGACCTTCCAGTCCGTCGTGATAGCCGGTCTGGCCGGTCCAGCCGGGGTTGATGTCAAAGCGATTGTCCTGAAAGGCCACGACCACGGTGTCATCGGACAGCACGGCAATCGCCGGGTGCAGTGAGGCGGGATCGCTACTGCTGCGCGTGTCCAGCGCGCTGGCGCCTTCGCAGCTTTTCTCACTGCTCAGGTTTTCCGCTTCGCTGTTCAAGCCGATTTGCACGTAGAGGTCGAAACAGCGACGGCGATTGTCACTCCAGGCCATAACGGGAGTGCCGTCGTGGAGTACCGCGATGGCGGGGCGTATCGCGCGCTGACTGTCCGCCGTCAGGCGGTGCTCTGCATCCCAGTTGCGGCCGCCGTTGATCGAGCCGCGCAGCATAATTTCCGGGCGGCGGGGAATCTGGCCTCGGCGCTCGTCTTCCCAAATCACCCATACAGTGTCGCCATTAGCGGCAATGCGTGGGAAGCGGGCGCTGCCGGGCAGGGTGTTGATGGGGTGCAAGGTCTCGCTATCGCCGCGGCGAAACAGGATGTTGGTGCCTTCTTCACTGTGTTGTTCGGCGACAACCAGTGGTATGTCGTCGCCATCCAGTGCGATATCGGCAAAGCCGGAGAAGCGCCCGCGATCACCCATGACCAGAGCGGCGTTGTCTTCCAACAGGAGTGTGTCGGGCACGGTTTGCTCGGGCTGGGGCGCGTTGTTCAGTCCGCTGCGGCGGATAAAAATGGGTGAGGTCAGGGCCAGTCTGCGACCAAGCGGCGAACTCAGTTCTGCGTAAACCCAATAGGGGCTGTCGGTGTCTGGGCGGGGAAGGTCGAAGTTAAAACTATTGCCGCTCGAAGACGGCGTGAATTCCTTGATGGCGCCGCTGTCGCGTCCCGGCGCGGCGTAAAGACGCAGGCGTTGCAGGCTGTTGCTGCCGGTTACGGTGAGTTTCAGGGTGACGGTGTCACCGGCGGCGACGGTAACGGCATCGCCGGGGAGGGCTTCAAATATACCGTCGCCCTGTCCATCGGCGGTCAAGGTTAAGAAGGGGGCGTTACCGCCTTCGCTGAGGACGGTATGGCCGTCGCGAAGGCCATTGAGAATGCCGCGTTCGGTGATGGCAGACGTGAATACATGGGTTTTCACTGTGCCGGGACCAAAACCCAGCCACAGTTCGCGGAAGTGGTTGTCGGAGCTGGCGGTAATGCCGGTTTCCCAGCCGCGATTCCAGCGTTGCTCGGCATAGGCCAGTTGCAGGTCGATATCCTGAGCGACATTCCAGGCCTCAATCAGGTTTACGCCCAGCGTGCTGGCGTGGTCGTTGGGGCTGTTGTCGTCGTCGGTCCAGTCGCGATTGGGGTGGTTGGTTTGCCACACTGCGCCCTGACCGTGGGCATCCCATACGCTCTGCTGGGTGGGTTTGTGTTCCATGCCGCTACCCTGACTGAGGCCGTCGAGCACCGTATCTGTTGCACCAAAAATATTGGCGTGGGGGCGGCCGTTTGCTTCCTCACCGGGAATCAGCAGCAGTTGCTCGGAGGTCCATTCCGGGTCCCAGTGCTGATCGTAGGTACGGTGATCGGTCAGTGCCAGAAAATCCAGAGACTGGCGCTGTGCTTCGCCAATCTGGTCACTGACCGCGACATTGCCCGGCAGGGCGTCATCGCTGGCTTGCCGCCATATGGAGCCGTCGGAAGAGTGATCGGTATGGACATGCGTATCGGTAGCCAGCCACAGGCCCTGAGGGGCT
Source organism: Spongiibacter tropicus DSM 19543 (assembly GCF_000420325.1). Classification (NCBI taxonomy): domain Bacteria; kingdom Pseudomonadati; phylum Pseudomonadota; class Gammaproteobacteria; order Cellvibrionales; family Spongiibacteraceae; genus Spongiibacter; species Spongiibacter tropicus. The sequence goes on along the minus strand of NZ_ATUS01000002.1, from coordinate 38,462 downwards.
GACAGCGATGCGCTGGGCAGCGGCCCCGGCTGCCAGTCGGTGGTGAAATAGCTTGGGGTGCTTACCGGCGGTTCCTGCCCCGAGCCCGAATCATTGGATGATGAGCCACTGCCCCCGCAGGCCGCGAGTGACAAACAGAGAGCGGCGGCTGGCAGTGCGTAAAAACGGGCAACGGGCGTGGGCAAATGGACCACAAATATCCTCCTTTCGGGGTGGTGATAAGCGATGTGTGACACTGGAAAGGCGCGCATTCTATCGTTTGGAAGTGACGATTTTGTTATGTTGCGCTGCCCGGTGTGACATTGTGCTTTCCCTGCTCGCGATTCCCGTCACGTAGATGATGATTTGCTTCGACTTTCGTCGAATGCGTTGTGAGGGTGGCTGGGGTAGACTGCGGGCATCTCTCAGGAATAACGGGGTTTGCGGTGGCGGCGAATCAGTGGGTCATGTTAATGGCCTTCCTCTATTTTGGAATCCTCTTCCTGATTGCCTGGTGGGCTGACCGCCGTGATGCCTGGCCTCGCCGTTTTCGCCCGCTGATCTATAGTCTTTCCCTGGCCGTGTATTGCAGTTCCTGGACCTTCTTCGGTGCGGTGGGACAGGCCGCTGCCGATGGCTGGACCTTCCTGCCCATCTACATCGGCCCGATTTTGCTGTTCCTGTTCGGCTGGCCATTTTTGCGTCGATTGTCGGTGATGAGTACCCGCAACCGGGTGACCTCCATTGCCGACTTCATGGGTTCGCGCTACGGCAAAAGCCAGATGCTGGCGGCACTGGTCACCTTTCTGGCGGTCTTCGGCAGTCTGCCGTATATCGCCCTGCAATTAAAAGCCATCACCCAGGCGTGGATCAGTGTTGAGCAACTGTGGGATCAGCGTGCGGCTGACCTTGGGTCCCAGCGTTTTGGCAGCGATTTCTTCGGTGGCGTCAATCTCAGTCCGGATCCCGGCAGCACGAGTTTTGTCGCGGCCTTAATTCTGGTGTTGTTCACGGTCGCTTTCGGTACACGGGTCGCCGACAAGCGGCATCGCCACCGCGGCCTGATGGCGGCCATTGCGATGGAGTCCATCGTTAAACTGGCGGCGTTTGTCATGGTGGGCGCCTTTGCCATCAGCCTGCTCTGGTCCAGCTACAAGAGCGGGGTTGCCGTTCCTCTGGGGCCACTGGGTGAGTGGCCGGACTGGAGTCAGTTTACGACACAGGTGCTGCTGGCGATGGCGGCAATTGTGTGTCTTCCCCGCCAGTTCCATGTGATGGTGATTGAGGATCACAGCCGCCGCGACATGCGTCTCGCGCGCTGGATTTTCCCGATATATCTGCTGCTGTTCTGCCTGATGATCGCGCCGATTTCGATTGTTGCCCAGGAGGCGCTGTCGCATTTTGGCGGCAGCGCCGACATGCTGGTGGTGTCCATGCCGCTTTATCACGACAAGCAGGAGCTGGCAGTCGTGGCCCTGCTGGGCGGCATGTCGGCGGCGACCGGTATGGTGATTGTGGCCTGTGTGACGCTGTCGGTCATGGTGTGTAACGAGTGGCTGGTGCCCCTGTGGCAGTATCTGCGGCAGGGGCATGAAATTAACGCCCGCTGGTTGCAGCAGGTAAGGCGTATTGCCATTGCGGCGGTGTTATTTGCCGCCTGGCTGTTGGAGCAGCAGCTCAGTGCGCGGGGCGGACTGGCCTCGCTGGGCCTGTTGTCGTTCGCCGCCGCTTCTCAGTTGGCGCCTGGGTTGGTGGCGGCCTTGTACTGGCGCCGGGCTCACGCCCGCGGTGTGGTGACCGGTTTGCTGGTCGGCGGGCTGCTGTGGGCATATACCCTGCTGCTGCCCGCTATTCTCGGTGCGGAGCACGCTCTGGTGGTCAGCGGTCCCATGGGGATCACGGCACTGCGCCCGGAAGCGCTGTTCGGCTTCGAGTTCGGGGATAGCCTGAGCCACGGTGTGTTCTGGAGTGTTGCCGTCAATGCGCTGCTCATGATTCTGGTGTCGCGGCGCTCGCGCTTCAGCAGCATCGATCTCCGGCAGGCCCGGAGCTTTACCGAAGTGCGGGTGGAGTTACGTCAGCGCGAAGCCGAGTTGGAATTGACGTCAGTCGAAGCCTGGCAATTGCACCGCTTGCTGGTGCCGCTGTTCGGCGAGCGTCGCTGTGAAAAAATGTGGCAGCGATTCGAGCAGCGGCTCGGTCACCGCCTGCTGCAAAGCGACCGGGTTCCTCGTTTCGTCGTGAAAGATGTCGAAGAATCACTGGCGTCTATTGTCGGCGCGGTCTCGGCCCACCGTACCTTAGAGCTGTTGGCCAAGCGCCGACCGTTGGATATCGACGAATTTGTCAGCCTGATCGGCAATACCTCTCGGCAGATTCAGTTCGGCCAGGATCTGCTGCAGATCACTCTGGAAACCGTGCCTCAGGGGATCAGTGTGGTCGACGCCAACCTCAATCTGGTGGCCTGGAATCAGCGTTATGTGGATCTGTTTAATTTCCCTGAGCGGCTGTTGTATGTCGGCTGCCCAATAGCCCGTATTTATCAGTACAACGCCGAGCGCGGCTATTTACAGGATGCCGATGCCGATATCGATGCCGCGATTACGCGCCGACTGTCGCTGCTGCAGGGCGCGCAACCCTACCGACTCGAGCGCAACCTGCCCAATGGCTTGGTGGTCGAGATTTGTGGCACGCCGATGGCGAATGGCGGCTATGTCACCACCTATACCGACATCAGTGAGTACCGCGCTATTTTCAATGAGCTGGAGTCAGCCAAAGCCCAGTTGGAAGAGCGCGTGGCGGCGCGCACGTCAGAGCTGGAAGCGGTGAATGACTCTCTGGCCGAGGAAAATGCCACCCGGGCACGCATTGAACGAGAGTTGAACGCAGTGTACGCCAGTAAGAACCGCTTCCTGGCATCCGCCAGTCACGACCTGTTGCAGCCCATCAACGCCGCGAGGCTGTTTACCGCGGCATTGGCGCATAAAGTGGACGCCAGTGACAACGATAGTCTGCGCGATGAGGTCTCTCATATCGATGAGGCATTGGCGAGTGCGGAAACCTTGATTACCTCCCTGCGGGAGATTTCACGTCTCGATTCCGGCCGCCTGCAGGTGAAGCGTGAAGAGTTTCCGGTACAGGGTTTGCTGGATACCTTGGGGCGCGAGTTTTCGGCTATTGCCGAGCGCACCGGGCTCCGTTTGCGCGTGGCGCCCTGTTCCGAATGGGTGTACAGCGATAAACACCTGTTGCGGCGGATTATTCAGAATTTGTTGGGCAATGCCCTGCGCTACACGCCGGAGGGCAAGGTGCTGCTCGGCTGTCGGCGCCGGGGAGAGTACCTGGCGATACAGGTACTCGATACCGGGCCGGGCATTGCCGAGGCGGATCGCCAGCGTATTTTTGAAGAGTTTGAGCGGGCCGCCGAAGCAGCGCACCGCGAAACCGAAGGCGGGCTTGGCCTGGGGCTGTCGATTGTCCGGCGTATCAGCGCGATGTTGGGGCATGCCATGGAGTTTACGACGCAAGAGGGGCATGGCACGGTATTCACCATCAATGTACCGATCTCCTCGGCTCGCCGTCAGAAGCGCGTGGCGCCTGTCAGTGTCGTTCATTCCGAGCTGGCAGGGTTGCGCGTGCTCTGTGTGGATAACGAGGCGGCCATCCGCGCCGGTATGCAAAGCCTGTTATCTCAGTGGGAATGCCAGACCCTGGCGGTGGCTTCGCTGCGTGAAGCGCTAAGCCAATGGCGGCAGCCTGAGCCTCCTGACCTCGTGCTGGTGGACTACCACCTGGACCATGGTGAGACTGGCCTGGATTTGCTCAATGCGCTTAGTGTGCACTGGGAGCAGTCACTGAAAGCCATTGTCATCAGCGCAGACAATGATGATGCGTTGCGCAACAGGGTCAGAGAGGCGGGCTATCGCTTCCTTGCCAAGCCGGTGAAGCCTGCAGCACTGCGTTCGCTGATGAGAACACTGGCGGTTAAGCTGTAAGGCTCAGTAATATCGTTAGTAGGTGTTGTTTGTGGGCTTGCCTTTTATTTTTTGCAGGCTATGCTGGGTTCTCATTCGAGGACTTCCACATAAATGAAACATCTTCGCAAGGTTGAATTTGCCCCTCTGAAATTTCTCCCCTAAGCCGGAAGGAAGCGCGTCTCCCTTCCGGCAAGCGGCAAATTCTTGTCACTTACAGGGGAGGTCGAGATGTTCTCGCAGTTCGTCTTTTTCAAGTCGTCGCAGTGTTCGCTGCGTCGTGTCTATTCTGATCTTAGCCTTTTCAGCCAGCCTGTAGAGCTGCTGGCAATGTTGTGTCGTCTCGACAGAGCGGCAGCGCAGCCTTCGTCCGGTGCGTCTCTGGGAGACCATGTATTGCTGGAGTCGCTCAGCGATGGTCAGCGACTGAGTTTTAAACTGGTCATGCCGGGGGTGTCTGCAGACGCTGCGCTCTCCGTGTTTTCGCCGCTGGGTCGAGCGGTTTACCAGCTGGAGCAGGGGCAAGACTGCCTTGTTTTTCTGGGTCGCCAGCGCCTCTCTTTCCGCGTCATCCACATTTATAAGTCCGCCGATAAAGGAGAATTAGCCAATGCAGTTGCCTCTGCGCCGCAAACAGTTAACTGAGTTAATGATAATCGGGGCGGCTCCAGTGGAGCGGCGCGGCAAGGGGCTGCCCCGGATCACTTGGAGTGATGGATATGTCCAGGGAAAAAGCGAAGAAAGCCCCGCAAAAGAGTTTGAAAGACAAGCGCAAAGAGAAGCGTGATAAACGCAAAAACAGCGCCGACTAAGACTCATTGAGCGCCCTAAGGGGCGCTCTTCACAATATTTTCTCAGCGCTTTCATGAAGGGCTATTGCAATTTTGCAGCATAGCTCTGTTGTCATAAAAGCTTCGCCATTAGGCAGGAAAACTTTAACTGAAGTGTCATAACCGCGCGGTGTAATGGTCGCGAAATTTTCTTCTAAGCGCAAAATTCGAGCGCACCTCACTTTCAGTTAAATGGACTAAATTATGATTTTCTCTCCACGCAAGCGAAATATTGCAGGCGGTTTGCTGCTTGCTGCCGCGATCAGCGCCTGTAGCTCAGATGACGATAATAACAACTCACAGCGAGACGCCGCCGGTGATCCACCCGAGACGAGCACGCCCGCAGAGCCCTTTGTTATCGGCCTTCTGCCAGACACTCAGGGTGGCTCTGACGCACAGGGTCAGGCGCATGTTGCCATGCACCCGATGCAAGCGGTGTTGGCGCATCAGGCGAACGAAGGTGTCGACATGGTTATTGCCGTCGGTGACCTTACGGATAAAGGCAGCTCGATTGAGTGGGCTGAGTGGACATCCGTTGCCGATACCTATCGCGATCAGGGTATTGAGTTCATGCCGGTGATGGGAAATCACGAGATGAACTATGCCTACACCACGGAATGGATCGCCACGATGCGCAACTACATTCCGGACGACGCCGTGCATATGCCGGGTTACGAGTGGGTCAACTACTATGTTGTTCGCGATAATGTGTTGGTTATCGGTCTGGCCTACTACAACCTGCCACTGGCGATTAGCTGGATTAAAGATGTTGTGGCCGATACGGCAGACCGTGTTGATCACATTGTGGTGGCCAGCCACGATGGGCTTATCGGGGCGAAATACGGTCAAACTCGCGAGCAAATCGTTGAGGGAACCAAAGGCGACGATTGGGTCTTCAGTGTTCAGAAAGATATCCGCGAGTTTTTCTCTGAGCACGACGTGATTTATGTGCAGGGGCATGAGCACCAGTACCAGCGTTCGCTGGTCTCTGCGACCACGATGCAGACGACGCTTCCTGCGAGTTCAACGCCGTCAGGCGGCAACTATCAAATGGGCGCGTACACCCAGATTATGGCGGGTAACGCGTCTTATAAAGGCTATGAGTTCCGCTATGGCGAGCGCGAGCTGGTGCAGGCCATCGTGGCTCAGAAAAACGCCACCTTCAGCGAAGGTAACGGTTCTGACCACTTCGACGTGAACTCGGCATTGCTGCAGTTTGAAGGAGACCGTGTCGATTATCGCGCCTATTACGCCGAGCATCAGGCTACGAGCAATGCGCCTGATCAGGCATTCACGGCTGACTGGCAGTTGATGGATAAATTCTCGCGTGGCAAGAATCGCTGCGAAACACTGATTTATCCTAACTCTATTCCGGAAGGGACGCGGTCGGTTCTGGTTTTCCAGCCGGAATATATCACTGACATTTGTCTCGCTGATGACGGGTCGAGTGCGCAGCTGGTGGGTGGGGTGAATAACACCTTTAACCGTACTGACAGCCGGACCCGTGATATGGAATTTGTACCGGGGTTCACTCGTGCGGAAAGCCTGATGGATCTGACACGGCTCGCATATCAGTGGCTATACCAGTACCACGAGAGCTGGACGCCGAACCTGAACAACCTCTATCGCGTGGTGCCGGATGAAAACGAAAATGTTCTGCTCATTCCGGAAACCACCATCGACTTGAAAGAGCACGTCACCATGAGCTGGCAACCGGCGCTTGCCGACACTGCCAGCGATCGCCTGATTATCAGCGGCATGCAGAATCAGACCGGTGTCTATCAGGGCGCCTATGGCGGCCTCAAGCAGATGGATGTCGATACGGGCTTGGCGTTCTCGCAGCCGGATGGCAGTGCCAAGGCTCCGAAGTTATTGCCAGCAACGGCGACACAAAGCTGGAATATTGCTAACGCCGCGGCGGATCGCTATGCGGTTCAATTCCAGATGCCCGAGGGCATGGAGGCGACCGGGGTTATCCTTGCAACGCGCGATGCAGATCAGTGGCAGGCGTTGAGTGATGAGGCCTGTATTGTCGACGGCGCATGGAGTCAGGATTATCTCGATACGGCGCCCCCGAGTCTGGCCGATGGCTGTGATGACGAGAAACTGTTGGGCTATGACGCGTCGCAGCGCGCCTGGTGGGCCGTATTGGACCGCGATGTCGAGCTGGCACTGATTACGCGATAATTGCCCGCCTGACGACGAAAAGGCCGCGCGTTTGCGCGGCCTTTTTTTGTTGAGCGGTATTGATTCGGCGAGCCTTCAGTTAAGCACTTCGGGGCTCACATCCAGCTGACTGAGTTGTAATACGGCCTGCGTACGGGAGTGCACACCGAGTTTTCTGAAAATTTCGGTGATGTGGGCTTTGACCGTGGCTTCGGTAACGCTCAGTTCCCAGGCAATCTGCTTGTTGAGCAGTCCCTGAACGAGGTAACTGGCTACCCGGAATTGCTGTGGCGTCAGGCTGGCAACCACGTCGGCAATCGTCTTTTCCTCATTGCTGCGCATGGCTTGATAACTGACATTCTCCGGGAGCCAGCGCTGCCCGGCCAGCACCCGTTCAATGGCGGTGCTGATCTGTTCCGGCGAACTGCTTTTGGGAAGAAAGCCACTCGCGCCGTGGTCGATGGCGCGGCACATCACATCGTCGCTTTCCGAGGCTGACACCACCATGACCGGAATCTCGGGGTGTTGGGCTTGCAGGTGGATCAGGGCGCTGAACCCCTGTGCGCCGGGCATTTTCAAATCCAGCAATAGCAGATCGATGTCGGCATCTTCCGACACTTGGCGTTGTAAGGCCTCAATATCACCGACTTCATCGATCGTGGCGGAGGGGAAGGCGGTGATCAGTGCGCCGCGAAGCGCCGATCTAAAAAGCGGGTGATCGTCGGCGATCAGGAATCGCTGTGCAGTCATGGGGCCTCGTTGGCATTATTGTTGTAGTCACGAGCAGTATAAAAAAGCCCCGCATCGCGGGGCAAGCGCTTAGGAAAAGCCGGGGTTCCCGGCGTGGCGTCGGCGGAGAGCGGGGCCGACACCACCTTCCACAGGGGTGGAATCAGGCGACGCGATCGTCGATGCCGCGGCGGGTTTCGATGAGTCGCGCCACAACACTGGGGTCGGCAAGCGTTGAGATGTCACCGAGAGCGTCGTATTCATTGGCGGCAATCTTGCGAAGAATGCGTCGCATGATTTTGCCGCTGCGGGTTTTGGGCAGGTCATCCGCCCACTGAATCACATCGGGCGACGCGATGGGGCCGATTTCCCGGCGCAGCCACTGCTTAAGCTCCTGCAGCAGCGCCTCGCAGCCCTGCTCGTCGCCGCCGAGGGTGACGTAGATGTAAATACCCTGGCCCTTGATGTCGTGGGGGAAACCCACCACGGCGGCTTCGGCCACTTTGGGGTGAGCGATCAAGGCGCTTTCCAGCTCAGCGGTGCCCATGCGGTGGCCAGAGACATTCAGTACATCGTCGACGCGGCCGGTAATCCAGTAATCGCCATCGGCGTCGCGACGGGCGCCGTCGCTGCTGAAGTAGTAGCCCTTGAAGGTCGAGAAGTAGGTGTCGATATAGCGCTGGTGGTCACCGTAAATGGTGCGCATTTGCGCGGGCCAGCTATCCATAATGACCAGATTGCCCTCAGCGGCGCCTTCCAGAATATGGCCGTCGTTGTCGACCAGCGCGGGCTGCACGCCGAAGAACGGCTGGGTGGCTGAGCCGGGCTTCAGCTCGGTGGCACCGGGCATGGGGGTGAGCATCATGCCGCCGGTTTCAGTCTGCCACCAGGTGTCGAGCACGGGGCAGCGGCCGCCGCCATAGACGTCGTGATACCACGCCCAGGCTTCGGGGTTGATGGGCTCGCCGGCGGTGCCGAGCAGGCGCAGCGACTCGCGGCTGCTGCTGCCAATGGCTTCGTCGTGGTGGGCCATCATCGCGCGAATCACGGTGGGGGCCGTGTACAGCGTGTTGACCTGGTATTTGTCGATGATACGTCCCAGTCGGCCGCAGTCGGGATAGTTTGGAATCCCTTCATACATAATGCAGGTGGCGCCGTTGCTCAGCGGGCCGTACACCGCGTAACTGTGTCCTGTAATCCAGCCGATGTCGGCCATACACCAGTAGATGTCGTCTTCTTTGTAGTCGAAAACGGTGTAGTGGCTCAGCGAGGTATAGACCAGATAGCCGCCGGTCGTATGCACGGCGCCTTTGGGCTTGCCGGTAGACCCAGAGGTGTACAGCAGGAACAGCGGATCTTCGGCGCCCATCGGCTCCGGCGGACACACCGGAGACTGGCTGCCAACCAGGCTGTTGTACTCCACGTCGCGGTTGCCGCGCCAGTGAATGTCGGCGCCGGTGTGCGTGAGCACCAGTACTTTCTTAACGCACTGAGGTTCACAGAGCTCCAACGCTTCGTCCACGTTCTTTTTGAGCGGAACAGTCCGCCCGCCGCGGCGACCCTCGTCAGCGGTGATGACCAGCGGCGAATTGCCGTCGGTGATCCGTCCGGCCAGGGCTTCCGGCGAGAAGCCGGCGAATACGACAGAGTGAACAGCGCCGATACGGGCGCAGGCAAGCATGGCGAAAATGGCTTCGGGCACCATGGGCATATACAGGGTGACAACATCACCTTTACCCACCCCCAGTGACTTCAGGCCATTGGCCAGCTTGCAGACTTCCTGATGCAGTTCTTTATAGGTGAACTGTCGTGAGGCTTGGCCTTCTTCATCGGCTTCCCAGATTAACGCGGCTTTATCTCCACGGCTCTCCAGGTGTCGATCCAGGCAGTTCTCAGAGGCGTTCAATACGCCGTCTTCAAACCACTTAATGTGCAGATCGTCCTGTGCGAAGCTGCAATCTTTAATTTGTTCCGGTGTCTTGTGCCAGGTAATGCGCTCGGCCATTTCCGACCAAAACTGGTCTGGCTCATTGATGGAGCGCTGATACATGGCTTGGTATTGCTCGGCGGAAATATGCGCCTGCTTGCGGATGGAATCCTTGATCGGGTAGCGTTGCTCGCTCATGGCATGTTCCTCGGCGTGTTGTCCTAAGCACTGTTATGATGGTGAACAGTATTGGTCGCGATGCCGAATTGCGCCATTAGACCTTGGTCGAGCGCAGACCAATATAGACTTTAGTCTATGTTTGACTAATGGCTAATACTCAGGCTTTTCAATGACGCCTATAACTCCTGGTAACACGATAAAAACAAACCGGGAGAACCTCTCATGCAAAGCAATAATAATCATCGCTTATCGTCTCGACTGCTGCCGTCATTGGCGGTGCTGCCTCTTGCTGTGGCGGCGGCCTCCGTGTCTGCAGAAACCCTAGAGGAGCGCGTTGCGCGTCTGGAAACGGCACTGGCGGAAAAAGAAGCCGCTGCGGTTACCGGCACCAAGGGAAATACCCAATACAGCTTTGGTGGCTACGTCAAACTGGATGCCATGGTCAGTCAATACAGCGGCGGTGAGCGCGCGACCTCGTCAGTAGGCGATGACTTTTTAGTGCCGTCGGTGATTCCCGTCGGCGGTGAAAGCGGTGATGCGCACTTTGATATGCAGGCTAAGCATTCCCGTATTTGGTTTAAAACCTCCACGCAAACCGACGCCGGGGTGATTTCTACCCATATTGAGATGGACTTCGGTGTTAACCAGATTGGCGACGAGCGTATCAGTAACTCGTCGGTGAACCGTATTCGCCACGCCTATGTGAACTGGCAATACGACGACAACAGCTCTCTGCTTGCGGGTCAAAGCTGGAGCACCTTCTTCAATGTGGGCACCCTCCCTGAGACCCTGGATTTTGTTGGCCCAGTCGGCACCGCCTTTGAGCGTCAGGCGCAGCTACGCTGGACCCATGGTGTGGGCAACGGCAACTCGGTGATGTTGGCCATTGAAAACCCCTCCAGCGGCTTGAACGGCGGCGCCAGCGGTGCGACGGGCGGCGGTGATTTTGACAACAACAGCCTGCCTGATCTGGTGGCCCGCTATAACGGTAAAGCCGGGAATATGAGCTACAGCGCCGCCTTTATGCTGCGCGAAGTCGCTTACAAGGAAAACTTCACGAACAACCTCGCGCAGCCCATTGAGGGTGATGAGAGCGAGATGGGCTATGCCCTCAGTCTGGCCGCCAAATGGCAACTGGGTCAGGACGATGTGAAAGCCCAATTGAACGCGGGTAACGCGCTCGGCCGCTACCTTGGCCTGCAAAGCTATCGCGACGGATTTATCGAAAGCAACGGCGATATCGAGCTGCTGGATACCGTGGGCGGCTATGTGGCGTATCGCCATTTCTGGGCGCCCAAATGGCGCAGCAGCTTTGTGCTTTCTGCTTCTGAAACGGATAACCCCAACGATGCGCCGGCGGGTACCGCCAAAGCGTATCGCAGTGTTCACGCCAACCTGCTGTACTCCCCGATTGCGGCGTTAACCCTGGGTGGGGAATGGGTTTACGGTGAGAAGGAGATTGAAGGCACCATTAACGGCGATGACAGCGGCGACCTCAACCGCCTGCAATTCAGCGCCAAATACGTTTTCTGATAGTTCCGTTCGGCGGTGACGGCCGCTGCTGAATGGCGTAGCCGTCACTACTGGTCACAATAAGGAGAATAAGCATGGCTTTTGAATCGAAAGAGATGGCTCAGGCTTACTGGCGGGAAAACCTTCGCCTGATGCTGTGGTTGTCTGTGGTGTGGTTTGTCGTGTCCTACGGCTGCGGCGTTTTGTTGGTTGAACCGCTGAATGCGATCCGCCTGGGCGGCTTCAAACTCGGCTTCTGGTTTGCCCAGCAGGGCTCTATCTACACCTTCGTGGTGCTCATCTTTATCTACGCGAAAAAGATGGGTGATCTCGACCGCAAATACGGCGTGGATGACGACGCATAATTCTAAGAGGCAGCCATCATGGATCTTCAAACGTTAACGTATCTGGTGGTGGGGTTTACCTTCGCCATCTACATCGGCATCGCCATCTGGGCGCGCGCCGGTTCAACCAAAGACTTCTACGTGGCCGGTGGCGGTGTTCACCCCGTGGCCAATGGTATGGCAACCGCCGCAGACTGGATGAGTGCCGCGTCTTTCATCTCTATGGCGGGTCTGATCGCCTACATGGGCTACGGCGGTTCAGTCTTCCTGATGGGCTGGACCGGCGGCTTCGTACTGCTGGCGATGTTCCTCGCGCCGTATCTGCGTAAGTACGGCAAGTTCACGGTGCCGGAATTTATCGGCGACCGCTTTTACTCGCGTACCGCTAGGATCGTCGCTGTCATCTGCCTGATTATCTGTTCGGTGACCTATGTTATCGGCCAGATGAAAGGGGTGGGTGTGGCCTTCTCGCGCTTCCTCGAAGTGAGCTACGAAACTGGCCTGCTGGTCGGTATGGCGATCGTGTTTATCTACGCTGTTGTCGGTGGCATGAAAGGGATTACCTACACCCAGATTGCCCAGTACTGCGTACTGATTCTGGCCTACACCATTCCGGCGATCTTCATCTCCTTCAACCTGACGGGCAACCCTTTCCCGCAACTGGGTCTGGGCAGCACGATCAGTGGCACGGATGTGTATCTGCTGGACCGGCTGGACCAGGTCATTACGGAGCTGGGCTTCAGTGATTACACCAACAATGTTCGCGGCAGCACGCTGAACATGTTCGTCTACACCTTGTCGCTGATGATCGGTACGGCGGGGCTGCCCCACGTAATTATCCGTTTCTTCACGGTACCCAAGGTAAAAGACGCCCGCAGCTCTGCAGGTTGGGCACTGGTGTTTATCGCGATTCTTTACACCACCGCTCCTGCGGTTGCCGCGATGGCTCGCCTGAACCTCCACGACACCATTGCACCGCCGACGGCCGATCAGAATCTGGCTTACGAGGAGCGTCCGCAGTGGTTTAAAAACTGGGAGAAAACCGGCCTGCTGGAGTTTGAAGACAAGAACGGCGACGGTCGCATTCAGTACACCGCCAATGCGGCGACCAATGAAATGGTTACCGTAGACCGCGACATTATGGTGCTGGCTAACCCCGAGATCGCCAAGCTGCCCAACTGGGTAATTGCGCTGGTCGCTGCGGGTGGTCTGGCTGCCGCACTGTCGACCGCAGCGGGTCTGTTGCTGGCGATTGCCTCGGCGATTTCCCACGACCTGTTGAAAGGGGTGTTAATGCCAAGCATCTCCGAGAAGTCGGAGTTGATGGCAAGCCGGGTGGCAATGGCGGCCGCGATCGGTGGTGCGGGTTATCTCGGCTTCAATCCGCCTGACTTTGCGGCGGGAACGGTGGCGCTGGCCTTTGGTTTGGCCGCATCCTCCATCTTCCCCGCGCTGATGATGGGTATCTTCAGCCCACGCATCAACAAAGAGGGTGCCATTGTGGGCATGATTGCCGGTATCAGCGTGACCTTGCTCTACGTGTTCCAGCACAAGGGCATCATGTTTGTTGCCAGCACCGCCTTTCTGGGTGACATGAAAGAGAACTGGTTCTTCGGCATCGAGCCCAACGCATTCGGTGCAGTGGGCGCGCTGGTGAACTTCATTGTTGCCTTTGCCGTCTCCGCGGTGACCAAAGAGCCACCGGCAGAGGTGCAGGAACTCGTCGAGCACATTCGTGTGCCGGTGGGTGTCAACGAAGCCCACGATCACTGATCGTGGCAACGGCGGGCAGCTCCCCACTGCCCGCCTTTTTTCTTTTCGGCGACCCTGCCGAACAAAACCGCTACACTGAAATTTGCCTTGTAACGCTGTGTGACAGCGAGTTTTCCACGACGGACACGCTATTGCGGGAACTTCAATGAGCGCCACATCCATACTCACGAATAAACATTTTGTTGTCGCGATGATCGTGACACCGATCCTCGCTATTCTTGCCTACGTTGGTGTTGACCGGGCGGTAAGCGAACGGCCACATCAGGCCGAACCGGGCAGCAGCTACGAGCTGGCGGCCAGTTCGTCCTGCCGATATTCGAGTGGGCATTGCACCTTCAAGAATGGCAACTTCAAACTGCATTTTCAGGCAGACATGCGCAGCGAGCATGTGTTGGGGCTGACACTGGAATCGGAATTTCCTCTGCAGGCGGCCAAAATCGCCATTACCCCCGACGCCGATACCGAGTATCCACCGCTGGCCATGACGCCCATCTCGGATGATGGCCGACGCTGGCAGATTCGCAGCTCCGTGCCCAAAGGCGACGCGCCTTTGTTGAGAGTGGTGGCAATGGCAGATGACAGCCTCTACTACGGTGAAACCGGTTTGGCCTTCACCGTTTATGAAACCAGTTTCGAGCGGGATTTTCGCGATCAGAAGCCCTGAGGGCTGAGGTCGCGGAAGCGATAAGGAGCCGATCATGAGCGATATGGCTGAACTGGCGCTAGTGCAGGATTTTATTGCCGAGTGCCTGCCGTTCGACAGCCTGGATGATGAGGTGCTGGCCGCATTGGCACCACAGTTGAAAGTTGCCTATTTTCGGCGCCAGCACCGCTTTGGGCCGGCGGATGGCGACGGTTTGTTTATCCTGCGCAGTGGCATGGTGGACGAGCAGCAGGAGAGTGGTTTGCTGCAGCGTCTGGAAAGCGGTGAAAGCTTCTCGCCCAATGTCGTCAAAGACGCCGACGCGGACTCGCGCTATTACCTGGCCGTCGAGGATTGCCTGGTCTATCGCCTGCCGGAAAATGCCCTGCAGGCGCTGCGCCGCCAACATCGCCATATTGACCGTTTCTTTCATGCCCGCGCTGAGCGCCGCTTGCGCCGGGCTGCCCGCTACCGGGGACAACCGTCGTTTCTCATGCAGCCGGTCACTGCCACGATGAGTGCGGACCCCTTGCAGCTCAGTGCCGACACGTCGATTAAAGCGGCGGCCAAGGCGATGACCGAGCGGCGTGTGTCGTCGGCCTTTATCACTGAGGGCGGGCAGCTGCGAGGCATTATCACCGATCGCGATCTGCGTAGTCGGGTCATCGCCACAGAGCTGAGTCCCGAGCAGCCTGTTGCGACGATCATGACCGCCCAACCCCATCGTGTGAGTCCGGATAACAGCCTGTTTGATGCGGTATTGAGCATGACCGAGCATCGGGTTCACCACTTGCCGGTGGTCGATGATGCCGGTCAACTTCAAGGGGTGTTAACCACGTCAGATGTGAATGTGGCTCGGGAAGACGACCCGATCTTTTTCGTACAGCGCCTTTCCCGCCTCGACAGTGTTGAGGCATTGCAGGCGCAGTTGGCAAGACTTCCCAGCCTGTTTCGCCAATGGGTGGAGGCCGATACACCGGCTGTTCAAATTACCCAGCTGACCACTGCTGTGAGTGACGCGCTGACCCGTCGCCTCATCCAGTTGGCCGAGCAGCAACTGGGGCCTGCGCCCTGCGATTACTGCTGGATGGGTTTTGGCTCACAGGCCCGAGGCGAACAGTTGCTGGGCGGCGATCAGGATAACGGCTTGCTGATTTGCGACAGTGCCAGCGATGCCGATATGGACTGGTTTGCGAGCTTGGCGGACTTTGTTTGTAGCGGGCTGGATCAATGCGGTTACGATTTCTGTCCTGGCGATGTGATGGCAAAATCCCCGCAGTGGCGGCAGCGCGCCCGCGACTGGGAGGCCACTGTCGATGCCTGGATGCGCAGTCCCAGCAGCGATGCGGTGATGCGCATCAGCATCTTTTTTGATCTGCGCGCCATTGCCGGTAAACGCGAATTCGCTGATCGCTTGCAGCAGCACATGCTGACGCACAGCCAGCGCAATACCATTTTCCTTGCTGCCTTGGCAGAAAATGTCCTGTCCAGCTCCCCGCCGCTCAGTTTGTTTGGACGATTTATTCTGGAACGCAGTGGCGAGCATCGACAGGGGCTGGACCTGAAAAAGCGCGGTGTCTTGCCGATCATCGAGCTGGCGCGGCTGCATTCTCTGGCCTGTGGCGTCAGCGAAGTGAATACTCATCGACGCTTACAGGCGCTGGTGAAAGCGGGTGCCATGACCTTGCTCGACAGCCGGAATCTGGAAGATGCCTTCACCCTGATCAATCGTATTCGCCTGCAACAGCAGGCCGCGCAAATTGCGGCGGGTGAAACGCCAGACAACTATTGCGATCCCCGCCAACTCAGTCGCTTGCAGCGTCACCATTTGAAGCAGGCGTTTCGGGTTGTGCATCAGGCTGAAGAGATCGTCAAGCTGCGCTATCGCGCCGGGGCCTGAGCGGTGGACGCGATGTGCTCTGCGCTGGCCCTTCGCATCAAGCGTCTGTCTCATCGTCAGCGTGCCGCCGAGCCGTTGCGGCAGTGCTGGCAACACAGCCCACTTCGCCCATCCCAAGACCGGAATGCCGATTACCTTGCGATTGATTTGGAAACCACGGCTCTGTCGCCAGATGAGGGGGAAGTGGTCAGTGCTGCCTGGGTGGCAGTGAGCCATGGGGAAATTGATCTGTCTTCGGCTGCGCATCGGCTGTTGCAGGCCAAGGGCGACGTCGGTGACAGCGCGACGATTCACCATCTGCGGGACTGTGATCGCGAGGGTGGGGAAGACGCGGAATCGGTGATTCGAGACCTGCTGTTGGCGGCCAGGGGCAGGACACTGTTATTCCACGGCGGGACGCTGGACATGGCGTTTCTGAATCAGCTCAGCCGCCGCTACTTTGCCGCGCCCCTGCTACTGCCCTACGTTGATACCCTGCAACAGGAACGCCGCCGTCGTCTCCGTCACCAGGATGCTTTGACGCCGGGTGAACTGCGTCTGGCCGACTGCCGCAAGCACTATAGTCTGCCTTCCTATCCCGCCCACAATGCGCTCAGCGATGCACTGGCCACCGCCGAGTTGTTTCTGGCAATGCGCAGTCGTTAGTTGCTTACCTTTTGCGGGCCGCCCCGGTAAACTGCCCGACGGCGCGTCGTTACTGCCGCGCAAGTCTAAAGTGATGTTGAGGGTGGGAGCACTATGGCACTGGATTTGGAAGAGCTGCGTCGTTTCGTTGATGTGGTGCTCAGTCAAAATGAAGGTGATCACTTCAATACGCTCGGTATTCGTGTGGAAGACGTCGCCCTTCACCGTGTCCGCATGTCGATGGCGTATGGCGAACAGCTGATCGGTGATCCGGATACCGGGGTGTTGCATGGCGGCGCGATTACAACCTTGCTGGATACCTGCTGTGGTTTCGCCGCGGCGACCGCGCTGGATGATCTGGGCATGACGCCGACCATTGATCTGCGCATCGATTATATGCGCGCGGCAACCCCCGGTAAGACCGTTTATGCCGATGCCGAAGTCTATCGGGTCAGCTCCAGCGTGATTTTTACCCGCGCCTTGGCGCATCACGGCGATACGTCTCGGCCGGTGGCCTCGGCCGTGGGAAATTTCTTTCGCATGGAGGCCGCCTTGTTTGAAGACTTGCGGCGGGAGTTCCGCGCTTCGGAAGCGGCGAAGAGGGCAGCACAATGACCACTCGTGAATTTCAGGCTCGTATTGACCGCATTCCCTACGCAAAGACCCTGGGCGTCGAAATCCTCGATACTGACGGCTGTTTTCTGCTGCCTGCCAAGAAAAGTAATATCGGCAATCCGACCCTGCCTGCGCTGCACGGCGGTGCCATCGCGGGCTTTATGGAGATGTCGGCGATTGTGCATGTGCTGGCCCACACCGGCAGTCAGAAAACCCCCAAGATCGTCGATTTTTCTATCGACTATGTGCGGGCCGGACGCTTCACCGATACCTATTCCCGCTGTGAAATGGTGTATCTGGGCCGCAAGATGATTAACGTCAGCATCAGTGCCTGGCAGGAGGATCCTGCCCAGCCGATTGCCAAAGCGCGTGCACAATTTCTGGTAAAAGACTGAACGCGTGACCACGTCGTCCGCACTCCCCGCTGTCGTTATTGGAGCTGGCCCGGCAGGGCTGATGGCTGCCGAACAACTGGCCGAGGCGGGAGTGCCGGTAGACGTTTTCGAGGCCAAAGCCACGGTGGCGCGCAAATTTCTGCGCGCCGGTATTGGCGGCCTTAATCTGACTCACAGCGACGCGCCCGCAGCATTTATTCAGCGCTATAGCCGCGGGCGGGAATGGCTTGCACCGTGGCTTGATGACTTCGATGCCGAGGCCCTGCGCGACTGGAGCCGCGAGCTGGGTATTGAAACCTTTGTGGGCAGCTCGGGGCGAGTCTTTCCCGTGCAGAAAAAGGCCGCGCCATTGCTGCGTGCCTGGCTGCGTCGCTTGCGTAACAGCGGAGTGAATATTCATGTTCGCCATCGCTGGCAGGGCTGGAATGACCGCGGCGAACTTTGTTTCGACACGCCGGCAGGTCGCAAAAACCTTCGCGCCTCAGTAGTGGTGTTGGCCTTGGGTGGCGGCAGTTGGGCGGCATTGGGGTCGGACGGCCAGTGGCTGCCGTTGTTGATGCAGCACGGGGTGGCTTGCGCGGCCTTTGAACCCAGCAATATGGGCTTTGAGGTTGCCTGGCCCGCGTTTTTACGCGGCGATCATGCCGGCGAGGCGCTGAAGAATATTGGCCTGTCATTCACTACTTGTGAGGGACAGCGCTGGACGCGTAAAGGCGATGCGCTGATCAGCGAATATGGGCTGGAAGGCAGCTTGATATACGCCGCCTCGGCGGCATTGCGGGGTTTGATCCAGCGCGACGGCCACGCGGATATTCACTGGGATCTGCTGCCGGATATGACCGCCGAGGCGCTGACGGAAAAATGGCGGGCGCAGCGCCGCAGTGAGTCGCTGAGTAATCGCCTGCGTAAAATCGGTATCAAAGGCAGCAAGCTGGCCTTGCTCAAAGCACTGACGAGCAAAGCCGAGATGCAGGCTGTCGATAAGACGCCGTCGCGGTTAAAGCAGTTGCCCCAGCGGCTGAGTCGCTGGCGGCCGATTGACGAGGCGATCAGCACGGCGGGAGGCGTTATGTCCTCCGCTCTGAATGAGGGCTTGATGCTGAACGCGCATCCCGGAGTGTTCTGCGCCGGAGAAATGCTGGACTGGGATGCGCCAACCGGTGGCTATTTACTGACGGCCTGCTTTGCCAGTGGTCGGGTGGCAGGTCGTGCGGCGGCGGCCTATATTGCCGCGCAACACCATGCTGATGAGCCGCTCAGGCGCTGACCGCGTCTGCGGCGCGCACGCATTCCAATATGCCGTAATCGTATTCGCCGCCCAGGGCTTCGTACACGGGCTTCAGGCGCCCGTCTTCACTGTGTTCAAAGGCGAAGCGAATTTCCTGCAGCGCGGCGTCGTCCAGTTCGATGACATCATCCAGTTCCAGCTCGCCAGCGGTGATTGCCGCGGCCAAATGCCGGTATACGGTGGCCAGGGTGAGTTCGCGGCGATGGGCAATTTCCAGCGGCTTCATACCCTGACAGAGCAGTTGCACGCTCTGTTCGGCGATATCGGTTTTGGGCTGGGTGTCGGCATTCTCCAGAATCACATCCAGAAAACTGTCGCCGTAGGCATCCAGTTTGCGTTGACCGATACCGGAGATATGGCTGAGCTGGTCCAGCGTTTGGGGCTGGCGCTCGGCCATTTCGGCGAGGGTGGCATCGTGGAAAATTACATAGGCGGGCACGCCCTGTTCTTCGGCCAGTTGCTTGCGGTGGGCGCGCAGCGCTTCCCAGAGGCGGCTGTGAGCGGTGTCGGCAAAGCTGCGGCGTTCGCGCTTGCCGCCGCTGACCTTGCTGAGTTTACGCAGGGTAAGCGCTTGCTCACCGCGAAGTACTGGCCGGGCAGATTCGCTTAACAGCAGGCTGCCGTGACCATCCAGGTCGACCTGCAACAGGCGCCGGGCGATCAGCTGTCGGAAGAGGCCGCGCCACTGGCTGCTGTTCAGCTCTTTGCCAACGCCAAATACGCCGAGTTTCTGGTGGCCGAACTGCTGGGCGCGATCACTGTCTTTGCCCAGCAAAATATCCACCAGATAGTTCACCCCGAAGCGCTGGCCGGTGCGGTACACACAGGACAGGGCTTTCTGGGCCGCTACGGTGGCGTCCCAGGTTTCAGGTGGGGTCAGGCAGTTGTCGCAATTGCCGCAGGGCTGGTCGAGATGGTCGCCGAAATAGGCCAGCAGCGCCTGACGGCGGCAGCTTTCCAGTTCGCAGAGACCGAGCATGGCATCGAGCTTGTGGCGTTCAACACGCTTGTACTGTTCGTTGGCCTCGGAGCTTTCCTGCATTTGCCGCAGGGTGATGACATCTTGCAGGCCGTAGAGCATCCAGGCGTCGGAGGGCAATCCGTCGCGCCCGGCACGACCGGTTTCCTGATAATAGGCTTCGATGCTCTTGGGCAGATTGAGGTGGGCGACAAAGCGCACATCGGGTTTGTCGATACCCATGCCAAAGGCGATGGTGGCGACAATAATCACACCGTCTTCGCGCAGGAAACGGCTTTGATGTTGCTGGCGTGTTTCCGTGGGCAGGCCTGCGTGATAGGGCAGGGCGTTCAGTCCTTTGCTTTGCAGCCAGGCGGCGGTGTCATCCACGCGCTTGCGGGATAAGCAGTAGACGATCCCGGCATCGCCGTCGTGTTCGTTGCGGATAAAGCGCAGCAGTTGTTCACGGGCATTGCCGTTATTCTCCGCGATGCGGTAGCGAATATTGGGGCGGTCAAAGCCATTATTGAAGACCTGCGCCGATTCCAAGGCCAGCCGTTGAATAATCTCTTCGCGGGTACGTTCATCGGCGGTGGCGGTGAGGGCAATACGCGGCACGGCCGGGAAGCGTTCGTGCAAAATCGACAGTTGGATATATTCGGGGCGGAAGTCGTGCCCCCACTGGGAGACGCAGTGCGCCTCGTCGATGGCAAACAGCGACAGCGGGCTGCGATCCAGCAGTTCCAGCATACGCGGCATCATCAGCCGCTCTGGAGCAACGTAGAGTAAGTCCAGTTCCCCGGCGAGCAGGGCCTGTTCGACATCCCAGGCTTCCGGTCCACTCAGGCTGGAGTTCAGGCAGGCGGCGCGCACGCCGTTCTGGCGCAGAGCGTCGACCTGATCCTGCATCAGGGCGATGAGTGGCGAGACAACAATCGCCGTACCGCTGCGTACCAGCGCGGGGATTTGAAAGCACAGGGACTTGCCGCCGCCGGTGGGCATCAGTACCAGCGCATCGCCACCGTCGATCAGTTGGCGGACGATGTCGGCCTGATGGTTGCGGAAATTTTCGTAGCCAAAGACGGAACGCAGAACGTCCAGTGCAGCGTGGTCGGTCGCGCTTTGCATTACCACATCAAATCGTCGGGAATCGGGTAGTCCGCGTAGGGGTCGTCTTCATCGACCTGATCGGCACCGGGCTGGTTGCGCACAAGAATCACCGAGGCATCGCGCTGGGCAATTTTCTCGGCGATATTAGCGGGTACCAGTTCGTACTCTTCCCCCAGTTTGCTAATCGCGATCATGCCCTTGGTGAGCTGGTTCTGCTGCGCGGACGTGACATAGAGCTTTTTGATCTTTTTGCCATCGGTGAACTGGTAGGCAACCTCACCGCCTTTGCGGTCGATACGGCTGGTGTTAACCAACTGCACAATTTGCGCATAAATCGCTTTTTTGTCAGCTTCGGCCTGGCGCTGACGCCCCAGCTCGCGGTCGCGTTGGGCTTTTTCTGCCAGCGCCTTTTCCGCTGCCAGCCGCGACTCATTGACCTGGGGTTTGCCCTTGTTGGCTTTCTTGGCCTGACGCTGCTCTTTCTTGATTTGCTTGGCCTTTTTCTCGTCGGCGAGTCCCGCCTTCAGCAGTTGTTCTTGCAGCGATGCCATGTGCCGCTCCGGTCGTGGATGATGATCGCGCTATTCTAACGCGGATTGCCCTGCGCTTCGATTCGCCTGAGCGGTTTGCAGCGAGGTATTGACGCGGTAGGTTTACAGACTGGGCTGCTGTTTACGACCAAGATCGGAGTCAGGCAATGGATGCGATGTGTTTGGAAACGCTGGGGGCCATCAGCGCCGACAGTGAACCACTGGTTTTTAAAAGGTTGCCAACGCCCGCTGCGGCGCCGGGTGAGGTGCTCATACACGTGGCGGCCTGCGGTGTTTGCCACACCGAACTGGACGAAATTGAGGGCCGGTTGTCGCCTGCGGAACTGCCGCGAATATTGGGGCATCAGGTCGTTGGGCACATTGCCTCGGTCGGCGACGGCGTGAGCATACGGCGCCCCGGCGAGCGGGTCGGGGTAGGCTGGATCGCCAGTGCCTGCGGTGAGTGTGAATACTGCTGCAGCGGACGGGAAAATCTTTGCGCTGACTTTTGCGGTACCGGTCTGGATATCGATGGCGGCTATGCCGAGTATATGGTGGTGGATGCCCGCTATGCCGTACCGTTGCCTGAGGGGCTAGAGGATATTCAGGCGGCGCCGATGTTGTGCGCAGGCGCCATTGGCTACCGCTCGCTGAGTCTGGCGGGGATTGAGAACGGCCAGCGGTTGGGGTTGACCGGCTTTGGTGGCTCTGCGCATCTGGTCTTGCCACTGGCTCGCCACCTGTATCCGGATTCGCCGGTATATGTCTTTGCTCGCGATGAGCAAAGCCGCGAGTTTGCCTGTTCGCTGGGCGCGGACTGGGCAGGGGATACCACCGATGCTGCGCCGCAGCCGCTGCATGCCATTATCGACACCACGCCCGCGTGGCTCCCGGTGGTCTCCGCCATGTCGCAACTGCTGCCCGGCGGCCGTCTGGTGATTAACGCCATTCGCAAGGAAGACCGCGACAATACGGTGCTGACATCGCTGGACTATCCCCGTGACCTGTGGCGAGAAAAGGAAATCAAGACGGTCGCCAATGTTACGCGTCGAGATATTGTCGAGTTCCTGCGGCTGGCGGCGGAGGCCGGGATTCGCCCCGAGGTCGAATGTTTTTCACTGCGCGATGCCAATCGCGCGCTGGTCTCCCTGAAAACCCGTCAAGTCCGTGGGGCTAAGGTATTAGTCATGGATGGCGACGCGGCCGAGTGATGCGTTATACCGCGAGTCCAGCACTGTAGCCGGACGACCAGGCCCACTGGAAATTAAAGCCACCCAGCCAGCCGGTCACGTCCAGCACTTCGCCGATGAAGTACAGACCGGGCTGCTGTTTGGCTTCCATCGTTTTGGAGCTGATACCGTCGGTATCTACCCCGCCTCGGGTAACTTCTGCGGTGCGATAGCCCTCTGTGCCCGAGGGTTTTAAACGCCACTGGTTAAGCTGCTCGCCAATATTGCGCAGGGCTTTGTCGCTGAACTCGGCCAGCGGCGTTTCACTGTGTTGCGCCCACCACAGCGGCTGCAATTCCGCGACCAGACCCTTTGACAATTTCTGAGCGAGTACGCTGCGCAGCAGGCTGCGGGGATGTTGCTGTTTGGCCGTCAACAGCCAGTCACCGGCATTGTCATCGGGTAACAGATTAATGCTAATGCTGTCGCCGGGATGCCAGTAGTTGGATATCTGCAGCATTGACGGGCCACTCATCCCTCGATGCGTAAACAACAGGGCCTCGCGGAATGTTCGATTATTCGCGCTGACTTCCACGTCGAGGGCAAGCCCGGACAGGCGCTCGCAAAGGCCTTTCATCTGATCACTGAACATAAAGGGCACCAGCGCGGCGTCGCGTGGGGTGAGCTGCAGGCCAAACTGTCGAGCGAGGTCGTAACCAATACCGCTGCCGCCCAGTGTGGGTATCGACAGGCCGCCGGTGGCCACTACCAGTGATTCGCAGTGCAGGCGCTCCTCACCCTGCGGCGTGCTGACGGCCAGTTCGTAGCGATAGTCGTCTTCTTTCTGTGCGGTTACCTGAGTCAGTTCGCAGTGGGTGCGGATGTCGGCACCGGCGCTGGCGCATTCGTCCAGCAGCATATTGAGAATGTCTTTGGCGGAGTCGAGGCAGAATAACTGGTTGTGTTTGCGCTCTTCATAGGCGATGTTGTAGCGCTCGACCATGGCGATGAAATCCCATTGGTTGAAGCGAGTCAGGGCCGCTTTACAGAAATGTCGATTGCCGGAAATAAAATTATCAGCTTCGACAAAGTGGTTAGTGAAATTGCAGCGGCCGCCGCCGGACATCAGGATTTTCTTGCCGACTTTGTTGGCGCGTTCCAGCACCAGTACCCGGCGTCCGCGCTGTGCGGCGGTAAAGGCACAGAACAACCCCGACGCTCCCGCGCCGAGGATAATAACGTCATAGTGCTGCTGGGACATGGCGCGTAACGGAATCCTGCTGAAAGGCGCCTATTATCGCAGAGTTTGGACGCAGCCGCTTCACCGGCGCGTCGGTGTTACTGCTCTACAAATGCCCGCTCAATAACGTAGTCGGCCAGATGACCGTGACGGGATTCAGTGAAGCCGCGCTCATCCAGAATGCGGCAAAGGTCTTTCAACATGCTCGGACTGCCACAGAGCATAAAGCGGTCGTCGTCGCTTGTCGGCTTGGGAAGACCAATGTCCAGAAACAGCTTGCCGCTGGTCATCAGGTCAGTAATGCGACCGTTATGCTTGTAGGGCTCGCGAGTGACGGTGGGGTAGTAAATCAGTTGTTCGCGAACACAGTCGCCCAGGTATTCGTCCTGTGGCAAGGCTTCTTCAATCAGTTGTTGATACGCGAGCTCGGAGACATGACGAACGCCGTGGACGAGAATAATTTTTTCGAAGCGCTCATAAATGTCCGGATCGCGAATGATGCTCAGAAAGGGCGCCAGCCCGGTACCCGTACCCAGCAAATAGAGGTGCTTGCCCGGTTTCAGATTCCCGGCAATGAGCGTGCCTGTGGGCTTGGTGCTCATGATGACCCGGTCGCCAACCTGAATGTTCTGCAGACGCGAGGTCAGTGGTCCGTCTGGCACTTTGATGCTGAAAAACTCCAATTCGGGCTGATAGTTGGCGCTGGCCACACTGTAAGCGCGCATCAGCGGTTTTCCCTCAACCTCCAGGCCAATCATGATGAAGTGGCCATTTTCAAAGCGCAGGGATTGCTGCCGTGAAGTGCGGAAACTGAACAGGGAGTCGTTCCAGTGATGGATATGCGTGACGGTTTCCTGAATAAACTTGGACACTTGGGGCCTCCGCTGGGTGACGCTGCGCGATGAGGCCCATTGTATCATTAGTTGATAATGACTATCAATTGCGTTTGTGGTTTATTGTTGTCGCCACTGACTGCGAAGCACTGTGGCAATGATATCGGGGTCATTGAGTGGTCGCGTCGAAAGCTCTGCGGGGTCGAGTTCACCACTGCTGATCAGCTCTTCCAGACTCTCGCCGCTGAGGCGGCAGTGCTCGCGTCCGGTGTCACTGTTGAGCAGTCGCAGTTGAGGATCTTTCCGTTCAAGCCAAGCGTCGATGCATAACATGGTGGAGTCTCACTTTGCTGAATTTATGATAATGATTATCATTAAAATTAATAAGGCGCAAGCAATATAATGTGAACCGCGCGGAAAGCCCGATGAATCGGGAGATATACGTTACTGGACGTGGGCGATGAGAATAGCGGGTCGCTATCTTATTATTGATAATGATAATCCTTATCTTTAATGTGCGGGAAATTTTCCTTCGATAAGGCTCGCACATGACCAAACTTGGCTATTCGATTTCCCGCATTGTTCTGGGATTAGGCCTGTTCGCCGGTGGTAGCGCTTTTGCGGCTAGCGCATCGGCAGATCAGACATCGCCGGCGAAGCCGGAAGAGATTGTGGTTACCGGGAAATACACAATCAACGAGCAAATTGACACCGCAACGGGACTGGGTCTGACACTCTATGAAACGCCACAGTCGGTGAGTGTAATGACTTCTCAGCGCATTGAAGATCAGGACCTGCGTTCGTTGACCGACGTGGTAAATAATGCGGCGGGTGTCTCTGCCAAGGGGCTGGACAGTTCTCGTCAGCGTTTTTCGGCGCGCGGTTTTGATATCGACAACTATCAAATTGACGGGGTGCCGGTGACTTGGCAGTCCGGTGGCGATGCTGGCGAAACGCAGAGTGATATGGCGCTGTATGAGCGCATTGAAATTGTTAGGGGGGCCACCGGGCTGTTGACCGGAGCGGGGAATCCCTCGGCTTCGATCAATCTGGTGCGCAAGCATGCCAATGCTCGCGAGTTCAGCGGCGACGCCACGGTGACGCTCGGACGCTGGAACTCACGCCGTCTGGAGGTCGACCTGGGCAGTGCGCTGAATCGCAGCGGTTCACTGCGTGGCCGCACTGTGGTCGTGTATGAAGATGCGGATTCCTTTCGTGATTTCGCCAGCGAACGCAAGCGGGCGGTGTATGCGGTCGTCGATGCCGATATTTCCGAGCAGACCTTGCTGAGAGTGGGGGGCAGTCGTCAGGACAATCTGCCGGAAGGCTCAACTTGGGGTGGGCTGCCGGTGTGGTATAGCGACGGGTCCAGAACCGATTGGGCGCGGTCTACATCGACGGGGGCAAGTTGGACATCGTGGGCATCAACCGTCGAGAACAGCTATCTCGATGTTGTCCATGACTTCAGCAACAACTGGCGACTTAAATTGAACGTTAACCACAGTGTTAATGAGGCCGACCTTGATCTGGTGTATCTCTATGGCGTAGTCGATAAGGCCACCGGAAATGGCCTGGGTGCGTCACCGCGCCGCTCCGATACCGAGCGTGAAATGACCAGCCTGAGCGCCCAGCTAAGCGGTGAGTACACACTGTTTTCGCGCCAGCATGAATTAACACTCGGTGTACTCGACAGCCATCAGAATGAAGTCGGTTATGTGAGTGCGGTCAATTCCGTGCCCCCCGTCGGCAGTTTCTATGATTGGGATGGTCGCTATCCTAAGCCTAGCTGGGGTGCCAGCAGCAAAGATGTCGATATGGACACCCGGCAGTCCGGCATCTATCTCGCTACGCGGCTGTCCGTCAGCGACGCGTTTAAGGTGATTGTCGGCGGCAGGGTGTCGGATTGGGAGCGCGACGGTTATACCTTTGGCAATACCAAGGTGGCGTTTTCTGAGTCCGGGGTGTGGGTGCCTTATGCGGGGGCGCTGTACGACCTGAGTTCAAGGCATAAGCTGTACCTCAGCTATACCGAGATTTTTCAGCCGCAGAATTTCCAGGACATAACGGGGCGTTTCCTCGACCCGGTTCTCGGCAAGAGCCAGGAGCTTGGGGTGAAGAGCCGCTTTTTTAATGACGCACTGCATACCACGGTCAGTGTCTTCCGCATTGAACAAGATAAGTTGGGGCAGCTGGATGCCGGGGAAACCGTGCCCGGCACCGGGGGGCTCGGTCAGGCCTATTACGAGGCTGATGGCGCGGAAACTCAGGGGGTGGAGTTGGAGCTGGTCGGCCAGCTGGCCGACGGCTGGGATGTCAGCTTTAGCTATACCCGTTTCACCGCGGAGGATGCGAGTGGCGAAAAGGTGAATACCGATCAGCCTCGGGAAATGCTGAAGCTCTACACGACCTATCGCTTTGGTGGCGTGTTGAACAAGCTGACGGTCGCAGGTGGGGTGAACTGGCAGGGCGACAATTACACCGATGTCGACAATCCGGTGACGAGCCAGCAGGAACGGCTGGAGCAAAAGGCCTACAGCCTGGTGAACATGATGCTGCGTTATCAGTTCACTGAGCAATTGGCTGCACAGTTCAATATGGAGAATGCGCTGGACGAGACGTATTACAGCCAGATCGGCTTCTATAGCCAGCTTGAGTACGGCCAGCCCCGCAACTACAAGCTGTCGTTGAGCTATCAGTTCTGAGTGGTATCTGTATAAAAAGGCGGCCCCGGGGGCCGCAAACGGACGGGTGGTTATTGCTTGCCTTTTTCAGTTGGCGGCAATGGCGAAAGATTGAAGGCGAATCTTGCCGTCTCGAATGACCAGCGTGTCGGTGCCCAGTGCAAACAGTCCCGGAATGCGCCAGAGCAGATAGGCGCTGTCGCCCCGAATATCCTGGCGGGACACCTCCAGTTTTTCCAAGCTGCCCGGCGGGAGCTGGCCCAGAAAGTTCTGGAACAACTGGCGCAGAGGCTCCAGGCCTTGGACCGGGCCGTCCGGGGTGAAGACCGTGGTGCAGTCATCGTAGTCGGTCAGAATGCGGTCGATGTTGCCGTCCAGCAGGGACGCCAGGTGATGGCGAACAACCTCTTCGGTGCTGCGCTGGGTGCTGAGTGTGTCTGTCGAGGTCATTAGTCGTCACATCCTATAATGAGGGCTGCCGTGGTGGTGAGCGTTCCGCCAACATTCACCGTCATGGCGTTTTTTGCACCGCCGATTTGGTAGTCGCCTGCTTGGCCAGTGACCTGTTTGTAAGCATCCAGTGCCATGCGCACCCCGGTACAGCCGATGGGGTGACCTGCGCCCAGCAGGCCGCCGCTGGGATTGACCGGCAACCTACCGCCGGGGGCGATGCTGCCATCTTCGATGGCCTGCCAGGCGCATCCGGGCTGCACAAGCCCGCTGTGGTCAATAATCATGTACTCAGAGATATTGAAGCAGTCGTGAACTTCCATGAGGTCAACGTCGGTGACTGCTGAGAAGCTGGCACGCTGAAGAGCCTGTTGAATGGTGTTGTGCAGGTGCGGCATATAGTACGGGCTACCCGATTTTTGATTGATTTCCCGCTTGGTTTGCAGCTCGGTTGGCATGGTGGCGTGGCCGAAGCCCTTGATGCGTGGAATCTCTTCAAAGCGAATACCGCGCCGCTGTGCGTAGCTGCGCGCATAGGCTTCACTGGCTAGAAACACAAAGGCGGCGCCATCTGCCGTGCGACAGGTATCGTGCTTGCGAAACTCATCCATGGATTTCGGATTGGCAACGTCGTCTTCGATAAAGCAGGCTGGCGTTGAGGCATAGCTGCGACCTCGGGCATTGGGGTTTTTCCGGGCATTCTCCAAGTTCAGTCGGGTGATTTCCCCAAGGTGGCGGTAGTCAACGCCATAGCGCTCGCGGTAGTCGATCAGGAACTGGCTGAACAGATAGGGCCAGACCCAGTGGCCCTGTTTGCGTTCCGAGGGCCAGGCGTGGCTGCCAATAGCTTGGTCAACGGTGGCAAACTCTTTCAGGTTTGCGGTGTCGACCCCCATTACCTCTACACCGGCTGCGCAGACCACGTCATAGTAGCCCGCGCTGATATCGGCCATGGCGCCCAACAGAGCCATGCTGCCCGAGGCGCAGGCGGCTTCGTGTCGCCCGGCTGGCATTCCGGCAAGGCGGTGATCGGCCATGCCGAAAAAGCCACCCATCTGCGCATAGCCGGTCAATACGTCGCCGGAGGCGTTGCCAACATGCCCGCGTTGAATGTCTTCCGCGGGTAAATCGCATTGCTCGAGTGCTTCGGCTAATGTTTCCTTGAACAGATCGAAGACGCTCAGGCCTTCACTGTGCATGTCTCGGGCGAAGTCAGATTGTGCACCGCCCAGAACGTATACTGCGTTTGACATAAATGAACTCCTGTCAGAAAGAGATTAAAGGCCTACCCAGGTATTTGAATGCATCACCCCGCCATCCACGACCAGCGATGCGCCATTGATGTACGAGGCATGGTCTGAGCTGAGGAAGAGGACGGCGTTGGCAATGTCGGCAGGGACACCGATGCGTTTGCAGGGAATCTCCTGGGCGAGGTAGGCGCGTAGTTCGTCGAGATTCATATTGTCCAGACCTTCCAGTATTGCGGTGTCGATAACCCCCGGCAGCACCGCGTTGGCGCGCAGCCAAGGCAGGTCTTTAACCAGATGGTGGGTAAATTTTTCGAGCGCAGCTTTGGTGGTTGAATAGAGGAAGTGGTTGGCCCACTCAATACGGGCGGCCACCGAGGCAATGTTGACAATGGCGGGTGCCGCGCTGTGTTTCAGGTTGGGTATCAAGTGCTTGACCAGCAGCATGGGGGCGCGGGTATTGATATGGAAATGCCAGTCAAAGTCCTCCGTGGTGAAGTTGTAATCAACAAACCGTCCCACGCCTGCATTGTTAACCAGTATGTCAATGCATCGCCCTGACAGTTTCGAGGCCAGATCGCTGATCTGCTCCTCGTGCCGAAGGTTGCAAACGACGATTTCGAGTTGTGTCCCCAGTTCCTGTTTCAGCGAAAGCAGGGCTGCTTCATTGATGTCGACGGCGATCACCGTGGCACCGGAAGTCGTGAGCTGGCGGCAAATCTCTGCGCCGATACCGCCGCTCGCCCCGGTAACCAGCACGGATTTATGATGGAAAGTCATGGGTGTATCTCCTGTTAAAACGTGTAGCTGAGGTCGATGCCAATGCTGCGGCGATCGCCATAGAACTCGGAGATGAACCCGAAATTACCCTCCAGATCGGTGCTGTCCACGATGTACTCTTCATCGGTCAAGTTGCGTCCCCACAGCGCGATATTCCATTTGCCATTGGGGGACGTTGAGGACAGGCGTGCACCGATCAGCTCGTGACTGCCGAGTGAACTCACGTCTTCATCTTTAAACGCGTTGAAGTAGCGGTGGTCAGTGTAGGAGTAGTCGACCTTCGCCTCTACCTGCCACTCTTTGATATCGCCCAGGTCGTAGCTGAATTCGACGCTGAGGTTGACCTTTGGGGAGCCCGGCATGGGATTGCCTGACAGGTCACCGCCCACGCTGGAAATAAAGTCCTTGTACTCTGTGCGCAGGTAACCCCCTCCGAGATTCATGGAAAGCCGTTCGCTGATCAGGGCATTCACTTCCAGCTCTACGCCGTAGATCTTCGCGTCAGCGGCATTTTCCAGAGCAAATACCACGGGGGTGGTGGGGGTGCTGCCCGATACATAGGTGTAGACCTGCAGCTCCGAGTAGTCGTAGTAGAACACGGAGCTGTTCAGACGCAGCCTGCGGTCAAACAAGGTGGATTTAGAGCCGATTTCAAACGCCGTGAGGTACTCCGGGTCCACTTGAGTGACTTCATTGGGGTCGAAGAAGGAGCCCAGATTAAAGCCACCGGATTTAAAGCCGCGGGATAGGCTGGCGTAGAACATCCAGTCGTCGGTGGGCTGGTAATCGACGACAAACCGGCCGGAAACCGCATCCCAGCTCTCGGATAAGTGCCGTTCAGGTACCAGGGCAATGGGTGCGCCATTGGCTTGGTCATTGTAGTAGTTGGGGATCATGTCGCTTTTCAGGCGCGCCTCTTTCTCTTCGTAGGTGTAGCGGAGGCCAGCCGTCAGTTGCCAGCGTGGATTGAAGCGGTAATTCAGTTCGGAGTAGAGCGCGTAGGTGCTTGTATCCCGTGTCGAATAGCCGACGACGGGAAGTTGTGATCCTGCGGGGGCATCCCCGAACAGATTGGCTTCGGTGAGGTTCTCAAGATCTTCGCGAAGCAAAAACAGGCCGGTAACCAAACTGGTGTTATCGCCGATATCCCCGGAGATGTTGATTTCCTGCGTGATTTGCTCGCCGTCGGTATGGAAGCAGATTTCGTCCAGCGAGCTCGGACTGTGATCAATATCGCCGCAATAGTCGGTCGAGGCTTTTTCGAAGCCGGTGATGGACTTCAGGGTGAAACCATCGGTATCGAATGTGGTTGTCAGGCTAAACCCGTGAGTATCGCCATAGTGCTGCGATTTGCCGTTGAAGTTGAGTCGGCCGCTGTTGTTGGGGTGCGGGTCGGTGTAGCCAAAGGCATTGGTACCTCTGGGTTTGCCCTGATTGAAGTCGCTGCGGTCTACGGCGCCATGAAGATTAAGCAGCAGTTGCAGCCTGTCCGTCGCTTGGAAATCGAACAGGCCGCGCAGCGCGTGGACTTCCTTGGCGTTGGCATCCTTGCCGTTGTAGTCATTTCGTCGGTCGCCGTCATTGGTGGTGGAAATTACCGCCAGACGCCCATTTAGTCGCTGGCTGAGCTTGCCGCCAACGTAGCCTTCGACATCGCGTTGCTTGTGGCTACCCAGCGTCAGGCGTACACCGGCCTCCGTTTCTTCGGTGGGCATGTTCGAGTGAAAGGCAATTGCGCCACCGGTGGTGTTTCGACCGAACAGTGTGCCCTGCGGGCCGCGCAGTACCTCGATCCGCTGCACGTCGAAGAGCTGAGCGCTTTGCGATCCTGTGAGGCCCATGACCACGTCATCGACGTAAATACTGACAGGGCTGATAGTGGTGGCGTTGAAGTCATTGTTGCCAACACCGCGGATGAAAATATTGGGTTGGCCGCCGAAGGTTTTGATCTCCAGGTTGGGCGTTTTCTCGTCGATGCTCAGGGTGTCGCTGAATCCGAGGTCGCGGATGCTGTCTCCTGTGAAGGCGGTGATGGAAATCGGTACATCCTGGAGACTTTCCGACTTTTTCCTTGCCGTTACGACAACTTCCTCAACCTGACGGCTGGTGTGCTGGTTGGGCTCGGCGAAGGCCAAATGCCCCGGTGTGCTGAGTAAGCTCGCGATAAGCGCGCTGGGTTTCCAATAAGCTTGCAGACGGTTCATAGTTCTTACACTCGTAAATTATTGGTTTTATAACTGTGTTGGCAGTGTGGTTATGAAGCCTATCGCCGTCTGAAATGGGCTGCTTTCACAATAGCGAAGCAAAAATAGGACTAAAGGGAAGGGCCGTAACGCTGGTTTATTACTTTCTTGACTCTGTTGAAGAGAGAGTGGTAACACTGAGCTGAAATAAACATAAAAAAGGAGGCGTTATGACACCGGATATAGAATGGACGGCGCAGGCGTCACCGACGTTCTCGGTGTTTTCTCATTTTAGCCATGCGCTCAGTAAGGCTCATGAGGGTTGGAGCTTTAATGGCGTCGATGCCGGGGTGACATCGGATCAGGCTCTTCCCGCTTACGTTAAAAAATACAGTTTTGGCAGCAGCTTTCTCACCGATATTCTGGCCTTGCCGATGAGTGGCTGGCGTGAAGGAAAGCTTGAGATGACGAATTATCTGGCCATCTCCTATGTGGTGGATGGCGATGGCTATCAATTGGATGTTTGCGGTAATCGCTACGCGATGAAACGCGGGAATGTGTTTGTTTGGAATACGTCTCAACAGATATATTTTGAGTCGTCACAGGCCGTTCGGCAGCTCTCTATTTTCATTCCGCTCGGGCAGGCTTTTAACGTTGGTAAGCTGGTCTGCAAAGATAAACTCTATGTTCTTGATGAGAGTGAAACCATCTCCAATATTCTGCGCTCAATACTGTTGACGCTGAGAAAAAACGCGCACAAGACCTGCATCAGTGATGAGCTGTTTATTATCAACCCGGTCATTGAGCTGACTTGCTCCAGTATCAGTAAGCGGAATGCGTTTCAGCTAGAAAAGAAGCGAGGGCGGGAGCAGTGGCTGATAGAAATTCAGGATTACGTACGGAATAACCTGTTTGACGCGGACCTCTGTGTGGCAAGTATTTCTCAGGCATTGGGCATCAGTAAGCGATACATTCATCAGATCTACTCGGCTGAGACGGAAAGTCTGTCGCGCTGGATTAGCCGTCATCGCCTGGAGCAAGCTGCTCGTTATTTGAAAGATGAGAACTTCAGAGGCGTTTCTATTACCGATATTGCGTTAATGAGTGGCTTCAATGACAGTGGTTATTTCAGTCGCCAGTTTAAGATGGAATATGCACAAACACCTCGGGAGTATCGATTGGCGGGGTTGGCAGATCACTAGCCGGGATAAAAACCGGGATGCAATAAAAAAGGGCGCCACTGGCGCCCTTTTTGTCGACGGAAGAATTATCAAACGATCTTCTTCATGGCCGTCATGTAGCTACGCAGCTGGCGACCAACCACTTCAACCGGGTGGTTGCGGATTTCGGCGTTAACGGCAATCAGCTCCTGGTTGTCGACACCCAAGTCCTTCACATCAATACCTTTGCCGATAACGTCAGTAGAGACTTTGCTCATGAAGTCTTTCAGCAGCGGACGACAGGCGTGATCGAACAGGTAGCAGCCGTACTCAGCAGTATCGGAGATAACCACGTTCATTTCATAGAGCTTGCGGCGCGCGATGGTGTTGGCGATCAGCGGCGTTTCGTGCAGCGACTCGTAGTACGCAGACTCGGGCTTCATACCGGCAGCAACCATGCACTCAAAGGCCAGCTCAACGCCGGCTTTACACATGGCAATCAGCAGAATGCCGTGGTCGTAGTATTCCTGTTCGCTGATATCCATGTCGCCAGCGGGCGTCTTTTCAAACGCAGTTTCGGCGGTGGCGGCGCGCCAGCCCAACAGATTTTTGTCGTCGTTGGCCCAGTCTTCCATCATGGTTTTGGAGAAGTGACCACTGATAATGTCATCCTGGTGCTTCTCGTACAGCGGACGCATGATGTCTTTCAGCTCGTCAGCCAGCTCGAATGCTTTGATCTTGGCCGGGTTGGACAGGCGATCCATCATATTGGTGATGCCGCCGTGCTTCAGACCTTCGGTGACGGTTTCCCAGCCGTACTGAATCAGCTTGGAGGCGTAGCCGGGCTCGATACCTTCTTCGACCATCTTGTCGAAGCAGAGGATGGCGCCGGTTTGCAGCATGCCGCAGAGGATTGTCTGCTCGCCCATCAGGTCGGATTTTACTTCCGCGATGGGAGACGATTCCAGAACGCCTGCGCGATCACCACCAGTGCCGGAAGCCAATGCCTTGGCAATGGCCATGCCTTCACCTTTGGGGTCGTTTTCGCGGTGAACGGCGATCAGTGTCGGAACGCCAAAGCCGCGCTTGTACTCTTCACGAACTTCGGTGCCGGGGCATTTCGGACAGCACATAACAACCGTGATGTCGGGACGGATTTGCATGCCTTCTTCAACCAGGTTGAAGCCGTGGGCGTAGTCCAGGCAGGCGCCATCTTTCATCAGCGGCATAACCGCGTTAACTACGCTGGTGTGCTGCTTGTCGGGCGTCAGGTTCATTACGACGTCGGCCGTGGGGATCAGTTCTTCGTAGGTGCCAACGTTGAAGCCGTTCTCAGAAGCGTTCTTCCAGCTTTGACGCTTTTCGGCAATGGCGCTGTCGCGCAGGGCATAGGAAACGTCCAGGCCAGAGTCGCGCAGGTTCAGACCCTGGTTAAGGCCTTGGGCGCCACAGCCAACGATGACGATCTTTTTGCCTTTCAGGTAGTTGCAGCCATCAGCGAATTCGCTGCGATCCATAAAGCGGCATTTGCCCAGCTCTTCCAGCTGCAGGCGCAGCGGCAGGCTGTTGAAGTAGTTCTGACCCATGAGGGATCTCCTGCTTAGGTATTGATGAGATAAAAAAATTGGGTGGGAGTCTTTTCCCAGTGTCGCGCACTCTAGCAGGGGAAGTGTGTTGCGTAAATTGATATATAATCGATAGAGTGTTGAGTAAATCGGGATAAAGGTGGGCGTCCAATGAACAGTAAAGAGCTGGAAGTCTTTATCCATCTCAGCCAGTCGCTGCATTTTGGCAAAACCAGCGAGGCAATGCATTTGAGTGTCTCGGCAGTGAGTCGGGCGATTCAGCGCCTGGAGGAAGAGGTGGGCGTGAAGTTGTTCGAACGGGACCGCCGCCGGGTTCGCTTGACGGCTGCCGGGCGGGAGGTGTTGCGTTACGCTGAGCAGACCTTGCTTAGCTGGCAGTCGCTGAATCAGCGACTGCATCAGCAAGGGGAGGCTTTGCAGGGGGAGATTAGCCTGTTTTGCTCGGTGACCGCTTCGTACAGTGTATTAAATACCGTGTTGGAAGTGTTTCGGCAGCGTTATCCGGGTATTGACCTGAAACTGCATACCGGCGATCAGGCCGATGCCGTGGATCGTATCGCGGAGGGCAAGGAAGATGTGGGTATTACTGTGCGCCCGCCACAGCTGCCGTCGAGCCTGGACTACTTGCCGTTGAGTCGTTCTGCGCTGCAGTTGCTGGTGCCGAATATTCCCTGCCTGGTTTCCGAACAGATTGCACGTCACGGCGGTGATGTGGATGCAGCCTTGCTGGCGAGTCTGCCTTTTATTCTTCCCGAGCGTGGTGTGGCGCGGGACTTGATTATGCAGTGGTTCCGCCATCGCCAGCTTCGGCCGAATGTCTATGCGCAGGTCAGCGGTCATGAGGCTATTGTGTCGACGGTGGGGCTGGGGCTGGGTATCGGCGTGGTGCCAGATCTGGTGTTAGACACGTCCTTTCTGCGTGAAAAGGTGCGGGTGGTGACGCTCGATCCGGAACTGCCGAGTATGGACATTGGGGTGGTGGTGCGACGGCAGCGGCTGGCCGATGTACTGGTGCGTGCGTTTTGGGATTGCGCGCAGTCATCGTACCGCAGCGACAATTAATTTATCATGTGGGCCTTTCATTCCTTACTGGAGCTACGCTGAAAAATGGCTGATGAGCAAGCGGGTAAGAAGTCGATGCCGCAGTTTGAAAAAGAGGCTCTGCTGCTGATCGATGACCACGAAGAGGAAATCTCGGAGAACGGGAAGACCGTTCGCAAGCGGGGCATTTATCTACTGCCGAACCTGTTCACCACGGCGGCGCTGTTTTCTGGGTTCTTCGCGATTGTGTCGGCCATGAACGGTCAGTTTGAGGCGGCGGCCATTGCTATTTTTGTGTCGATGGTCTTCGACGGTCTTGACGGACGCGTGGCGCGGTTGATGAACGCCCAGAGCAAGTTTGGTGCGGAATACGACAGTCTTGCCGATATGGTGTCGTTTGGGGTGGCGCCCGCGCTGGTGGTGTTTAGCTGGGGCGTCTCTGAACTCGGCAAGTTTGGCTGGGCGGTGGCTTTCATTTATGTGTCTTGCGCAGCGCTGCGGCTCGCACGCTTTAACACCCAGATCGATACGGCCGATAAAAACTTTTTCACCGGATTGGCCAGTCCGGCCGCCGCCGCGGTGATGGCGGGGGTTGTTTGGGTGTCGGCGCAGGAAGGTTGGGTCGCTCAGGAATTACCGATCGAGTTGGCGGCAATAGCCGGGCTGCTGATGGCCGTCATCGGCATGCTGATGATCGTTAATGTGCGTTACAACAGTTTCAAGGGAATCGACTTTAAAGGGCGGGTGCCTTTTGTCGTGATGATTCTGGTGGTGCTGGCCTTCGGCCTGATTTCCGTCGATCCTGCGCGCATTCTCTTGGGTATTGCGCTGGTCTATGCGCTCTCTGGTCCCGTACAGGCCAGCTACCGACGACTCAAAAAACCGCCCTCGGTGTAACAAAAGCGCGGGGGCGGCATCTGAGTTATATCGATAACAGAGGGCGCAATGATGCTAATCCGCAAGCCAGCCGATATTCCCAGTAGCGAAGTTACCCCCGAATCCGTTTACCTGCGACGGCGGGGATTGATGAAGGGGGCTGTCGCTTTGGCTGGTGCTGCGCTTCTGCCGGGTGGCGTGTCGGCGGCGGAGTTGAAGGCGCTCAGCTACCGCGCCGCAGAGACTGCCGAAGACAATCCTTTTTACACCGGTGAAGCCCAGACCCCTTTCAAGGACGCGACCAGCTACAACAACTTCTATGAGTTTGGCACGGCTAAGGATGATCCCGCGCAATATGCAGCCGCACTGACAACAGACCCTTGGTCAATCGAGGTCGAGGGCGAGGTGGGTAAGCCCGGGCGCTACCATCTGGAAGATCTGCTGAAAGGCATGGATATAGAAGAGCGTGTTTACCGTCTGCGCTGTGTTGAGGCGTGGTCGATGGTTATTCCTTGGCTCGGTTTTCCGTTATCCACCCTGCTGGCCCGCTTTGAGCCCACGTCTAAGGCGAAGTATGTGCAGTTTGAAACGCTATTCCGCCCGTCAGAAATGCGCGGGCAGCGCTCGGCGTTCTCCACCATCGACTGGCCTTACACCGAGGGTCTGCGTATGGATGAGGCGATGCACCCGCTAACGCTGATGAGTGTCGGGATGTATGGCAAGGTACTGCCCAATCAGAACGGCGCGCCTATCCGCTTAGTGGTTCCCTGGAAATACGGTTTCAAAAGCATCAAGTCCATCACCAAAATCCGCTTTACTGAAAAGCAGCCTCGCAGTAGCTGGCAACGCATTGCGCCCGACGAATACGGTTTTTATGCCAATGTGAACCCCGAGGTCGACCACCCGCGCTGGAGTCAGCGCTATGAACGTCGGTTGCCCAGCAGCCTCTTTGCCCCTCAGCGAATAAAAACGCAGATGTTTAATGGCTATGCCGAGCAGGTGGCAAGCTTATATAAAGATATGAACCTGCGTCGTTACTATTAATCAGTAAGGTGTGAGCATGGCAAAAGAGGCGCTGCTGCGTTTTGGTAAGCCGTTGCTGATAGTGGCGGCCATGTTGCCCTTGGCGGCACTCATTTATGCGGCGTTGAGCAATGGCCTGGGTACAGACCCGGTAAAGGCCTTGATTGTTGAAACCGGGGAGTGGGCGCTTTGGCTGTTGCTTGCCTGCTTCGCGGTCAGCCCTCTCCGGTCGTGGTTCGGCGCGGCTTGGTTGCTGCGTTTTAGGCGGACGCTGGGGCTGCTGGCCTTCTTCTATGTGTCACTCCACCTCGTGGTGGTCAGCAACTATCTGTTCTTCTGGGATTGGGCGGTTGTCGGAGAAGAGCTTTCGGAGCGGCCCTATATTATTGCGGGCGTCTCTGC
Source organism: Spongiibacter tropicus DSM 19543 (assembly GCF_000420325.1). Taxonomy (NCBI): domain Bacteria; kingdom Pseudomonadati; phylum Pseudomonadota; class Gammaproteobacteria; order Cellvibrionales; family Spongiibacteraceae; genus Spongiibacter; species Spongiibacter tropicus. The sequence goes on along the minus strand of NZ_ATUS01000002.1, from coordinate 314 downwards.
GTGGCTGCTGATGCTGCCGATGGCGGTTACGTCGAACAATTGGAGCGTTCGGCGCCTGCGCCGCAGCTGGCGGCGTGTCCACATGCTCATGTATCCCATCATGCTGCTCGCCTGGCTGCACATTGCCTGGCAAGTGCGCTCTAGTTATTTCGACGCAATTGTATACGGATTGATCATTTTTTCTCTTTTTCTTCAAAGAGTTAAAAAACTTCGAAAAAGCTGTTGACTCTCTTTGTCGGGTCTCTATAATGCGCCTCCTCGCTTGCAGAGACAGGCCTTCAGCCACCGGTTGAAGCGCTAAATATCCCGCAAGC